>JAHBST010000003.1 GCA_019638975.1 Cryobacterium sp.
TCCGTTCGATCGCACGCTCTCGCGACATGCCGCCGCCGGTAAGCGACGACTCCACGACACTTCTGATCGTGAACGGTGAATCGGGCCGATTCAGCCGAGCGCGGTTGCCAGCGTGACGTGATCGAAACCCAGTGCGGTGGCCACGGGTTCGTTGACGACGTGGCCGCCGTGCGTGTTGAGGCCGAGAGCGAGCGCGTTGTCCGCAACGAGGGCGTCATGCCATCCCTTGTTGGCGAGCGCTCGCACGTAGGGCATGGTCGCATTCGTCAAGGCGTAGGTCGACGTATTGGGTACGGCGCCCGGCATGTTCGCGACGCAATAGAAGAGCGAACCGTGAACGGCGAAAGTCGGGTCGTCGTGAGTCGTCGGATGCGAGTCTGCGAAGCAACCGCCCTGATCGACGGCGATATCGACGAGCACGCTACCGGGCTTCATCCGCGAGACAAGATCGTTGCTGACGAGTTTCGGCGCCTTCGCGCCGGGGACGAGAACGGAGCCGATCACGAGGTCGGCGCCGAGGAGTGCACGCTCGATCTCGAACCCGTTCGACGCGATGGTCTTCACGCGACCGGCATAGATCTCATCGAGTTCCTTGAGCCTTTGCAGGTTCGTGTCGAGCACCGTGACGTCGGCGCCGAGGCCGACGGAAACCGAAACCGCGTTCGTGCCGGCGACTCCGCCCCCGAGCACGACGACTTTCGCAGGATAGGTGCCGGGAACTCCGGGGACCAGCAATCCGGGCCCGCCCTGAGGTTTGAGCATGGCATTGGCACCCACGATGGGAGCCAGCCGACCGGCGACTTCGCTCATGGGCGCGAGCAAGGGCAGGGCTCGACTGGGCAATTGAACGGTTTCGTAGGCGATCGCGGTGACCCCCGACGACACGAGCGCGGCCGTGAGTTCGGGCTCTGCCGCCAAGTGAAGGTAGGCGAAGATCAGAAGATCGTCGCGGAAGTAGCCGTACTCCGAATGGATCGGCTCCTTGACTTTGAGCAACATGTCGGCGGCGGCCCAGGTCTTCGCCGCGGTCGCCGCGATGGTGGCTCCAGCGGCCGAATATTCCGCGTCGGTGATGGATGATCCAAGACCGGCGCCGGTTTCGACGATCACCTCGTGGCCGTTTGCGGTGAGGTCGTGAACACCGGCCGGGGTGATGGCGACCCGGAATTCGTTGTTCTTGATCTCCTTGGGGATGGCGATCTTCATTGTTCTCCTGCCCAGCGGATCGGATCTGCGGCATCGGCAGGAACTGCCGCGCCGACGACGCATCGTTGCGTTCTGATGCTCTTACTTTACTCGGCCCGCACGATGGATTCCGCACTGTTTTGGGTCATTCAGGTACTGATTTCGTCACATTGTGGGTCGAATGTCGTTGTTTCGGAACCTTTCTGGTGTTTTTTTGTGTCGGTGTGTGGCAGTATCAACCCACACGGAACAAAGTTGTCCCCGCCCCGAAATGCACCAGTCGTAAGGAGTCGTGTTCTCATGACCAAACCACTGCCCGAAGATCCGTTCATTCGCAGCCTTGTCATCCAGGCCCAGCGCGCACAGTTTTCGCGACGCAACATGCTGAAGGGTGCAGGAGTCGGGGCAAGCGCGCTCGCGCTCGCGGCCTGCTCCACGGGCGCCGTTGAAAAGCCGAAAGCGGCGAAGGACAAGTCCGATACGGACAAGATCGTCCGTTGGGACAACTGGGCGTTGTACCTCGATGTCGATGACGACGGCCACTACCCGACACTCGAAGCGTTCGAGAAGCAAACGGGGATCAAGGCCACATACACGGAAGCCGTCGACGACAACAACACGTATTACGGCAAGGTCAAGGACCAGTTGAAACTCGGACAGGACATCGGTTGCGACACCGTGTGCCTGACCGACTGGATGGTCGACCGGTGGATTCGCTTCGGGTACACGCAAGAACTCGACGACGCGATGATCCCGAACAAGAAGAACCTCGTCCCCGAGCTCGCGAATGTCTCATTCGACCCCGGTCGCAAGTACTCCCTGCCGTGGCAGGGCGGCTTCGCGGGAATCGCCTGGAACAAGGATCAGCTCCCCGGCGGACTCACGTCCGTCTCCGATTTGTGGGATCCGTCGCTCAAGGGGCGCGTGGGCGTGCTCTCCGAAATGCGCGACACCATGGGTTGCATCATGCAGGATCTGGGCACCCAGATCGACGGCAAGTGGGGCGACAGCGAATTCAGCGCCGCGATCGATGTCCTGCAGACGCAAGTCTCGAACGGGCAGATCCGCAACATCAAGGGCAACTCCTACAAGGAGGACCTCCAGAACGGCGACACGCTCGCCGCGATCGTGTGGTCGGGCGACATCACCCAGCTCAACTTCGAAGCGGGCGACCACTGGGCGTTTTCCCTCCCGAGCAAGGGCGGGACGCTGTGGAACGACAACTTCCTCATCCCGATCGGATCCGAGCACAAGAAGAACGCCGAGATGCTCATCAATTACTACTACGACCCGGAGGTTGCCGCGCAAGTCGCCGCGTACGTCAACTACATCCCGCCGGTTGCCGGCACGAAGGATGCCATGATGGCGCTCGACCCGGATCTCGCGAACGATCAGTTGATCTTCCCGTCCGATGCCACGCTCGCGAACGCTCACGTGTTCCGGAGCCTGAGTTCGGCCGAGGATCAGAAGTACAACTCCCAGTTCCAGGCGATTCTCCTCGGGGCCTAGGGTGGCATCCGGGACTTTCGCAGAGAGCGGGGCCGACCTCGAACTGGTGGGAATCCAAAAGAGATTCCCGGGTTTCACCGCCATCGAACATCTTGACCTGACGATTCCGGCTGGTTCGTTCTTCGCTTTGCTCGGGCCATCCGGGTGCGGCAAGACGACGACGCTGCGGCTCGTCGCGGGGCTCGAGGATCCCACCGAGGGGTCGATCCTGATCGGAGGGAAGGACGTCACAAAGCTCAAGCCCTTCCAGCGGCAAGTCAACACGGTGTTTCAGAGCTACGCCCTGTTCCCCCATATGACGGTGCTCGAGAACGTCGCGTTCGGTCTGCGGAGGCGGAAGATCGAGGACCCGATCGGCAAGGCGCACGAAGCGCTCGTGCTCGTCGAACTCGATCATCTCGCGACGCGCAAGCCCCAACAGCTTTCCGGCGGGCAGCAGCAGCGCGTCGCGCTCGCACGCGCGATCGTGAATCGACCGGCGCTCTTGCTTCTCGACGAACCGCTCGGAGCGCTCGACTTGAAGTTGCGTCGACAAATGCAACTCGAACTCAAATCCATTCAGGAAGAGGTCGGTCTGACGTTCGTCCACGTGACCCACGACCAGGAGGAAGCCATGACGATGGCCGACACGGTCGCCGTCATGAACAAAGGCGAGATCGAGCAACTCGGCGCACCTGAAGAACTGTACGAACTTCCGCGCACGGCGTTCGTGGCGAACTTCCTCGGCCAGTCGAACCTGTTCACCGGGCACGTCTCGGGCTCGACGAGCAACAGCATCACGGTCGATGTCGAGGGAACCAAGATCACGATTCCGACCAAACGCGCCCAGCGTCACAAGGGTGAAGTGACCGTCGGGGTCCGCCCGGAGAAACTCCATTTGCACAAGAACGCGCCGAAGAAGGAGGCCGGCACCAATTCGCTCGGCCCCGGCCGCATCATCGACGTGTCCTTCAGCGGAGTGAGCACGCAATACACGATCGCTATTCCGGGGATCGACAAGGTCACCGTGTTCCAGCAGAACACGACGTTCGGGCCGCTCGCCGGCGAGGGTGCTGAAGTGTGGGTCAGCTGGGATGTCGATCACGGGTTCGGTCTCGAGGACGAACCGGGCGCGACGCCCCGATTCCCCGCGGACGCGGATACGGCGAGCATCGCCGTGCAGAAGCGCCGCGCGCTCATGTCGGAGCTCGAGGAGTCCTGACCGTGGCCTTCAGCGCATTCGCCACAGGTACTGCGAAGGAGCAGGCTCCCCGGCGCAAAAGCCGAATCGCCTTGCTCTTGCTGCTGCCCGGCATCCTCTACCTGATGCTCTTCTTCCTCGTTCCGCTTGTCTCGCTCGTGATCACTTCGTTCCAGCAGCCCATTCCGTTCGGGGACATCGGCGAGTACCAGACGGCGTTCAAGTGGGAGAACTACGTCGATGTCGTGAACACCTATGGCGAGCACATTTTCCGCTCGTTCGGATACGCGATTCTCGCGACGATCTTCGCGCTGCTGTTCAGCTATCCGCTCGCGTACTTCATCGGCGTGACCGCGCGACGGTGGCCGCTCGTGCAAAACCTCATGCTCGTGCTCGTGATTGCACCGTTTTTCATCAGCTTCCTGCTGCGCACGCTGGCGTGGAAGTCGCTGCTGTCCGATGAATCCTTCGTGATCTCGGGGCTCAAGGCGCTCTCGCTCATGGCACCGGATGCGCACTTCACGGGGACGCCGGCCGCTGTCATTTTCGGACTCACGTACAACTTCATCCCGTTCATGACGCTGCCGCTGTACTCGACGCTCGAGCGATTGGATACGCGACTGCTCGAGGCCGGAAGCGACTTGTACTCGAAACCGTCGATGACGTTCTTCAAGGTCACCGTGCCGCTCTCGATGTCGGGAATCGTGTCGGGCGTGCTCCTGACCTTCATTCCGGCCGCGGGTGACTACATCAACGCGAGTCGCGACTTCCTCGGTGGGACGGGCACGCAAATGATCGGGAACGTGATCGAGAGCAACTTCCTCGTGACGCTGAACTATCCCGCGGCCGCAGCTCTCTCGATCATCCTGATGGCCGTGATCCTCGTGATGGTGACGGTGTACGTCAAACGGAGCGGTACGGAGGATCTGCTGTGACTCTTCAGGAAGGTCTCGCCGTCACGGATGCCGTGACCACTCCTCGGCAATCCCCACGCCGGGGCGTGCGCCTCGGTCTGGGCAACTGGCTGCTGCCGCTGTACGCGATCCTCGCGCTCGTGTTTCTGCTCATTCCGATCGCGTACACCTTCGTGTTCTCGTTCAACAACTCCGTGAAGTCCAACATCGTCTGGCGCGGTTTCACGTTCGACAAGTGGTTGAACGTGTGCGACCAAATCGATGTGTGCGTCGCTTTCGGCAACAGTCTCATCATCGGCGTCACGGCGACGATAGCCGCGACCGTGCTCGGCACGATGATCGCGATCGCTCTCGTGCGTTATCGATTCCGGTTCCGGTCGGCCATCAGCCTCTTGCTGTTCCTGCCCATGGCGACTCCCGAGGTCGTGCTGGGGGCGGGACTCGCTTCCGAGTTCCTCGGCGCAGGCGTCGAGAAGGGACTCGGCACCATCATCATCGCGCACACGATGTTTTGCGTGAGCTTCGTCGTGGTCACGGTGAAGGCGCGCGTGTCGACCCTCGATCCGGCGCTGGAGGAGGCCGGTCGCGATCTCTACGGTTCGCCGAACCAGGTGTTCTGGAGAATCACGTTCCCGCTTTTGCTGCCCGGCATCATCGCCGCCGCGTTGCTGTCGTTCGCGCTCAGCTTCGACGACTTCATCATCACGAACTTCAATGCGGGGACCACGAGCACCTTCCCGAAGTACATCTACATTTCGGCGGCGCGGGGAATCCCGGCGGAAGCGAACGTCATCGCCTCCGCGGTGTTCATCCTCGCGATCGTGCTCGTCCTGATTTCGCAGATTTCCTCGGCGATGAAACGGAAGAAGCTTGCCGCGAACGGCGGATGATCCGCGCGGCGATGCTCTCATGACTGGATTCCAGGATCGCGACCGGCTCGCGGAATTGTGGTACCGGGAAATCGAGGTTTTCCGTTCGGCGCGGCCCGAGTCCGAGAAATTGTGGCATGCGGCCGTGCCTCATCTTCCGGATGGCGTTCCCATGTTGTGGATGGCGAAGTGGCCCGGCCCGTGGCCCGTCTTCGTGAAGGAAGCGGCGGGAGCGCACTTCACGGACGTTGACGGAATCGACCACGTCGACTTGTGCCTCGGCGATACGGGTGCCATGTGCGGTCACGCGCCCCCTGCATCCGTCGCGGCCATCACGAAGCGACTGGCAACGGGATCGACGTTCATGCTCCCGACGGAAGACGCAGCTGTGGCGGCCCAATTGCTCACGGACCGATTCGGCGTCCCGAGTTGGCAATTCACCCTTTCCGCGACGGATGCCAATCGAAGCCTCATCCGGTACGCGCGGCACGTGACCGGGCGGCGTCGGATCCTCGTTCACGATTATTGCTATCACGGTTCGGTCGATGAGGCTTTCGCGACCCTCGACGCGACCGGTGCCGTCGTTGAGCGTCGCGGGAACATCGGGGCCCCCGTCCCGCCTTCGGAAACGACGGCGGTTGTCCCGTTCAACGACGTGGAGGCGCTCGAGGCTGTCTTGCGTTCGGGAGACGTCGCGGCAATGCTCATCGAGCCTGCCCTCACCAACATTGGAATCGTTCTTCCCGAGGAGGGTTATCACGATGCCGTGCGGGAATTGTGCTCGCGATACGGCGTGATCCTCATCATCGATGAAACGCATACGATCAGCGCGGGGCCAGGCGGAATGACCACGGCGCTCGGGCTGTCTCCGGATGCGGTCGTCGTCGGGAAGAGCATCGGCGGCGGTATTCCCGCTGGCGCATTCGGCATGTCCGCCGAATTCGCCGAGCGCGCCCGAGCCAGTCTCGATCTGGAGGACATCGACGTCGGGGGCGTCGGCGGCACGCTCGCCGGGAACGCGCTGTCGCTCGCGGGCATCCGCGCGACGCTCTCGGAGGTGCTGACCGATGAGGCGTTCGCCAGCATGACCGCGAGGGCGACCGAGTGGACCGTAGGGGTCCAGTCGACGATCGACGAATTCTCCGTGCCCTGGCAAGTGACCCAGCTCGGGGCCAGGTCCGAATACAGTTTTCGGGCGACCGCGCCACGCGACGGTGCAGAAGCCGCCGCGGCCGATGATTTCGAGCTGCAGCAGTACTTGCATCTCCACGCTCTCAACCGCGGGATCCTCATCACGCCGTTTCACAATATGGCGCTCATGTGCCCGACGACGTCGCCGGACGACATCGAACGCCACACGATCGCCTTCCGCGACGCCGTGTCGAGCCTGTTTCGCTGATTCGGCCGACAACTGCTTCGACTGCCCCCGGACTGGGGTGCGGATGTACCCCGTTTTGGTGGGGAGGGGGCGCAGTGGGCTGTGCCACTATCAGACAGGGGTATTTAAGCGCCCGGTCACTATGCCGTTAGGGAAAGCGCATGATGCAAGGCTCACTGTCGAGGAGAACTGTCCTTCAAGGCGCAGGATTAGGCGCGTCGGCGCTCTTGCTCGCCGCGTGTTCGAGCGGTACGGCTCCGAAGCCGGCCGCTGCCGTGGACAAGTCGGACACCCAGAAGTCGCTGCGGTTCGACAGCCGCGACACGTACCGGAACACGACCGGCGAAGATTTTCCCCTGCTGAGCAGCTTCACCGACTCGACGAGCATTGAAGTGACGTATTCGAACGCGGTGAGCGACGACAACGTGTACTACAGCAAGGTCAAGAACCAGCTCAAGATGGGTCAGGACATCGGTGCGGATGCTTGCGTCCTGAGCGAATGGATGGCGGCACGCTGGATCAATCTCGGATATCTGCAGGAGATCGAGCGCGAGAAGATCACGAACTTCGAAAACGTCCGGCTCCAGTTCCAGAACGCCACTTTCGATCCAGGACGCCGCTTCTCGCTCCCGTGGCGCAGCGGCTTCACGGGTATCGCCTGGAACAAGGCGGCGATCCCCGGGGGGCTCACGACCGTCTCCGACTTGTGGGATCCGGCGCTCAAGGGCAAAGTGGGCGTGATGTCGGCCATGCGCGACACTCTCGGCCTCATCATGCTCGACGCGGGAGTCGACATTTCCGATGCCTCGTGGGGGGATGCGGAGTTCTCCGCGGCCGTCAACACGCTGCGCGATCAAGTCAACAGCGGCCAGATTCAGAGCATCAAGGGAAACAAGTACAAGGAAGACCTGAAGAACGGCACGACGGTGGCCGCGATCGCGCGCGTCGGCGATATCATGCAGATCAATCAGGAGGCAGGCGACCAGTGGGACTTCGCGATTCCGCAACCCGGGGGCGTTCTGTGGAGTGACGTGGCCGTCATCCCGATCGGCTCGACGCATCGTGGCAATGCGGAGACTTTCGTCAATTTCTACTACGATCGCGCTCACGCGGTGAAAGTGGCGGCCGAGACGAGCTTCATTTCGCCCATCGACGTGCGGCAGCCCGAAATCGGAACGATTCCGCAGGATCTCGCCCGCAATCTGATGATTTTCCCGAGCGAAGCGACGTTCAAGACCACGAAGTCGTTCCGCACTCTGACGCAAGGCGAAGAGCAGCGGTACGGAGCCCAATACCAGACGGTCCTCCTCGGCGCGTCCTGACGGCGAGCATCCGAGGCGGCGCATTCGACGTAGCGCGGCGCTGACGTCCATCCTGCCGTCGGTAGGGTGGAGGACATGGTTTCTTCCGAGTGGTGGCGGTCCGCGGTCATTTACCAGGTGTATCCGAGGTCGTTCGCCGACTCAGACGGGGACGGTCTGGGCGACTTGCCGGGGATCACGTCGAGACTCACCGCGTTGAGCGCTCTCGGCGTCGACGCCGTGTGGCTTTCGCCGTTCTATACGTCTCCGCAAAACGATGCCGGATACGATGTGGCCGACTATTGCGATGTGGATCCGCGATTCGGCGCGCTCTCCGATTTCGACGAGCTCGTGGCGGAGGCGCATCGACTCGGACTCAGGGTGATCGTTGATCTCGTGCCGAACCACACCTCGAGTCAGCACGAGTGGTTCCAGGAAGCGCTTCGGGCTCCGGAAGGAAGCCCCGAGCGAGCGCGGTATTTGTTCCGCGACGGCAAAGGGCCGGGGGGAGCGCTGCCGCCGAACAACTGGGATTCGGTATTCGGCGGCCCCGCCTGGACTCGCGTGGACCGCCCGGACGGCACGCCGGGCCAGTGGTATTTGCACTTGTTCGACACTTCGCAACCCGATCTCGATTGGGAGAATCCCTGGGTGCGCGAACAGTTCCACGGCATCCTCCGGTTTTGGCTGGATCGCGGAGTAGACGGATTTCGAGTGGATGTCGCCCACGGGCTCATCAAGAAGGCCGGGCTTCCCGACTACTCGCCGCCGAAAGGCATCGCGAGCATGGGCGGCCACGTCGAAGATCCGCCGTATTGGGCGCAACCGGGGGTTCACGCGATCTACCGCGACTGGCGCTCGCTCCTGGACGAGTATCCCGGTGAGCGCGTGCTCGTCGCGGAAGCGTGGGTGAATCCGCTGTCGAAGCTCGCCCACTGGGTGCGGCCGGATGAAATGGATCAGGCGTTCAATTTCGACTACCTCGGTACCGCATGGGACGCATCCGCCATTCGCAAGGTCATCAAGGGTTCGTTGGCGGCATTCGGCAAGGTCGGGGCGCCCAGCACGTGGGTGCTGTCCAACCACGACGTCGTTCGCCATGCGACGAGGCTCGCGATCACGACAGCGAATCCTCAAGGCGACGGGATCGGCCCGAAATCACCCGACAAGCCGAATCGCGTGACGGGATTGCGCCGTGCACGCGCGGCGACACTGCTCATGCTCGCCTTGCCCGGCAGCGCCTACATCTATCAAGGCGAGGAATTGGGCCTCCCGGAGGACATGGAGTTGCCCGACTCCGCCCGGCAGGATCCGACGTGGTTCCGCACGAACCACAAGCGCTACGGTCGCGACGGATGCCGAGTGCCGATCCCCTGGGAGGCGGGGTCGCCCGCGTACGGCTTCAGCCCGACGGGCAAGAGCTGGTTGCCGCAACCCGCGGACTGGGCAGGATATGCGCGTGATGCTCAAGAGGGGGAGTCGGGCTCGACCCTCGAACTGTATCGATCCGCTTTGGCGCTGCGCGCGCAGAACTCGCTCGGGGTCGGTTCCGTCGAATGGCTGCGCGGATTCCCTCCCGAGGTCGTCGCGTTCCGCAACGGGAGCGTGACGGTGATCGCGAACTTCGGAACCGGCATCGTGCCGCTGCCCCGGGCGACGCGCGCCTTGACTTCCGAGCCCGTATCCGACGAGCTCCCGGGAGAGACCACGGTGTGGCTCACTATGGACCGCGAGTAACGACCGCAAGGAGACTGCTCAGATGGAGACTGTCATCGTCGCTGTCGGCGCGTTGCTCGTGGTCGCCGGATCCGCTGCGCTGGCGCCGAAATTGCGCATCCCCGCGCCGCTCATCCTCGTAATCGTCGGAATCGTCGTCAGCATCCTCCCGTTCATGCCGGTCGTGTCGATCGATCCGGAGTGGATCCTCATCGGGATCCTGCCGCCTTTGCTCTATTCGGCATCCGTATCGATGCCGGTGATGAATTTCCGTCGCGAGTTCACGGCAATCAGCGCACTGTCGATCACACTCGTCGTGGTGTCGGCCGTCGTGCTCGGGGTGTTTTTCGCCTGGCTCGTGCCGGACCTCGGAATCTGGTGGGGGATCGCCCTCGGTGCGATCGTGAGTCCGACGGATGCCGTCGCCGTGTCGATCGTCAAGCGTGTCGGAGTGTCGAGCCGAGTGGTGTCCGTCTTGAACGGCGAGAGCCTCCTGAATGATGCGACTGCGCTCGTGCTGTTGCGCACCGCGATCGTCGCGACCGCCGCATCGATTTCGCTGTGGAATGTGGTGGGGACGTTCGCGTACTCCGTGGCGGTCGCGGCGGCGCTCGGCGGCGCAGTCGGATTTGCGAACCTGTGGGTGCGCTCGAGAGTGACCGATTCGACGGTGAATACCGTCATTTCGTTCACGGTACCGTTCCTCGCCTCCGTGCCTGCGGAGTTGCTCGGGGCGTCCGGGCTCGTCGCGGCGGTTGTCGCCGGCCTCATCACCGGGCATGGCGCGGCACGCCGGCTCTCTCCGCAGCATCGTCTCTCCGACAGCCAGAACTGGCACACCGTGGAGCTCGTCCTCGAAGGAGCCATCTTCCTGATCATGGGCCTCGAGCTCGCCGGGATCGTCGCGGACGTCGAGCGTGAAAGCGTCGGCATCGGCATCGCCCTCGCGATTGCGGCGGGTGCGCTCGTGCTCACTCTTTTCGTGCGCGTCGCATTCATCGCGCCGATGCTTGTCGCGCTTCGGAATCGTGCTCGGCGGGGCGTCCGCAGCAAGCCGCGATTGAAAGTGATGGAGGAGTGGCTGGAGTCCCCGCAGCCGCGTGCCGGTCGCGATGGAACAGTGCGCCCGGTACCGGCATCCGGGCGCATCGAACGAGCGAAAAAGTTCACGCGTCGCGCTCTCTTCGACCTCGACTATTTCACGGCGGCGCCGCTCGGCTGGCGCGAGGGCGGCATCCTTGTCTGGGCCGGGATGCGCGGAGCAATCACGCTCGCCGCGGCGCAGACCCTGCCCGGAGACGCCCCGCATCGTTCCTTGCTCGTACACATCGCCTTCACCGTGGCGGCCGGCTCTCTCGTGCTGCAGGGCGGCAGTCTCGCCGCGCTCGTCCGCTGGCTCAAACCGGCGAGAACCGACGAAGCAGTGCTCACGGAGGAACGCGCGAACCTGCTCGCGATGATGCGCTCGGCGGCGGCACGCGCGAACGAGCATGATCCGACGCCACTCGAAAGCCGGCACTCGTCGAAAGAGGCAGCGCTGAGGGGGATCGAGGCGCAGCGAAAGGCGTTGCTGGATGCGCGGGATGTCGGCGCCTTCAGCGCCGAAAGTATCGCCCAGGCGCTCGTGAACCTCGATGCCGACCAGATCAGCATCGAGTTGAAGGGCGGACCGGAAACCTAGAACGCGACCCGGATGCGACCAACCGGCACGCCGCCGCCGAGCACCGATTCGGTGACGAGCGCGGAGACCCTGTCGGCTTCGGCCCGCGGAATCGCGTCGGCACGCGCGAGCAGTTCGAGCGCGACGAGGCTCGTGACACGGTGGCTTCCATCGAGAGACTTCATGGCCACGGCGGTTCCGTCGGCCGCACTCATGGCGATGACTCCCTCTGCGCCGCCCTTGCACATGAGGCCCGACTCTTCAATGACGACCGTGTTCGGGCGGCCGGGGCCCTCGATCGCCCACGCGTGGGCGCGGATCGCATCCACGAGCCGTGCGGCATCCGGATCGGGGCCCGACGCGGTGACTCCGCGCGCGAGGCGGGAAAACGCGGTCGCGAGGCCGCGCAGGCTCACGGCGAAAAGCGGCGCGCCGCATCCGTCGATCCCGAGGTGCCCGACAGGCTCCCCGGTGAACTCGCGAATCGTTTCGCGAATGCGCACTTGCAGCGGATGCTCCGGGTCGAGGTAATTGTCGCTCGGCCAGCCGTTCTCGACACACGCGAGAAGGAATGCGGCGTGCTTTCCGGAACAATTCATGGTGATGCGCCGCCGTGCGCCTTGCGTGCGCGCGAGAGCCGCGGCATCCGCATCGCCCGGCCAATCGAGAGGACACTGGAGCGCGTCCTCCGTGAGGCCCGCGCGTTCGAGGATTTCGGCGACCACGTTCACGTGCTCGGGGGTTCCCGAATGGCTTGCCGTCGCGAGCACGAGGTGTGCGCCCTCGAGCGCGACTCCGGAACGCAAGACCGCGATCGCCTGGAAGGGCTTGAGCGACGATCTCGGGTATACGAGAGCATCGATGTCGCCGAGCGATTCGAGAACGTCACCGTTCGCATTGATGCTTACCGCCGCGCCGAGGTGACGCGACTCGTCGAGCCCGCTTCGCTCGATCGTCGCGAGTTCCACGACACCGTCCGCGCGGAGCGCATGGCGCTTAGACAGCGCTTGCGCAGGGAGAGAGGCTTTCGCCGCGTCGCTCACAGAGTCGCGAGCGCGTCCTCGATCACGCTCAAGGCATCCATCAATTGAGCGTCGCTGATCGCGAGACTCGGCAGGAACCGGATGACATTTCCGTACGTGCCTGCCGTGAGCAGAATCACGCCGTGCTCGAACGCGTAACGCGAAATCGCGGTGACGGCGGCGGAGTTGGGCTCCTTGGTGGTCGCGCCGGTTCCCGCTTGCACGAACTCGATCGCGATCATCGCTCCGATTCCTCGGACGTCGCCGATGATGTCGAACTTCTTCTGAAGCCGCAGCAATTCCGGTTTGAGCGTTCCCTCGATGCGGTTCGCTTCCGCAAGCAATCCTTTCGACTCGATCGACTCGAAAACGGCGATAGCTGCCGCCGCGGCGACCGGGTTTCCGCCGAAAGTCCCACCGAGTCCGCCGGGGTGCGACGCATCCATGATCTCGGCGCGACCCGTGACGGCCGCGAGCGGCAGGCCGCCCGCGATGCCCTTCGCAGACAGCACGAGGTCCGGTACGAGTCCGAAGTGCTCGCTCGAGAAGTACTTTCCCGTGCGTGCCATGCCGGCCTGAATCTCATCGGCGATGAACACGATTCCGTTGTCCGTGCACCACTTCTGCAGCGCGGGTAAATAACCGTCAGCGGGCACCATGAATCCGCCCTCGCCCTGGATCGGCTCGACGACAAGGCATGCCAGGTCGGATGCGCCCGCAGTCTTGTCGAGGAAGGCGATCGTGCGGGCTGCGGCATCCGCGCCGGAGAGCCCGTCGTGGTACGGGTACGAATTGGGAGCGTGGTGGATGTCGCCGGCGAACGGTCCGAATCCGAGTCCATACGGCATCGACTTGTAGTTCATTGCCATCGTGAGGTTGGTGCGGCCGTGGAAAGCGTGGTCGAGCACCGCAACCGCTTTGCGACCGGTGAATTTGCGGGCGATCTTGACGCCGTTCTCCACGGCCTCGGCGCCGGAATTCACAAGAAGCGACTTTTTCGCGAAATCCCCTGGAGTGTGCTCGGCGAGAAGTTCGGCGACTCGGACGTAGCCCTCGTAGGGCGTGATCGTGAACAGACCGTGCGTCAACTCGCCCAGCTGGGCTCGTGCTGCGGCAACGACGAGGTCATCCGTGTGACCGATCGTCGTCACGCCGATACCCGAACCGAGGTCGATGAACTGGTTTCCGTCCACGTCGACGAGGATCGCGCCGTGCGCCCGGTCGACGTAAATGGGGAACCCGGATGCCGCGCCACTCGCGACCGCGGCATTGCGGCGTTCGTGGAGCGCGAGAGACTTGGGACCTGGAATCGAGGTCGTCACGCGGCGCTCCGTCGGGAAGGCCGAAGGGTCCGAGTCGGTGGCGGGAGCCACAGTGGGAGCAAGCGTGTCAGTCATAGTGATTCCATTCTATCGGCGGTGATAGCGTGCTGAGCATGGGAACCGAACATCACTATTCTGCGAGCGTCGAGTGGCTCGGCAACCGGGGGAGCGGGACGAGCGGATATCGGGAATACGGTCGAGAGGTCCTCGTGACGATCGACGGCAAGCATCCGATCGAAGGCTCGGCAGATCGCACCTTTCACGGCAATGCCGACCGGTGGAATCCCGAGGACCTCCTGGTGGCGTCCCTCAGCCAGTGCCATTTGCTCAGCTATCTTCACGTCGCGGTCCTGCGAGGATTCGTCGTGAACTCTTACGTGGATGATGCGGTCGGCGTCATGGAACAGACCGCGGATGGCGGCGGCCACTTCACCTCGGTGACCTTGCGCCCGACGATCTCTGTCGCTTCGAGCGACATGATTGACGCGGCGACGGCTGCTCATCGCGAAGCGCGAGAAAAGTGTTTCATCGCCAATTCCGTGAACTTTCCCGTGCACCACGAGCCGAAAGTCGTCGTAGGCTGAGAGGCTGTCGGGTGTCTGTCAGGCTTTCCCTAGATTGTGACGACAGGATAGCCACGCATCCATAGCCACAACGAAAGCAGCCTTGTGCCCAAAATCATCTCCGTGTTCGCGCTCGCGAGCCTCGTTGTCCTCCCGCTCGTCGCGTGCAGTTCTCCCGCAGAACCGGAGTGCACCGCAGTCCCCTCCGGTCCGCACTCTTCCGACGTGAAAGTGACGGGCGCGCTCGGCACGCAACCCAAGGTCATCCTTCCGAGTCCCTTCGATGCGAAGACGACAGAGCGCACGGTGGCGATCGAGGGCAGTGGAGAACGCGTCACGCCGGGTGAAGTCGCGACCGTGCATTATGCGGCGTTCAACGCGGCGACGGGCGCAACGCTCGAATTGTCGCCGGGGTCGACATGGTCGGAGACGAAGTTCATCGTCGACAAGGACAAGTCTTTTCCCGGTATTTACAAGTCGTTGAATTGTTCCCGCGTGGGGGATCGAATCGTCTCCGCCGTTCCGCCGGCCGAGTTGTTCGGCGGAATGGGCGTCGACATGTCGACCAAGGGGATCGGGCCGAGCGACACGGTCGTGTTCGTATTCGACATCGCGTCCGTGGCGCCGGAGCCGTCAGCGTCCCCGACGCCGAGCAGCTCGCCGTCTCCCGCGCCGAGCACGACGCCTGAACCGCTCCCCTCGACTCAATCCTGGAAGACCGGGGTTCCGAGCGTCGATTTGTCGGGCGACGAGCCGGTCGTGACTCTGCCGAACGGCGATATGCCGACGAAGCTGCTCGTGAAAGTCCTCGCGAAGGGAACCGGGGCAACCGTGACGGCCAAGTCGACGGTCGTGGCGGATTATCAGGGCACATCGTGGAACACCCGGAAGGTATTCGGCCAAAGCTACGGGACCGGCACGCCGGCCACGTTCACGATGGACGGGCTCATTCAGGGGTTCGCCGCGGCCATGGTCGGGCACAAGGCCGGCACGACGGTTCTCGTCACGATTCCGCCGAAGTACGCATACGGCGAGGGCGCCATCAACGATCAGAACCTGGTCGGGCAAACTCTCTTGTTCGTGATCCACATCATCAGCGTGAGCTGACATGCGCAGGGTTATCGTCCTCGGCTCGACGGGGTCGATCGGTGTGCAAGCGCTCGAGGTCATCGGCGCGAACCCGGAACGCTTCACGCTCGTCGGACTCGCCGCGGGCTCGAATGCTGCTCTGCTGGATGCCCAGGCTCGCGAGTTAGGCGTTGAACACCGCGCGATCGGCGTCGTCGAGGCCGAGCAACTCGTTCGAACCGTCGACGCGGATGTCGTGCTGAACGGCATCACCGGCTCGGTCGGGCTGGGGCCCACGATCGCGGCGCTGGAATCCGGTCGTACTCTCGCTCTCGCGAACAAGGAGAGTCTCATCGTCGGCGGAGAGCTCGTGATGTCGCGAGCGAAGCCGGGCCAAATCGTTCCCGTCGATTCCGAACACTCGGCGATCGCGCAAGCGCTTCTCGCGGGTGACGACCGCGACGTGCGGAGGATCCTGCTCACGGCATCCGGTGGACCGTTCCGTGGCCGACGACGGAACGAAATGGCCAACGCAACCCCCGAGGAAGCCCTCGCTCATCCCAATTGGGTCATGGGGCTCGTCGTGACGACCAATTCGGCGACGATGGTCAATAAGGGGCTCGAGGTCATCGAAGCCCACCTCTTGTTCGACGTCCCCTTCGATCGCATCGAGGTCGTGGTGCATCCGCAGTCGATCGTGCACTCCATGGTCGAATTCGTGGACGGTTCCACGATTTCTCAAGCGTCGCCTCCCAATATGCGCTTGCCGATCTCTCTCGCGCTCGATTGGCCGCATCGCGTTCCCGAGGTCGGAGTGCCGCTGGATTGGTCGACCGCGAGCACGTGGAAATTCGAACCGCTCGACGAGACGGCGTTCCCCGCGGTCGCGCTCGCGAGACGCGTCGGCGCGGCGGGCGGATGCTTCCCCGCGGTTTTCAACGCCGCGAATGAGGAAGCCGTCGCGGCATTCCACGAGGGCAGAATCGGGTTCCTCGACATCGTCGACACGATCGATCGCGTCGTCGACGAGTTCGCACCCGAAAGCGGCGAGGTGAGCATCCGAATGCTGTCCGAAGCCGAGGATTGGGCTCGCGCGGCCGCCAACAAGCTCATCTCCAGCTAACGGCGGGTACTCTCACACCATGGAAACCGTGCTGCTCTACATTCTCGGCATCGTCATCGTCGCGATCGGGCTTGCGGTCTCCATCGCCTTGCACGAGCTCGGCCATCTCGTACCCGCGAAGTTGTTCGGGGTGCGCGTCGGGCAGTACATGATCGGATTCGGCCCCACGCTGTGGTCGCGCAAGCGCGGCGAGACGGAGTACGGCTTCAAAGCCATTCCTTTGGGCGGCTACATCTCGATGGCGGGAATGTATCCGCCCGCCAAGGAAGGCGGCCGAGGCCGCACGGCGAGCACCGGTTTCTTCCAGACCATGGTGCAGGATGCGCGCACCACGAGCGCCGACACTGTTCGCGACGGCGAGGAGCATCGCACTTTCTACGGCCTCGCCGTCTGGAAGCGGATCATCATCATGTGCGGCGGGCCGTTCATGAATCTCGTCATCGCGGTCATCCTGTTCGCCGTCGTGCTGAGTGGCTTCGGGGTTCAGCAAGTGAGCACGACGATCGGGAGCGTGAGCGAGTGTTTGCTGCCCGCGACGAGCACGCAAAAGTCCTGTACAGCGAGCGATCCCAAGGCTCCGGGCGCGGCCGCCGGAATTCGGCCGGGTGACCGCCTCGTCAGTATCGACGGCACCCCTGTCACGAGCTGGGCCGAGGCATCATCCGTGATCCAGAAGTCCCCGTCGAAAGAATTGACGATCGTCGTGAACCGCGACGGCACTCCCGAGACGGTCACCGCGACGCCCGCACTGACGCAACGCTACGTCTACGACGCCGACGGCAAGATCGAGAAAGATGCGCAAGGCGACCCCGTGACGCAGGAAGTCGGGATGCTCGGGATCACGGCGGCGTACGAATACGTTCCGCAACCGCTTACGGCGGTGCTGCCTGCCGTCGGCGCCAACATCACAGCTGTCGCGAACATCATCCTGCACTTGCCGCAACGCATGGTCGACGTGTGGAACGCCGCGTTCAGTTCTCAAGCACGCGACCCCAATGGCCCGATCAGCGTCGTGGGTGTCGGTCGCATCGCCGGCGAGGTCACGAGCATCAACACGATTCCGTTCGCGGACAGGGCCGCGTATTTGATCGGGCTCGTGGGCTCGGTGAATATCGCGCTCCTCGTGTTCAACCTCATCCCGCTCATGCCTCTCGACGGCGGGCACATTGCGGGCGCGCTGTGGGAGGGCATCAGACGATTCTTCGCGAAACTGTTCAAGAGGCGGGATCCCGGGCCCGTCGACATTGCGAAGCTCGTGCCGCTCACGTTCGCGGTCGTCATCCTTCTCGGAGCGATGAGCCTCTTGCTGATTTACGCGGACATCGTGAAGCCGATCACCGTGCTTTAAGGCACGCTAGCGAGAGAGCAGCAGCGCTTCACCCTGGCCGCCACCGCCGCACAGCGACACGGCCGCACGACCGGAGCCGCGGCGCTTGAGCTCGTAGGCCGCGTGCAGTGCCAGCCGCGCTCCGGATGCGCCGATCGGATGGCCGAGTGCGATCGCGCCGCCGTGGATGTTCACGATGTCGTGGCTTACGCCGAGCGCGCGAGTGGAGTGCAGAGAAACCGCGGCGAAGGCTTCGTTGATTTCGATGAAGTCGAGATCGGTCGTCTCCCATTTTCCGCGCTCGAGGGCGGCGGAGATCGCGTGAGCCGGTTGCGCGTGAAGCGAGTTGTCGGGACCGGCGACCTGGCCCGCTGCGCCGACGATCGCGAGCCACTCGAGCTTGTGGGCATCCGCATACTCGCGGCTGCACAGAATGAGCGCGGCCGCACCGTCGCTGATGGGAGACGAATTTCCTGCCGTGATGGTGCCTTGCGGATCGAACGCCGGCTTCAGTCCCGCGAGGCTTTCCTCCGTGCTGTCCGGGCGGACGCCCTCATCGGCAGTGACGATCGTGTCGCCCTTTCGCCCGGGTACCGTGACGGGCACGATTTCTTCCGCGAGCATTTCGGCGGCAGCTCCGGCGCGCTGGTGGGATGCCGCCGCGATGCGATCCTGGTCGCCGCGGGAGATCCCGAGCGGCAGGTTGTGACGCTCGGTGGACAGGCCCATCGAGTCGTGGTCGAAGGCATCCGACAGTCCGTCGTGCGCCATGTGGTCGAGAGCGGAGACCGTGCCGTACGCCCATCCCTTGCGCGACCCCATGAGCAGATGGGGAGCGTTGCTCATGGATTCCTGGCCCCCGACCGCGACGACCTCGGCTTCACCCGTGCGGATGAGCCGTGCACCGTCGATCACGGCGGTGAGGCCGGACAGACACAGTTTGTTGATCGTGGTCGCGGGCACATCGAAGCCTATCCCCGCGGCAACCGCGGTTTGGCGCGCGGGCCCCTGACCGACTCCCGCTTGAAGCACTTGCCCGAAAAGCACGGCATCGATGTCGGCGACCTTCACCCCCGAGCGCTCGATCGCAGCGCGCAGCGCGGTTGCTCCGAGCTCGACTGAAGTCACAGTGGAGAGTGATCCATTGAGTTTTCCCTGAGGGGTTCGCGCTCCCGCGAGAATGACGACATCGCTCTGATTCATGGTGTGCTCCTTCCACGTGCCACTCTAGTTCTGCGAGCGTCGCGTTTCCGGTGAACATTTCCCTGGCAGGGCTCCAACGGCAACAATGGAGATGCAGCGATTGAGCCGCGGCGAGAGGGAGCCCCACATGGCAATGGACAAGACCGTCGGATCCGCTCGGGATGCCGTGAGCGACATCGGGGATGGCGCGTCGATCGCGGTCGGCGGGTTCGGCCTCTCGGGGAATCCGATGATCCTCATCACGGCGATCCTCGATGCCGGCACGAAGGACCTTTCGATCGTCAGCAACAATTGCGGCGTCGACGATTGGGGTCTCGGCGTGCTCTTGAAGGCGCATCGCATCCGGAAGATGACATCCTCGTATGTGGGTGAAAACAAGGAATTCGAGCGCCAGTTCCTGTCGGGCGAGCTCGAACTGGAACTCACGCCGCAAGGGACGCTTGCCGAGAAGTTGCGCGCCGGCGGCTCCGGAATTGCGGCCTTCTTCACCCCGACCGGAGTGGGCACTCAAGTCGCCGAGGGAGGACTTCCCCGACGGTACAACCCGGACGGCAGCATTGCCGTCGCGTCGCCGCACAAGGAGGTCCGGTCGATGGACTTCGCGGGCAGAACGCGCGATTTCGTGCTCGAGGAGGCGATTACGACTGATTTCGCCATCGTCCACGCTCTTCGAGGCGACACCCACGGCAATCTCGTCTTTAATAAGTCTGCGCGCAACTTCAATCCCATCGCCGCAATGGCGGGTCGGGTGTGCATCGCGGAGGTCGAGGAGCTCGTGCCTGCGGGCGAGATCGACCCGGATTCCGTTCACTTGCCGGGAGTGTTCGTCCACCGCGTCCTCGAGGTCGGTGCCGGTGTCGAGAAACGAATAGAACGTCGAACCGTGAGGGAGGCGTGACGATGGCACTCTCTCGCGACGAAATGGCGGCACGTGCCGCGAAGGAACTTCAAGACGGAACCTACGTCAATTTGGGAATCGGCCTGCCGACTCTCGTCCCGAACTTCGTGCCGGACGGAATCACTGTCACTCTTCAATCCGAGAACGGCATCCTGGGCGTCGGGCCCTACCCGACGGACGACTCCGTCGATCCGGATCTGATCAACGCCGGCAAGGAGACGGTCACGCTGCTTCCGGGTGCGGCTTTCTTCGATTCGGCGACGAGTTTCGGGATGATCCGCGGCGGCAAGATCGACGCGGCGATTCTGGGAGCCATGCAAGTGTCGGCGACGGGCGATCTGGCGAACTGGATGATTCCGGGAAAGATGGTCAAGGGACCGGGGGGAGCCATGGATCTCGTCCACGGCGCCGGAAACCTGATCGTGCTCATGGAACACGTTGCGAAAGACGGCTCGCCCAAGATCGTGCACGATTGCTCGCTCCCGCTCACCGGGCGGGGAGTGGTCGACAGGATCATCACGGATCTCGCCGTGATCGACGTGACTCCCGCTGGGCTTGTGCTCGTGGAGCTTGCTCCCGGTGTGACCGTCGAGGAGGTGCGCGCGGCGACGGAGCCGCCGCTGTCCCTCGCGCCAGGTCTGGCCGAGGGCTGAACCGAGCGGCCGCGACGAGCGGTTCGGCATGAACCGAGCGTCGTAGGATTGGGACGTGCCCGCGATCAACCTAGGAATGCCGAAAGTTCCCGAGGTGCTCGCACCGCGGCGGAAATCCCGCCAGATTTCGGTCGGCAAGGTGCTCGTGGGCGGGGACGCTCCAGTGAGCGTGCAGTCGATGACGACGACCCAGACGACGGACATCAACGCGACGCTGCAGCAAATCGCCGAGCTCACGGCATCCGGTTGCGACATCGTGCGCGTCGCCGTTCCACACCAGGACGACGCGGACGCGTTGAAGATCATCGCCGCGAAGAGCCAGATTCCCGTGATCGCGGATATCCACTTCCAGCCGCGCTACGTGTTCGCCGCGATCGATGCCGGGGTCGGGGCGGTGCGGGTGAATCCGGGAAATATCAAGAAGTTCGATGACCAGGTCGGGGCGATCGCGGTGGCCGCGAAGGCGGCGGGCGTGAGCATCCGGATCGGCGTGAACGCGGGTTCGCTCGAACCGAGCCTGCTCGAGAAGTACGGCAAAGCGACGCCGGAGGCGCTCGTGGAGAGCGCCGTGTGGGAAGCGAGCCTCTTCGAGGAGCACGACTTCCACGACTTCAAGATTTCGGTCAAGCACAACGACCCCGTGACGATGGTGAAGGCGTATCGGCTCCTCGCCGAGCGCGGCGACTGGCCGCTGCATCTCGGCGTCACGGAGGCCGGTCCGGCGTTCCAGGGGACGATCAAGTCGGCGACGGCGTTCGGAATCCTCTTGGCGGAAGGCATCGGCGACACGATCCGAGTCTCGCTTTCGGCGCCGCCCGTCGAAGAAGTCAAAGTGGGACTCCAGATTCTGCAGTCTTTGGGCTTGCGGGAGCGCAAGCTCGAGATCGTGTCGTGCCCGAGTTGCGGCCGCGCACAAGTGGACGTCTATTCGCTCGCGGATGCCGTGACAGCGGGTCTCGAGGGCATGTCCGTTCCGCTCAGGGTCGCCGTCATGGGTTGCGTCGTGAACGGCCCGGGCGAGGCCCGCGAAGCCGACCTCGGGGTCGCGAGCGGCAACGGCAAGGGGCAGATCTTCGTCAAGGGCGAAGTCATCAAGACCGTGCCGGAAGCCGATATTGTCGCGACACTCATCGAGGAAGCGAATCGGCTGGCTGCGGAAATGCCGGATGCGCCCGCCGGCGAACCGGTCGTCGTCACCGCATAACCGGGCGCTCACCAGAACGAACGGTCAGTCGGCTGCTCGCGTCCTCGTAGAATGATGGTGAACCGGCAGCAAAGGCGGAGCATGGCGCATACAACCCTTCTCGTGGATGAGCACGCAGACCGCGTGCACGTCACGCTCAATCGACCCGAGTCGCGAAACTCCTTCGACCAGACGATGATCGACGAATTGCACGCGGTGTGCGCAGGGCTCGAGGCGACTCCCAAACTGCTCATCCTCTCGGGCGCCGGCGGCACGTTCGCGTCGGGGGCCGACATCCGCCAAATGATCGAACGGGGCCGCAAGGAAGCGCTCGCGGGCATCAACACGAGGCTTTTCCAGCGGGTTGCCGCGCTCCCCATGCCCGTCATCGCCGCGATCGACGGATACGCACTCGGCGGCGGCGCTGAACTTGCGTACGCGTGCGACTTCCGCATCGCGAGCACGCGCGCGAAGATCGGCAATCCGGAAGTCGGTCTCGGCATCATCGCGGGGGCCGGCGCGACGTGGCGTCTGCTCGAACTCGTCGGCGAGCCTGTCGCGAAAGAGATCCTCATGGCCGGTCGCGTGGTGACGGCGGACGAAGCCCTCGACTTGCGTCTCGTGTCCGAGGTCGTCGAACCGGATGACGTGCTCGCGGCTGCCCACGCCCTCGCCGATCGGATTCTCGTCAACGACCGTGCCGCGATCATGGCGACGAAACGCGTCATCGCCGCGCCGCGGAGCGCGCATCCGCAAGTGGATCTCGACGAACAAGCGATTTTGTTCGAGTCGGAGACGAAGCGCGAACGGATGAGCGCGTTTCTGAACCGGCGCGCCTCGAAGGGCGGCGCGTGATGTCGGACGTTGGCGCGGTTCCGGCAACAGTCGGCGTCCTCGGCGGCGGCCGGATGGGCGCGGGCATCGCGCACGCATTTGTTCTCGCCGGGTCGCGTGTCGCCGTTGTCGAGCGCGACGATGACAGCGTGCGGATGGCGCGAGGGCGCGTGCTCGCGACGCTCATGACGAGCGTCGAGCGCGAAGCGACGAAAGAACCGCTCGAGGATTTGACGGCACGAGTCGGTTTTGGCACGGATCTTGCGGCGTTCGCGGACGCCGCACTCGTCGTCGAGGCCGTGCCAGAGTCGCTCGAGCTCAAGGTGGACGCGCTTTCGCGAGTCGAGGCAGCCGTGTCCCCGCTGGCCTGGCTCGCGAGCAACACCTCGTCGATCTCGATCACGACGCTCGCCAACAGTCTCGTGCGCCCCGAGCGCTTCCTCGGCCTCCATTTCTTCAACCCCGTTCCCCCGTCGAAGCTCGTCGAAATCGTGGTGGGCGAGAAGTCCGCAGACGAACTCGTGGTCGCGGCGCAAGGCTGGGTCGCGGCGCTCGGCAAGACGCCGATCACGGTCAAGGATGTCCCGGGGTTCGCAAGCTCCCGACTCGGGCTCGCGCTTGGGCTCGAGGCGATTCGGATGCTCGAGGATGGCGTCGCGAGCGCGGAAGACATCGACGCCGCGATGTCTCTCGGCTACGGGCATCCGATGGGCCCGCTCAAGCTCACGGATGTCGTCGGACTCGATGTGCGTCTCGGCATCGCCGAGTATTTGCACGCGATGCTCGGCGAGCGGTTCGCCCCGCCGGCTCTATTGCGCGACATGGTCGAGCGCGGTGAACTGGGCCGAAAGAGCGGCAAAGGTTTTTACGAATGGCCGGGAGAGGGTTCATGACGACAACGGTTCCGAGTTATCTGGCCGGAGAGTGGTGGACGAGCGACGCGTCGGGCGGCACTCCGATTCTGGACGCGAGCACGGGCGAACTCGTCGCGACCGCGAATGTGTCGGGCGCCGACATTCCGGGCGCGATCGACTTCGCCCGCACGGTCGGTCAGGCCGGCCTCGGCGCGCTCACGTTTCATGAGCGAGCGCTCAAACTCAAGGAACTCGCGCAATTCTTGAATGGAAACCGCGACGAACTGTACGCGATCTCCGCGCAATCGGGTGCGACGCGCGGCGACTCGATGGTTGACATCGACGGAGGCATCGGCGTGCTGTTCACGTTCGGATCGAAGGGCCGACGCGAGCTGCCGAACTCGAACATCGTCGTCGACGGTGCGCCCGAAGTGCTGTCGAAGGACGGTTCCTTCATCGGTCAGCACATCTACACGCGATTGCCCGGTGTCGCCGTCCAAATCAATGCGTTCAACTTTCCCGTGTGGGGGATGCTCGAAAAGTTCGCTCCCGCGTTCCTCGCCGGCGTACCGACGATCGTGAAACCGGCGACTCCCACGGTGTACCTCGCCGAAGCGGCCGTGCGGATGATGGTCGGTTCCGGCATCCTGCCGGAGGGCTCCCTGCAACTCATTTCCGGTTCGGCGCGCGATCTCATCGACCACCTCGACTATCGCGATCTCGTGGGCTTCACAGGGTCGGCATCCACGGCCAACGCGTTGCGCTCGCATCCGAACGTCGTGCACGGCGGCGTGCGGTTCACGGGGGAGACGGATTCGCTGAACGCCTCCATCCTCGGGCCGGATGCCGTCGCGGGCACCCCCGAGTTCGAGGCGTACATCAAGTCGCTCGTGACCGAGATGACCGTGAAGGCAGGGCAGAAGTGCACGAGCATCCGCCGCGCGATCGTGCCGAACGCGCTCGTGGAGGGGGTGATCGCGGCGACCGCTGCACGCATCCAGGAGCGCGTCGTCGTCGGAGACCCCCGTGCGGACGGCGTCACGATGGGCGCGCTCGTGAGCCGCGAGCAAAAGGACGAAGTGAAAGAGCGCGTGCGGGAGCTCGTTTCCGCTGGCGGCGAGATCGTGTTCGGCTCGCTCGATGAGCCGGAGGTTCGCCGCGCGGATGGCTCGACGGGCACGGCGCCGGACGGCGCGTTCATGCAACCCGTGCTCCTGCACTTCGCGGATGCTCTCGCTGCCGCCGCGCACTCGATCGAAGCCTTCGGCCCCGTGTCGTCGGTCATCGGCTACGACACGGTGGAGGAAGCGGTCGAACTTGCCGCGCTCGGGGGCGGTTCGCTCGTCGCGACCGTTGCGACGCACGACCCGGATGTCGCCCGCACCGTGATCGAGGGCATCGCGGCGCACCACGGCCGCACGCTCATCCTCGACCGTGACGATGCGCGCTCGAGCACGGGTCACGGTTCGCCCGTGCCCCACTTGATCCACGGCGGACCGGGTCGCGCGGGGGGCGGTGAGGAACTGGGCGGCATCCGCTCCGTATTCCACCACATGCAGCGCACCGCGGTGCAGGGTTCGCCCGCGATGCTCACGGCGGTGACCGGACAGTGGTTCACGGGCGCGCCGCGGAATCTTGACGGGCCGCATCCGTTCCGCAAGTCGCTCGCCGAGCTGCGCATCGGGGATGCGATCGCGTCGCCGCTGCGCGAAGTGACCCTCGAGGACATCACGGCATTCGCGGATGAAACCGGCGACAAATTCTACGCGCACACCAACGAAGAGGCTGCGGCGGCGAATCCGTTCTTCCCGGGCATCGTCGCGCACGGCTATCTGCTCGTGTCGTGGGCGGCCGGGCTGTTCGTCGACCCTGGGCCTGGGCCGGTTCTCGCGAACTACGGGCTGGAGAATCTTCGATTCATCACGCCCGTCTCGCCCGGCGACAGCATCCGCGTGACGCTCACCGCGAAGAAGATCACGCCGCGAGAGACTGACGACTACGGCGAAGTGTGCTGGGACGCGGTCATCCACAATCAAAGCGACGAAATCGTCGCCACGTACGACGTGCTCACACTCGTCGCGAAGACGTGGCCGGCCGCCGGATAGTCGAGGGTGCGGCAGGGTGGCAGTCGAGCCCCTGAGCCCCTGAGCTCCTTAGCCCCTGAAATCCTCAGTTAGCTCGCGCCCGTCACCGCGCGGATCCACAGGGGCACGAACGGGGACGTGCAGTTCGGGGGAGTGGGGTAGTCCTTGAGAACTTCGAGCCGCTCGCCGATGTCGATCGCGCGGTCGCGAAGCTCGACGTGGTGGATGCCGATGAGGCCCAGGCACGTGTTCATCGCCCACTGCAAGCGGTCGGGGGCGTCCTTCATCTCGGCCTCGATGAGGTCGAGCAAGTGCGGAAGATCGAGGCCGTCGGAGTCTTTAACGACTTTGTCGGACGTGAGCGCCCAACCTGCGCTCGCGACGATCGGATCCGGGTCCGAAAACCATGCGACGCGGAGTTCCTCGGCGTGCGCGTTTTTCTTGACGACGTAATTGATGAGCCAGTCCTGGACTTTCGGTGCGCCGGCTTCGCGCATCATCGCATCCAGTTCTTCGGCGCTGAAATCCTTCGGGCGGCAGATCAGCAGCGACAACAGCTTCGCCGCCGTGTCTTTCGTTTCCCACAAACGGCGCGAGAGATCGGGCTGTGTTTTCAATCGTTTCGCGATTGCACGCAACGAACCGAGGTTGACGCCGTGATCGTCGCCGTGTCGTTCGTTGACTTCGCGCATCCGCGGATTCTCGAGTGCGGCGAGTTCGGCCATGACGGTTGCCGTCACCCCGGCGGTTGAATCGGTAGTCGCGTTAGTCATCGCCGCGACCATAGGCGATGGCGATGAGTTTGCGCAACACGGAGAGATCGATGTCGTCGAGATTCTTCACGTAGACGCAACCGGCGCCCTCGGTGAATTTTCCCAGTGCGGGCAGGAGTGCGGCGCCCTCCGGCAGATCCTTGAGACCGTAGATCGACAATTGCGCTTTGCGCGGCGAGAATCCCGTCTTCGGCCAATCGCCCGTCGTGCGCGGGTTCGAGGGCGACCGGTAGCGATAGCTGCCGTATCCGACGATCGACGGCCCCCACAGCACTGGTTCGGCGCCGGTGACTTCCCGAAAAATCGAGTCGAGCATGATGCCGTCGTCTCGGCGTCGCGCGGGCGTCGCCGCCTCGAGAAAGTCCGCGACCGAAGCGGTGGTCGGCTGGGTCTTGTTGTCGGCCATGGTTCAAGTATGCGCGCTCGCGGCTGCCGCCATCCGGCTCACGCGTTTCGCTCGTCGTGCACTCGCTGGAACTTGCCCGCGCTGCGTTCGATCGAGCCGGGATCGACGACGTCCACGTCGATCGAGCAGCCGATCGCGGTTTTCACCCGGCGGATGAGTTCGTTCGCAGCCATATCGGCGGCCTCGGCGCGCGCGCTCTCCCTTCGCTCGACGCGCACCGTGAGCTTGTCGAGTCGGGCCGGGCGGCTCAATTCGATGATGAAGTGCGGGGAGAGCTCCGGCAGGGTCAGCACGATCTCCTCGACTTGAGTCGGGAAGAGATTGACTCCGCGCAAAATGATCATGTCGTCGTTGCGGCCGGTGATCTTCTCGATCCGCCTCATACCCGGGAACGGGAGCTTCTCGACGTCAGCCAAATCCTTGATGTCGTCGGGATGCACTCCGACCTCGTCGAACTTTCGGCGGTAGGTGGGCACGTTCTCGTAGGCGGTTCGCACGGTGTGCTGCAATCGGCGCAACTGGAGCGACTCCAGTTCGTCGCGCGACATCCGCTCTTCCGGGTCGAGGCTTTCGGGAGTCGCCGCAGCCAATCGGGTTTCTCGCGTCGTCATCGCAATCTCCTCCGAATCAAGACTGCGTGCGGACGCCTCCGAATGCAACCGCGACGACGTCGTTTGCGACGTCTTCGGCACTTACCGGGCCGCCCGGGCGGTACCAGTCGACGACGGAGCCGATCATCCCGAACAGCAAGCGAGTGGTCGTGCGCGGGTCGATGTCTTTGCGGATGTCCCCGTCGCGGCGTGCCTCGTCGACGAGATCGGCGACGACCTGGTTGAACGCGCGGCGGCGTTCCAGGGCGTTGCGTTCGAGCTCCGTGTTGCCGCGAAGGCGCAGCAACAGGGTGACGAACGGCAATTGATCGGTCAGCACGCCCACGGCGGAGCGCAACAGATACATCAAGCGATCGATGGCGGGTCCCGTGGATGCGAGCGGATCGACGAGGATCGCCTCGAGGCTGTCGAGCGCGCGATCGAGGGCGAGCTGCAGCAGGTATTCCTTGCTCGGGACGTGGTGGTAGATCGCCGACTTCGTGATTCCGAGATTCTCGGCGAGCACGCCCATGGAGGTCGCCTCGTAACCGTGCTGGATGAACACCTCGGCCGCGCCGCGCAGAATCGACTCCTGGTCGTGGTTTTGCCGTGTCGGTATCGCGGTGTCGGTCATGATGCTCCCCTCGATTTCATCCGTTCGGCGGGTACGAGTCGACTGTGCCCGCGAAATTCGGCGATGAGTCCGTGCTCGTTCCTGACCTCGACGTCGTAAATGCCATTGCGGCCGACGCGTGACCTGAGTTCGGCTGTCGCGGTGAGAACGTCACCGGCGTGGCCGGGCGCGTAAAAGGTGATCTCGGCCCCCGAGGACACCGTCACACTGCCTTCGGCATTGCACGCCATAGCGAACGCCGTGTCCGCGAGCGTGAACACGAGGCCGCCGTGAACGATCGCATGCCCGTTGAGCATGTCGTCGCGCACGGGCATCGTGACGACGGCGTGGCCTTCGCTCATCTCGACGACGGTCATGCCGAGGAGCTCGGTTGACGCTCGATCGTCCCGCAGCATCGTGTCCGGTTTCGCATAGCTTCGCGCCGGGGCGTCGCTCATCGTTGACCGCCTATCTGTCGGATGTTAGCCTAGAGCAAAGCCTAAACGAACGGTCGGTCAGTCGCCAGTACCGACAAACCGAATCCGCGATCCGGACCCGCACATCGAAGGTGATCACCATGGCAGCAAGCGCAAACATGGCGCGTAACACGGAACCGGAGACTGTCGAAGATCCGGACGGCCGCGCCCGATTCGACGAACTCATCGCCGCCGACCAGCGCGTGGAGCCCACCGACTGGATGCCGGAGGCGTACCGCAAGACCCTCGTGCGCCAAGTCTCCCAGCACGCGCACTCGGAGATCATCGGCATGCAGCCGGAGGGCAACTGGATCACGCGCGCGCCGAGCCTCAAGCGCAAGGCGATCCTCATGGCGAAGGTGCAGGATGAGGCGGGTCACGGTCTCTACCTTTACTCCGCAGCCCAGACGCTCGGAACGCCGCGCGACAAGATGACCGAGGATCTGATCAGCGGCAAGGCCAAATACTCCTCGATCTTCAACTACCCGACTCCCACGTGGGCCGACATGGGGTCGATCGGATGGCTCGTCGACGGCGCGGCCATTTGCAACCAAGTGCCGCTGTGCCGCGCATCCTACGGGCCGTACGCGCGCGCGATGGTGCGCATTTGCAAGGAGGAGTCCTTCCACCAGCGACAGGGCTTCGAGATTCTGCTGCACTTGTCGCGCGGCACGAAAGAGCAGCACGCGATGGCGCAAGAGTCCGTGAACCGCTGGTATGCGCCGGCGCTCATGATGTTCGGCCCGCCGGATGCCGACAGCCCGAACTCCGCGCAGAGCATGGCGTGGAACATCAAACGGTTCAGCAACGACGAATTGCGTCAGCGTTTCGTGGACATGATCGTGCCGCAATCCGAAGTGCTCGGGCTCACGCTCCCCGACCCCGACATCAAGTGGAACGAGGAGCGCGGCCACTACGACTTCGGCGAGCTCGATTGGGACGAATTTTACGAAGTCCTGAAGGGCCGCGGCCCGGCGAACGCCATCCGGCTGGAGCGCCGCCGCACAGCACATGAAGAGGGTGCGTGGGTGCGCGAGGCCGCAGCGGCATATGCGGAGCGGCGCCGCCAGCAATCAGAGAAAGCACAGGCCGCCTGATGAGTGCTCCGGGTTCCAACGACACCGAGCCGTGGCCGCTGTGGGAAGTGTTCGTGCGGTCCTCCCGCGGGCTGTCCCATCTTCACGCGGGTTCGCTGCACGCTCCGGATGCCGAAATGGCCGTACGGAACGCTCGCGACTTGTACACGCGCCGCAACGAGGGCGTCTCCGTTTGGGTCGTGCGTTCGAGCGACATCACGGCATCCGATCCGGATGCCAAGGGCGCGTTTTTCGAGAGCCCGCGCGGCAAGGAGTACCGCCACGCGAGCTACTACACCGAATCCGAGGGCGTGAAGCACTTGTGAGTGATCAGTCATTTCGGATTTCGGCGGGCGAAGCGCTCACCGCCGAGAAAATCACCGAAGCGGGCGAGAAGCCGAGCGAGGCGGTGGCGACATACGCCGTGCGTCTCGGCGATGACGCACTGATCCTTGCGCAGAGGCTCGGTTGGTGGATCGCGCGCGCGCCGGAGCTCGAAGAGGATGTCGCGCTCGGCAACATCGCGCTCGACCAGCTCGGCCATGCCCGCTCGTTCCTGAGCTACGCGGCGCTCGCGTGGGGCAAAACCGAGGATGATCTCGCCTATTTCCGGGATGAGCCGGAGTTCACGAATCTGCAAATCGTGGAGCAGCCGAACGGCGATTTCGCCGCGACGATCGCGCGGCAATTCATCGTTTCGTACTACCAGTTCGAGTTGTACCGGCGCCTCGTGGACTCCACGAATGCGACTCTCGCCGCGATCGCCGCGAAGGCCGTGAAGGAGGTCGACTACCACCGCGACCACGCCACCCAGTGGGTGCTGCGGCTCGCGCTCGGCACCGAGGAGTCCCGTCGCCGGATGATCGCGGGGCTGGGTGTGATGTGGCCGTATGTGGACGAAATGTTCCGCGACGACGACCTTGTGGAGTCCCTGGGCGATGCGGCCGTGCTGCCGTCGTCGCTGCGGGAGGACTTCGATGCGGTGACCGGTGCCGTGCTGGCGGAGGCCGAGCTGGAGGTTCCAGAAGGTTTCGTCGCCCGGGGCGGCGGCCGGGAGGGCATCCACACGGAGTTCTTCGGGCCGCTGATCGCGGAGATGCAGGTGCTGGCGCGCGCGCATCCGGAGGCGACGTGGTGATGATGGCAGCGAACGCGAGCCTGGAGGCTGAGGCCCGGCCGAAGCCCACGGAGGGTGAGGGCGTGCACGTGTGGAATCTTGCGGCGACCGTGCTCGACCCGGAGGTTCCGGTGCTCACGATCGAGGATTTGGGCGTGCTGCGCTCTGCTGAGGTGGTCGACGGCCGCGCCGTGGTGACGATCACGCCGACGTATTCGGGTTGCCCCGCGATGGATGTCATGCGGGAGGACGTGCTCACGGTGCTCCATGACGCCGGGTATGAGGATGCCGAGGTGAGGCTCGTGCTTTCGCCGGCGTGGACGACGGACTGGATGTCGGAGACGGGCAAGGCGAAGCTCGAGAAGTTCGGCATCGCGCCGCCGTCGGGGCATGCCGCAATGGCCGGGCGTGCGGGCGGTCCCGTGCGTGTGGCGATGTCGGTGAAGTGCCCGCAGTGCGGTTCGCTGAATACGTCCGAGACGAGCCGGTTCGGTTCGACGGCCTGCAAGGCGCTGTACACGTGCAATGCGTGCCATGAGCCGTTCGACTTTTTCAAGGTGATCTGACGTGGGGCTCGAGCCGGCGCCGCAGCGCAAGCGCGCCCGTTTCCATCCGCTGACCGTGCGCGAGGTGCGGCGGCTGACGGAGGATTCGATCGAGGTCACGTTCAACGTGCCGGAGGAGTTCGCGGACAACTACGACTACGAACCGGGCCAGTACCTCGCGTTGCGCATGAACCTGAACGGCCGCGAGTTGCGCCGCAGCTACTCGATTTGCGCCGTGCCGGTGCCGGGGGAGTTGCGCGTGGCGATCAAGCGCGACCTGGGCGGCGAGTTTTCGACGTGGGCGAATGAGTCGCTAACCCCGGGTACGGTCATCGATGTCATGAGCCCGCAGGGCACGTTCACGACGGAAGTAGCACCCGATACGAACCGGCACTATGCGGCGATTGCGGCAGGTTCCGGGGTGACGCCGATCATGTCGCTTGCGCGCACGATTTTGCGCGCATCCCCGAACACGCAGTTCAGTCTCATCTATTCGAATCGCACCGCGAATGATGTGATGTTCCTGGAGGAGCTTGCGGAGTTGAAGGATGCGTTCCCGGCGCGGTTCGCGCTGTATCACGTGCTCACGCGGGAGAAGCGGGCATCCGAGATCATGTCGGGGCGGCTGGATGCGGAGCGCCTGAACACGTTCCTCGAGTATCTGGTGCGGCCGGGGGATGTGGATGAGTGGTTCATTTGCGGGCCGTTCGAGCTTGTGCAGCTTGTGCGGGACACGCTCGAGGAGGCGGGGGTGGATCGCCACCATGTGCGATTCGAGCTGTTTACGACGGATCGGCCTGACCGCCCGGAGGGCTCTGTTGGCAGGCCGGTGATCGTCGATGAGGGCGATGCGGTGCGGAAGATCACGTTCACGCTGGACGGGTTGACCGCATCCATCAATACGCCTGCGCACGGGCGCGAGACGGTGCTGAATGCGGCGTTGCGGGTGCGTCCGGATGTGCCGTTCGCGTGTGCGGGCGGCGTGTGCGGCACGTGCAGGGCGATGCTCGTGGATGGGACGGTCACGATGGACGAGAATTACGCGCTCGAGCCGGAGGAACTGGAGCGGGGATACATCCTCACCTGTCAGTCGCACCCCACGAGCGATGCGGTTACCGTCAATTACGACAGCTAGGAGCGCGCATGATTGACCTCACCATCGCCAACAACGTGGCCGAGCTGACCCTGAACATCCCGGACAAGCTGAACGCCCTAGATGATGCTGCGCTCGCCGAGCTAGGGTCACGCCTGCAGGAGGCGCAGTCGGCTGGTGTGCGTGCCCTCCTCATCCGTGGCGAGGGTCGAGCGTTCTGTGCCGGTCGCGACATTTCGGCGGTGGATCCGGGGACGGATGACGCGCTTGCGTTCCTGAAGGATTCGTTCGGACCGGTCATGCGCATGCTGGCCGATTTCCCTGCACCGACGTTCGCGGCGGCGCACGGTGCGTGCCTGGGCATCGGGCTCGGCCTGCTGATCGCGACGGATGTCGTGTACGTGGCGGAGGGCGCAAAGTTCGGTTCCCCGTTCGCGAACCTCGGTGCCGTGTTGGACTCCGGTGGCCACTCCCTGTTCTTCGAGCGGTTGGGTGCCCACCGCGCGCTGGACCTGATCTACACGGGCGAGCTATTGAGCGGTGCAGAGGCGGTGGCGGCCGGCTTGTTCAGTCGTGCGATCCTGGATGCTGAATTGCTCGACTTCGCCCGCAGTAAGGCGACCGCGGCGGCATCTGGCGCAACGCAGGCTTTCCTGGCGAGCAAGAGCCTGATCGCCCAACTGCGTGAGGACCGTGTCGGCCTGTGGGAGTCCGTGGCGGCCGAGAACGTGGAGCAGGAGCGCCTCCGAACGACGGCTGACTACCGCGAGGGTTTCGCCGCGTTCCAGCAGAAGCGGAAGGCCGAGTTCACTGGCGAGTAGCGTTGGTTGTAAATGACTAGGAACACTTCTTTTTGTACTGCGCTGGCAGAGCAACTTCGGGGTTGTCACGCTGCGGTGTCGGGAAGAGCCGACTCGATAGCCCCGCTTGTTCGAAATGCGACCACCGCGCACATCAGATTTAGGGTGTCCATCCGCGAAGTAAAGCGGTGCACACGGAGTGTGCGATAGTGGCGCATTCGGAGGGACAACCGAACGTGAGTAGTTTTGCGGTAGTTTTTTCGTGTCCTGAGTCGCAAGTAGTTACCTGCGCGTTTGTTTTCTTGTGCCGCGGGGCTTCACTGTTTGGCATTTGCGCTCTGCCGTACACAGGAGTGTAGATAAAGCAATAGATTTCAATGAGCGGCGGACAGTCCGTAGTCCTGTGGGACCGGGAACGATCTGCTCACGACAGATTTGAATGGATTGGGAGACTGCATTGGATATTGTCAAAGATCCATTGACGCTCAAGCGGGCTTGTTCGAATTACGCGGAAAAATACGGATACAAGTCAAACGAAGTCGAGCGCGGTCTTGAGGCATACGCCGCGCACTTATTCGCGCAGGAAGAGGGCTTCAATGCCGTGCTTGACGGCGCTCCGACAGCGGACGCGGACCTGCAAGAGAGTATTTGTCGTGCAAACGACCTAGGTATCGACGTTGTCCTTCAGGATGATGTCGGCAAGCGTCTGATTCTCGTTCAGGCCGCGTGGCGGAAGAAGGACTTGGAGGAGGACAAAGTTGCTTCGTTCTTCGATTCTCCTGATCGCCTAAAGTCTGCGGAGTATCGTGCACAAGGCGGAGAACAGATTCAAGAGCTGCTTTCCGAGTTCGAGTACCAGCTCAAGGATGGTTGGGAAATTTCGCTTCGATTCGTGACCAACGCTCGAATTGGAATGAATGACAGACTGCTAGATCTTGTCGATTCGAAAAACGCAAGGTACGAGGAACGTGACCAGGCCATCACCTGTGAACTCTTTGGTGAATCGGAATTGATCCGCCACGACCAAGAAATGCGAGCAGCGACCACTGGAGGCATTACCGAAGAAGTAGACCTTACTTTTCAGGCGGGCAAATTCATGACCTTTGATGTTCCTTACAGGACCATCGTGGGGGCGATTAAAGCGAATGAGCTAGTCAACCTGTACCGCCGTCGAGGCGTTGGGAACACGCTTTTTAATTTGAATATTCGCTTGCCCCTCACGAGCAAGCGCGTTAACCCCGCAATTGCCGACACGGCTGTGTCAGAGACTGAGGGCGAGCACTTCTTTTATTACAACAATGGGGTCTCCGCCGTGTGTTCGAAATTTACGCTTGTCGACAACACCGTGCATGCAAAGCGCTTTCAGATCATCAACGGTGCGCAAACCGTTAGTGCCCTTGTGAAGGCATTTCGACGAACTCAAAAGCAGGATGTATATGTACTCTTTCGGCTTACTGAAACAGTGGAGTCGTACGGAGGGGTGTTTACAGAGAACATCATCAGGTACAACAACACACAAAACCCCGTTAAGGTCAGCGACTTCTTTGCGAACGACCCGATTCAGCAGTGGCTGCGCGATCATCTGGGAGCGCTTTCCGGCAAGGGTCCAGTTCCGACTTTCTACTATGTCTACAAGTCTGGTTGGCACCCGAAGGGCGCCACGGGCAAGGGAATTCGGATCGAGCAGGCGGCGGCAATTCGCCACGCCTTTACGCATGGGCCGGTACCTGGATACAGGGAACCCCAGCAGTTTTTTGATCGCGCTGGGCTGTACTGGGAAGCATTTGGGAGCAAAGACGCCGAGACCGACTCGTGGAGCGATGAGGAGGTTGCCCAGTTCGGCGCTGCCTTGTCAATCAACGAGCGGCTTGTGGCAGTTGTCAAGGAGCTGAAGGCAAACGATGCAACTAAGGATCTCCCAGAGACCAAGTATCTGCTTCGGCTATCGCGCTATGCGCTTGGTCTGGTCGGCGTAGGGCTTGAGACAATTCGGGCGGAAACCTTTAACGACTACTCCACGCTGATTGCTTCAACTACAACATTTGAGAAGTACGTTGACCCAATTGTGAAGTCAGTTCGGAGGGTGATGCGGGCGGAGTGGGCGCGTCGTCAGTCTGCAGGCACAGAAGTGCGACCCGAATATAACTTTGCGCGGGACCTCGCTGGATGGTTCGAACAAAGCGAACTTGTCAGACAAGAAGCGCTTAGCGATGTGCTCCCAGACGTTCGATGAGGGCGTGGCGGAGTCGCGCCCCTTTACTTGAATAAGCAACATGACTCGAATAGCGCGATGAACGTCTGATGTCGTGCATGCAGTAATTCGATCCGGCCGTGGCGATGATGCCTGGCCCTCGAACGGACATTCAGATCGGTATTAGATCTCTAACTTGCGACCTAGACCTGCAAGAATCTGACCATGGATGACATCTGGCAGGGCTTCAGCAACCTGACTTCTTTTACCTGGGTGGTTGTGCTTGTCGCGCTCGTGCTCCTGTACTTGGTCATTCGACTGGGGGTGTCGCACGCGCTCCGCGACCATGCGCGATGGGTGGAGAGAAAGCGCATCAAAGCCACACGCACGACGTACCCTCCGCAAGCGTTTCCGCCGATCACGCCGGAGTCGAGCGATCCGTTCTAGAGGTTAGGCACACTCCGCGCGTTTCTCGACATTGTCGAGTCGCATCGTGGGGGATTTGGTACTGGGGCGCCATTCGTCGCGGGGGTTGAGCCAGGGTGGTGCCTTGATGTGGGGGACACCGTCGATCATCTTGATCTGCCAACCGGATGTTTCGATCGTTCGATGATGGAACCAACAGAGAAGCACTCCGTTGTCGGTTTCGGTGGGGCCGCCGTTTTCGGCCGGGTCGACGTGGTGGATTTCGGTCCATGCGGCGGGGATGGTGCATCCGGGGATCGCGCAACCGCCGTCCCGCGCCATGATCGCCCGGCGCTGAGCGGGGGTGAAGCACCGCTGCGGCGACCCCATCCCGTGGATGCTGCCATCCGAGTCGATCGAAATCATCTGGAAACCGCCGGTGCAGGTCAGGTGGCGGATGGTGCGCATCGACACGGGCGCCTTCGCCCCGTCGATGTAGCCGCGGCCGTAACCGCTGTCCAGATCTGAGGCGCGCACCGTCACGAGCACGGTCGGCGCAGCACCGCCGATCTTCGGCACCTGATCGCTGCGCGAATAGTGGTCAACCATGGAGGCGATCACGTCGTGACGCTGCTGGTCGCGACTGCGCGGGTCGGATGCCCGGTCGGCTTCAGCCTGTTCCTCGGCGGTGCGAAACTCGGTCGTGCTACGAGGCGACATGAACGCGTCGAACAGGCGATTCAGTTTCGCGGCCACTTCGGGCATGAGCGCGAACCGACCGCACACGAGCCCGCCGACGAGCGTGCCCGACTGGAAACCGCGCGCGTTCCACGCGCGGCGCTCCACCGGCTCCATGCCGTCCGGGTCCAGGTACGCCTGCCACACCAACGCCTGATCGCGGATCTCGTCCGCCGTGCACGCCGTCGGCACCAGGTCGCTCGTGCCGATCGCGCATCCGACAAGCTCTTCCTCTGCCGCCTTCAGGCCGTCGATGGTCGCGCAACGGAACGTCGGAACCAAACCCGCGACGATGGCGGATGCCGCATCCACCCCGATCAAACCCGACTCGAGCGCGTCGGACACGAAACGGAAGCGGGCGGGGCTGGGCATGCCGGATGCGGCCAGTTCCACGCGGGTTTCGTACCCCAGCTTCATGCGGCGAGCGGCGGTGGAGCCGGACACGAGCGTGACGCGCTCGATCAGCTCGGCCGCGTTGCGGCAACCCTTGCGCGCGGAAAGCGCGTCGGCACGATTCACGAAACCCGTTGAGCGGTGGGCGACCTCCGCAGCCGCCTCAACGCGAAGCGCGTCCACATACCGCCCGAGCTGTTCGATCGCCGACATGGCCTCCAGCAGGTCGTCATCCGTCGACGTCTGGAGCCGGCGCGCCGGGATCGCGGCCGCCAGGCTCTTCGCGTGCTCGCGCGCGGCATCCGCAATCGAATCGGCGGTCGCAGTACCCTCGCTCGACCCGGAAACGTCGGCCACGACGGCCGGCGATTCGGGGTTGACGGAGGGGACGTTCATGGTTATATTTTAGCAGAAGTCAAGACATAAGTACGATAAAAATAGGAAACTGTGGATAAGAAAATAGAACAAAAGAACGACCATTCAAACCACCGCGCAAACCTGCCCCAGCGCACCCGAATCCGCCAGGCGTAACATCGGCTCAGCCTGCACTGCTGGCCACGGCAAAGGAGGGCGCCATGCTGCGTCTGAGGAATTACTGGGTGTACAGCGCGGGGCTCGCCATCGCGTGGGCTATCGTGCTGATCGTGTTCATTTCGGTCCGTGGCGCAGCTGAGGCGCCCACGATCCTGCTCGTCTTCGGCGGATTCGTGATCGGGTGGGCGTCGACGACCATCGCGCGCTACGTGTACCCGCCCGCCAGGCGGTGGACGACAGCACAGCGCTAACCGCGTCTGGCGCGGCGAACCGCGTTCAACCCTGAGCGGCCCGCGGCGGCCACTCCACGAGATCCTTCTCCCACGTCTCCGGCTTCCCGATCGTGCGGATCGGCTTGTAGAGCGAGAAGACGATCGCGCCGATGATGAACAGGATCGCGAACGCGCCCATCGCCAGGTTCACGTTCAGCCCGGCCAGAAGGGCGCCGGCCAGCACGGGGCCGAGCGGGGCAATCGCGACACCGGAGAGGTTCAGCACGGCGTTCATCCGGCCCTGCAGTTTCGACGGGGTGATCACGCTCGCGTATCCGATGAGTCCGGAGTTGACGGCCGGAATCAGGATGACCGCGATCGCAACCCACATCAGGTACTGCCAGTACTCGGTCGACAGGGCCATGGCGGTGCCGCCGATGACCGCCACGAGGATGCCGACCACGGCGAGCCTGCCCGCCGGGAAACGCTTCACGAGCGGCCCCGCGATGATCGAGCCGATCAGCATCGACGCACCGGCTGCGGCGTTGATGAGGCCGATGAGCACCGGCTCCGTGGCGATCTGCACGAGGTGCAGGTTCAGGGCGAACATCAGCCCGTTGAAACCGAGGTTGATGAGCGCGAAAATGCCGAGGCTCGTGCGCAGGAACTTCACCGACCACACGAAACGCATGCCCTCGACCAGGGTGGTCCAGGCGCTCGTGCCCTTCGTGTGCCCGAGATCCTCATTGAGCGGGCCCCGCACGAAAATCGTGCACACGAGAACGACCGCGTAACCGACCGCGCTCGCCAGGAACGGGAAGATCCTGCCCAACGAATACAGCACACCGCCGACGGGCCCGGAGACGAGCGACGCCACAGCCGAGCGGCCCTGCACAGCCGCCATCGCCGACCCCATCTGGTCCGCGCGGACAACCTGTCGGATGCCGCCCGCCTCCGCCGGCCCGAAGAACGACGCGACGATGGCCGAGAAGAACAGCACGAGCGTCAAATGCCACACGGTCAGAGTCGACGTGGCGATTGCGACGACGAGGGACGTGAACAGGATGAAGTCGATCGCCGAACACAGGATGAGCAGCCGCCTGCGGTCCACCCGGTCGGCAATCGCGCCCGCCGGGAGCGTCGCCACGACGTACCCGATCGCGCCGAGCGCGCTGATCAGCCCGGCCTGAAACACCGACTGGGTGAGGGCGAACGCGATGAGTGGCACGGCGAACGTCGCAAACCCGGAGCCGATGATCTGCGTCGTCTTGCCTGACATGAGCAACAGGTAGTCGCGGTTGTGCCACAGTGAAGGGCCGGCCAGCTTCGACGAATCGGGGGAGCCGGGGGAGTCGGATGCGGCCGAGGCGTCGGCGCCGCCCGGTGCCTCAACGTGCACGGCGGTTTCGGGCGAAATGGCGGTACTCGTGACGGTGTCGTCGCTCGCGGGGATGGAAGTCATAACCGAAACTATAATTGCGCAAGAACTATTGCGCAAGTCTAATTGCGCAATTTTAGTTGCGGGATTGCTAGACTGGGTTCATGGTCAAACAGTCGTACCGCGTCACCGACACGTCGACTCTGCGCGCACTGGCGCATCCGCTTCGGCAACGCATCATCCTGGAGTTGTCGGTTCGGCGCTCGGCGCGCGCGGCCGACCTTGCGGAGATCATCGGCGAACCCGCGAACGCGATCAGCTACCACCTGCGTTCGCTCGCGAAAGCGAACCTCATCGTCGAAGCGCCCGAGCTCGCCCGGGACAGCAGGGACCGCGTGTGGACGGCGGCGCATCCGGAGGGCATCTACATTCCGGCGGATGCCGCGGATCCCGCTGGCGACCTTCTCGATCAGGAATTCATGACCTGGATCGGCAAGCTGATTCGCGAAACTCTCCCAGCGGATCCGCTCGCCACTCGCGGGCGATACATGGGCGCTGCGCTCCTCACCAAGGATGAGTCGCACGCGCTGTTCATGGAGCTGGCCGAGGTTCTCGAACGCTGGCGCGAGCACGGCATGGATGCTTGGGCGGAGAACCCGCACGACCCCGCTCGTGTGTTCCACCACCTCGCCGCGTTCGTGGGCAACCGGGACCTCCCCTCGGCGAGCACTGCCGACCCCAAGGATGCGGATGCGCCACCCACGTCGACCGTGAGCTGAACGGCGGAATAGTCTGGGCGGATGGCGTCGACCGCTGTATTCGTGAACGGCATCCCAGGTTCGGGGAAAACCGCGCTTGCCACAGCGCTCGCCGCGGAACTCAGGTTTCCCCTTGTGGCCAAAGACGCGATCAAGGAGTCGCTTGCTGACATCGTGAGCGTGGACCTTCCTACCCGTGGGCTCGGCGCCCTGGCCTCCGAGGCGATGTGGTCGATCGCCGGGATGATCGAGGGGCCAGTGATCATCGAATCGTTCTGGGCGAGTGGGCGAGATGAGGAGTTCTTCCGCGCAGGGGTTTCTGCGGCGGGCATTGCCCGAGCAGTAGAGGTGTGGTGCGAAGTGTCGGTCGAGACCGCGCGGCTTCGGGTCACCACAAGACCGCGTCACGAGATTCACCAGGACACGGCACGTGTCGCCGAGTGGGAGCAGTTCGCCGCCACGGCGCGGCCCATCTCAACCTTTCCGGTCCTTAATTGCAACACCGAGGGGCCGGTTGACGTACCCGCGTTGGCAGGAGAGATCCTTGGAATTCTGGGGTTAAGTAGCCAGCAAAGACGGTGAGCTGAGGCGTTTTCCTACTGTGCCACGTGGAGCTGCTGCAGTGCCCACGAGTTGCCGTCGGGGTCGCTGAAGTAGGCGTAGAGGATGCCGCCCATATCGCTGACCTCTGAAACCTCGACACCTTTCGCGACGAGCTCGTTTCGAACGGCATCCACATCGTCGACAACTAAATGCAGCCCCTGCACCGGCGCAGAATCCTGCGCAGAAATGCCCACGCCGAACACGACGGAACACGCGGAGCCCGGAGGCGTCAACTGCACGACGCGCATCCCGTTGCCCGGCTCGACATCATGGTCCAGTTGGAAGCCGACCTGGTCGGTGTAGAAGGCCTTGCTGCGGTCCACATCGGTGCTGAGTAGCGGAACGAGTTCCAGTCGCATGTCCATCAGGTAATTCTCTCCCTTTGCTCGCCATCGCAAGTACGCGCCCTCGATCCGCCACACGGCGTCGACGGTGCGAGCGATATCCGACATAGGCGTTCCAGTTCCCGGCGGACGCTCAGGACTTTTCGAGTTCCTCGCGCCAGTCTTCCTCCTTCTTGAGATACTCGTTGCCCTCGAAGTCGGCGAAGTCGCTCATGTCCGTGACCCGGCGCACCTCAAGTTTGTTGCCGGGACCGAGCGGGCAACGGCTCGCCCACTCGATGGCCTCCTCCTTGCTGGAAACCTGGATGATCCAGAAGCCGTTGAACAGTTCGTGGATTTCGCCGTACGGGCCATCCGTCACGAGAGGCGGGTCGTTGTCGAAGTTGACGACGAACGCCTCCGAGAGGTCGTCGGCGAGCCCGTCACCTCCGATCATCACTCCCGCCTTCATCATGGACTCGTTGTAGGCGCCCATCGCGTTGATGATCTGCTCGAAATCGGCCTTCTCGTAGGCCGCCTTTCCTTCCGGGGTGGTGCGCATGATGAGCATGAATTTCATGGTGTTCTCCTTCATCAGGGGAGGCTGCGCGGTGCGTCCTCCTACTATGCCGTCGAACGGGCGAGAACTTAATCGACATCGGACGACAATTTGCCTACAGTTTTTTCATGACAGACGTTGCACTCTTCCACCACGCCCTCGGACTCACCCCGGGAATCAACGCGTTCGCGGCGACACTTCGCGGGGCCGGCCACACCGTCCACACGCCGGACCTGTTCGACGGCACGACCTTCGCCACCATCGACGAGGGTGTTGGGTATGCCAGCGAGATCGGATTCGGCGAGATCATGGACCGCGCCAGGCTTGCCGCCGATGCGTTGCCAACGGACGTCGTCTACATCGGGTTCTCGCTCGGGGTCGTTGCCGCGCAGATGCTCGCGCAGACACGGTCGGGCGCCCGCGGCGCTGTGCTGTGCTACTCGTGCGTGCCGTACACGGAGTTCGGCGAAGCGTGGCCGGAGGGCGTGCCCGTTCAAATCCACGGCATGGATGCCGACCCCTACTTTGCCGACGAAGGCGACCTGGATGCGGCACGCGAGCTCGTCGCATCCGCCGACAATGCCGAGTTGTTCGTGTACTCCGGCGACCAGCACTACTTCGCCGACTCGACCCTGCCGTCGTATCGGCCGGAAGCGGCGGAGCTGCTCATGAGCCGGGTTCTGGAGTTCCTCGACGCCAACGGCTGACACTGGGGCAGGATGGGAGCGTGAAGCTCAAACTCGACCTGCACGACATCTACAACCGCGGTGTCGACATCGATCGGGCGCTCCGCGACATCATCGACGAGGCAGTCGCCAAGAGAGCGCCGCTCGTCGAGATTATTCCGGGGAAGGGTTCCGGCGCGCTCAAGAAGCGAGTGCTGCGATTCCTCGACCAACCTGAAATCAAAGCCCAGTACCACCGCGTCGAGAAGGACTCCAAGAACTTCGGGCGTGTGTTCGTGCACTTCCGGTGGAAGTGATGGGGATGCCAACAATCGATCTGAACAGCGACCTCGGCGAAGGAATGGGCGACGACGACGCCATGTTCGGCATCGTCACGAGCGCGAACATTGCCTGCGGATTCCATGCCGGCAACCCGGAGACGATGCTCGCGAGCGTCCAACTCGCATCCGAGCACGGGGTGAGCGTTGGTGCGCATCCGTCCTATCGCGACCGCGAAGGTTTCGGCCGCCGCGACCAGGAAGTCGAGCCCGATGCGCTGCTGCTCGACGTGCTCGAGCAATTGGACGCGCTGACAACGGCAGCCGACATCGCGGATGTTCGCATCCGATATGTGAAGCCACACGGCGCGCTCTACAACCGCATCGCCGTCGATCCCGCGCAAGCGGATGCCGTCGCGCGCGCCGCACGGGACGCACAATTGCCGATCCTCGGGCTTGCCGGAACGGAAATTCACCGGGCCGCCCAACGCCACGGCGTGCAGTTCCACCGCGAGGCTTTCGTCGATCGTGCGTATCTTCCCGACGGCACGCTCGTGCCGCGGACAACGCCCGGCGCGGTGCTGACCGACGTGAACACCGTGGCGCCTCGCGCGGTGCGCATGATCACCGAGGGAACGGTCGATGCGATCGATGGCACGGTAGTCGTCGTCGAACTCGACTCGCTGTGCGTACACGGCGACACTCCAGGTGCTGTCGCGATGGCCGCCCTCGTGCGAGAGCGACTCCTCGCGGCAGGAGTCGAACTTCGGGCGTTCGCATGAGAGTGCTACCGTTCGGCGACCGTGCCGTCCTCGCCGAATACGACACCCTCGCCGAGACCATGGATGCCTTTCGGGCGCTCGACGCCGCCCGCCCGAGCGGAGTGCAGGAACTCGTCCCCGCCGCGCGCACCGTGCTCGCGCGCATCGACCCCGCGCTCATCTCGTTGCGCGCTGCAGAGCAGTGGCTTAGGGACACTCAGGCCATACATGCCGTCACAGGCATAAGCGAGAGCGTCACGATTCCGGTTCGCTACGACGGCCCCGATCTCGCGTACACCGCCGAGATTCTAGGCATGAGCGCAGACGAACTCATCTCCCGCCACTCGGGCGCCGAATGGCGGTGCGCGTTCATCGGGTTCGCTCCCGGATTCGCCTATCTCGCCGGCCCCATCGGGCTTGAAGTGCCGCGCCGAGCGACCTCCCGCCAGGCGGTCCCGGCCGGCTCGGTCGGCCTCGCAGGCGAATTCACCGGCATCTACCCACGAAGCTCGCCCGGCGGCTGGCAGCTCATCGGCACGACGGACGCCGTGCTCTGGGACGAAACCCGCGAGCATCCGTCGACCATCGCGCCGGGCATGACCGTGCGCTTCGAGGTGCTGCCGTGAGCTCGCTCGTCGCGGTGCAGGCCGGCCCGAACACTCTCGTGCAGGATCTCGGCCGCCCAGGGCTCGCCCACCTCGGTGTGGGATCCGCCGGGGCCATGGACCGTGCTGCGCTCGCCCTCGCGAACCGGCTCGTCGGCAATGCACCGGATGCTGCAGGGCTCGAGATCCTGTTCGGCAACGCCTCGTTCGCGCGCGACGCCGACACCTGGATCGCCGCTACCGGTGCATGGGGGAGTGTCACGGCGGGCGGCCGCGCCATCCCGCCGAACACTGCGACCCTGCTGGCCGCCGGCGAAACGCTGCTGTTCGGGCAGGCCGCGAACGGCATCCGCTACTACCTTGCCGTGCGCGGCGGAATCGACGCTCCTCCCGTGCTCGGCTCGCGGTCACGCGACACGCTAGCCGGGATCGGGCCGGCACCGCTCGTCGACGGTCAGAGCATTCCGATCGGGCCCGAACCGGAGGCGCCGATTCCCCCCGTCGACCTCGTGCCCGTGGATGCGCCGACGACCGGCGAGGTCACGCTCGAACTGCGCCCGGGGCCCCGCCGCGACTGGTTCACGGAGGAGGCCTGGGACGTGCTCATGTCCGCGAACTTGCGGGTTTCGCCGCGGTCGGATCGTTCCGGCATCCGCATTGAGGGGCCGGCACTGAAGCGGAGCAACGCGGGAGAGTTGCCGAGCGAAGGCATGCTGCCCGGCGCGATCCAGGTGTCGCCGGATGGCGCCCCCACGATTCTTGCGGTCGACCACCCGGTCACGGGCGGATATCCGGTCATCGCCGTCATCACCGACGAGTCGCTCGACGCGCTCTCTCAAGTGCGCCCGGGCCAGCCGATCCGCTTCCGCCTCGCGACCGGTCGCTGACTCTAGGCTGGGGAAATGACTGCGGAGTTGCGCGTGACTCGTTTGCGCACGTACCCGGTGAAGTCTTTCGCGGGCAACGACGTCGAGTCTGCCGCGGTCGAACCATGGGGGCTCGCGGGCGACCGCCGCTGGGGGCTCGTCGACGACACGGGCAAGAACGTCACGGCCCGGATGGTGCACCACTTGCTCGGCCTGCGTGCCGACGTCGTGGATGCCGAAACCATCCGCATCAACGACCGCGCCGGCGCATCCATCACCGTGAGTGCGCCTGCTGGCGCCGCGGCGATTCCGGTCGGATTCAGCGGCCTCGACCGCGCCACTCCCGCCCCGGACGAGGCAAACGCGTGGATCAGCGAGCGGATCGGCGTGTCATTGCGGCTCGTGTGGCAGCAGGACCCCACCGCGCGCCCCATCGCCGAGAAGCACGGCGGTCTGCCGGGCGAATCGCTCTCTCTCGCCGACGACGGGCCGCTTCTGCTCGTCACGGAAGCATCGATGCGGCAACTCAATGAGTGGATCGCCGCCGACCAGACCCTCCCGGATGTCCCCGACCTAGACCCCGGCGACCTCAGCGGCGCGACGGCCGCGTCGAAGCCGCTCGACATCGTCCGCTTCAGGCCCAACGTCGTCGTCGACGGCGATGTGCCCTTCGCGGAAGACAACTGGGCGCGAGTATCGATCGGTGGCGTCGAATTCCGCCGAACCGTGTTGTGCGACCGCTGCGTCATGACCACGATCGACCCCTCGACTCTCGAGGGCGGCAAAGAGCCGATTCGCACCCTCGCGCGCCATCGCCGCTGGGACGGGAAAACCTGGTTCGGCATCCGCCTCGCGCCCGTGAATTTCACACCGGGCAGCGCGGCCACGATCGCCGTCGGCGACCGCGTGGAGGTCGGAGTCTAGAGTCCGCCGAGCAGCGCGATCGGGTTCTCGATGCACTTCGTGATGAAGCCCATGAACTCGCTCGGCACATCGCCGTCGCACACGCGATGATCGAACACCATGGAGAGCACCATGATTTTGCGCACGACGATCTCGCCGTCGACAACCCAAGGCCGGTCGAGGATGCGGCCGACGCCGAGCATCGCCACCTCCGGCTGGTTGATGATCGGCGCTGAGCCGTCCATCCCGAAACCGCCGTAGTTGTTGAGCGTGAACGTTCCGCCGCGCAATTGGTCGTTCGGGAAGTTGCCGGTCTTCGCCGTCTCCACGAGAGCCGTGAGCGCGTCGCGCAAGCCCTCAGTGGTCATCTCGCCTGCGCCGTGGATGATGGGAACCATGAGGCCCCGCGCCGTCTGCGCCGCGATGCCGAGGTTGATCGCCGAGTGCTGCACGATCTCGCCTGCGGCCATGTCGACACTGGAGTTCAGGATCGGCCACTGTTTGAGACCGGCCACCACGAATCTGGCCAGGAGAGCGTTGAGGCTCCACCGATCGCCCGTGGACTTCTGCAGTTGCTCCTTCGCGGCCAGCAGCTCCGTGGCGTCGACATCAAGCCAAATGGTGGCTTCTGGCACGTCGCGGCGCGAGGCGGTCATGCGATCCGCGACGATCTTGCGCAGGCCCGTGATGGGGATGCGGATGTCGCCCTCGGCGCTGGAGATAGGGTTCGGCGCGACGCTCGGCGTCGGCGAGTCAGCGGACGCGCTTCCGCCGGCGGGACCGCCCTCTGCGATGACGCGCTCAACGTCCGCGCGCAGCACGAGACCTCCCGTGCCGGTGCCCCGAAGCGTGTTCGCCGCGAAACCGTGCTCGTGGGCGAGCTTGCGCACGAGCGGGGAGACGACGGGCGAAACGACAAGCGAAATCCCGGTTGCCGTCGAATCGTCACGGCGCATCGGCGAGGGGCTCGGCGCGGTCGCTGCGAATCCGGTCGCCGCCGGAGGCGTGGCCGACGATGATGTTGCCGGCGCAGCAGCGGCCGTTTCAACAGTGGCGCCCCGCCGACCGAATCGCCCGGCACGCGTCGGGCGGCGCCCGTCGCCCGCTTTCGCGCCGTACCCTGCGAGCACCTCGGCATCCGCGCCCGCGGCAGCGGCGCCAGGATCCCCGCGCAAGGCGGTACCCGGCACGCTGTCGGCACGAGCATCCGAACCCTCATCCGCAAGTGCATCGCCCGAACCGCCGGCAACCCCGACCGTGATGACGGGTTGCCCGGAGTGGATGGTGTCGCCGACGGCCGCGTGCAGTTTCTCCACGACGCCCGCGAACGGGCACGGCAGTTCAACAACAGACTTCGCCGACTCGACTTCGATGATCGGCTGGTCCACGACGACGGTGTCGCCCACGGCAACGAGCCAGTTCACGATTTCCGCCTCCGTGAGACCCTCGCCGAGGTCGGGAAGGATGAAGTCCTTGCTCGTTGCCATCAGACTTCCCACTCCCACGTGCTCAGCGCGTTCAGGATCCGCTCAGGGGTAGGCAAATAGTACTTCTCCAGCAGGGGAGCGGGGAACGGGATGTCCGCTCCCGTGATCCGCAGGATGGGCGCGGCGAGGTGGTAGAACTCGCGCTCGGTCACGCGCGCAGCGACCTCAGCGCCGTACCCGCCGAACTGGGCGGCCTCGTGGATGACGGCGGCGCGGCTCGTCTTGCGCACAGAGGCTCCGACCGTCTCGTCGTCGAAGGGGGAAAGGCTGCGCAAGTCGATGACCTCGACGGAAAGGTCCTCTTCCTCGGCGAGCTTCGCGGTCTTGAGGGCGACGGCGACGGTGGGCCCATACGAGAGGAGGGTCACATCCGTGCCCTCACGCACCACGGCGGCTTTGTTCATGGGGAGCGCGGGTCGTGACTGGTCTGCGACGCCTTCCTTCATCCAATAGTGGCTTTTCGGCTCGAGGAAAATCACCGGGTCGTCGGAGGCGATCGCCTCGCGCAGCATCGAATAGGCGTCGGTGGGGTTCGATGGTGTGACGACCGTGAGCCCCGGCGTGTGGGTCCAATACGCCTCGGAGGAGTCGGAGTGGTGCTCCACCCCGCCGATGCCGCCGGATGTCGGGATGCGGATGACGATGGGCAGCGAGACGCGCCCGCGCGTGCGGTTCCGCATTTTCGCCACGTGGGACACGATCTGCTCGAATGCGGGGTAGCTGAATGCGTCGAACTGCATTTCCACGATCGGCCGAAGCCCGTACATGGCCATGCCGATCGCGGTGCCGATGATGCCGGATTCGGCGAGCGGCGAATCCCAAACCCGTTCCTCGCCGAAGTCGCGCGTCAAACCGTCGGTGATGCGGAACACCCCGCCGAGCGGACCGACGTCCTCGCCGAAAATGACGACAGTCGGGTCTTCCGTGAGCGCGTCGCGCATCGCGGAATTGAGGGCGGCGGCCATTGTCACCGGCTTGACCGCTTGAGTGGTGGATTTCGTCGCTTGCGAATCCTGAGAGGTCGTCTTCGCCATTACTCGCTGGCCTCCTCGGCGTTCGGGCTATCGGCAAGCTCCGCCGCGAGCGCGTCTCGTTGTTCCAATAGCGCGGGACGTCGAGAACTGTAGACGTGTTCGAAGAGTTCCATCGGGTCCAGCGCCGGCTCGGCGTTCATGGCCTCGCGCATCGCGGTTGCCGCTTCTTCCGACTCGATCGCGATCGATTCCTTCAGTGCTTCGTCGATTGCGCCTTTCGAGTCGAGATAACGCTCGAGCCGCTCGATCGGGTCTTTCGCTTTCCACGCTTCGACATCCGCGGATCCCCGATAGCGGCTGGGGTCGTCCGAATTCGTGTGCGGTTCGATCCGGTAGGTGAGGCACTCGATGATGGTCGGGCCGCCTCCCGTGCGTGCCCGGTCGAGGGCTTCGGACACGATCGTGTAGACCGCGGCCGCGTCGTTGCCATCCACGAAATAGCCGGGAATTCCGTACCCGACCGCGCGATCTGCAAGCAATCGAGCTCGCGTTTGTTTAGCGATCGGAACGCTGATCGCGAATTGATTGTTTTGGATGACGAAGACGGTTGGCGATTGCCAGACGCCGGCGAAGTTGAACGCCTCGTGGGTGTCGCCTTCGCTCGTGGCACCGTCTCCGATGAACGTCGCCACGGCGATCGGATCCTTCGAGAGTTTCGCGGCCGTTCCAAAACCCACCGCGTGGAGTGCTTGTGTCGCGAGGGGAGTGGTTTGCGGCGCGGTGCGGTGCATTTTCGGATCCCACCCGCAGTGCCAGTCGCCACGGAATCCCGAGAGCAGTTCTGCGGTAGGCACGCCTCGCGTCCAGACCGCGATGCTGTCGCGGTAGGTGGGGAAGAGCCAATCGGTCTCGCGCATGGCGGTGACGGTGCCGATTTCGCTCGCCTCCTGGCCGCGCGCGGACGGGTAGGTGGAGAGGCGGCCTTGCCTCGTCAGCGCAGTGACTTGCGTGTCCCATCGACGAGCAACGACCATTCGACGATAGAGCTTCTGGAGAATGTCGAGGTCGGGAAGGTTGTACCCGCGGCGCGCCTTGGCCGGTACGGCTTTCCCGCTCGCGCTGATGAGGGAAAAGGGCTCAGGATCGGGTAATTCCACGGGCGCACGGGACTCATCGGTGAGGCTCATTCCTCTATGGTGCGCTTCACGAATGCCGGTGGGCGAGTTCCCCGAGCGAATCGGCACGCTTGGCGCGCGCCGGCGGTTCCGACGGGACAAACGGCACCATCGAGCGGCCTATAGGTGCCAGGCGTCCGTAGCCAATTCGGGCGCTGTCCCCGCCCGCTCTTCCAGGATCATGTACGAGCGCGTCGACGCAACCCCCGGCATGCTCCGGATGCTTCGCAGGATCGTTTCCGACAGCGCGTCGTGGTCGGGAGCGCTCACGGTCAACAGGATGTCGATGTCGCCCGCGAGCGCTTGCGCCTTCTCGACGAAGGGCAAGGCCGCGAGAGCCTCAGACACCGTCGGCCAGTCCGCGTCGACCTTGACGATCACAATGGCGGTGATGCCGAGCCCGAGGGCCTCGCGATCGACATTGGCGGAGAAACCGGTGATGACGCCATGCTCGAGCAGCCGGTTCAGTCGCGTGTGGGCGGCGGTGCGGGAAATGTGGACGAGTTCGGCGAGTCCGCGAATGGAAAGCCGCGCATCCTTTCCCAGTTCGGCGATGATGCGGCGGTCGATCGAGTCGACGCGGTATTTGCTCACCGCCACCGGCACCTCCTCGTGATTCGTCGTCACCCAGCGTACTGCCGCACAGCGTCGGCGGTCAGTGCCGTTTTCGGGGCGAGAGAGCGACGCCGCGAGCGTCAGTAGACTCGGATGCTGTGACGACTCGCCTCTCCCAACTCTTTGTCCGTACGCTGCGCGACGATCCTGCCGACGCCGAAGTCGCGAGCCACAGACTTCTCGTGCGTGCCGGCTACATCCGGCGTCAGGCGCCCGGAATCTTCGCATGGCTGCCGCTAGGCCTCAAGGTGCGCCGCAAGATAGAGCAAGTCATCCGGGAGGAAATGGCGTCGATCGGCGGCCAGGAAGTGCACTTTCCCGCGCTGCTCCCGCGCGAGCCCTATGAATTGACCGGGCGCTGGACCGAATACGGCGACGGCATCTTCCGCCTCAAGGACCGCAAGGATGCCGACTATCTCCTCGCCCCCACGCACGAAGAGGTGTTCACGCTCACGGTCAAGGACATGTATTCGAGCTACAAAGACTTACCGCTCGTGATCTACCAGATCCAGGACAAGTACCGCGACGAGGCGCGGCCGCGCGCGGGGCTTTTGCGCGGTCGCGAATTCAGCATGAAGGATTCCTACTCTTTCGATTACACGGATGCGGGGCTCGACGCTTCGTACCAGGACCACCGCGACGCCTACGAGCGAATATTCACTCGCCTCGGACTCGACTACGTGATCGTGCAGGCGGATGCCGGCGCGATGGGCGGCTCGCGATCGGAGGAGTTCCTGCACCCGACTCCCGTCGGCGAAGACACCTTCGTGCGTTCTGCGGGCGGTTATGCGGCGAACGTCGAAGCCTTCCACACGATTGCGCCGGAACCCCGCTCTTTTGAGAAGCTGCCCCCCGCAGAAGTCTTCGACACCCCGAACACCCCCACGATTCAGACGCTCGTCGACCTGGCGAACGCGGAGCATCAGCGTCCGGACGGGCGAGCCTGGACCGCCGCAGACACGCTCAAGAACATCGTCCTCGCGCTCACGGCACTCGACGGCACGCGCGAAGTCGTCGTCGTGGGCATCCCCGGTGATCGGGATGCGGACTTGAAGCGCGCGGAAGTGGCGTTTGCTCCCGCCGCGGTGGAACCCGCGACGGAATCCGATTTCGCACGGCATCCGGGACTCGTGAAGGGCTACATCGGACCCTGGAGCGCCGCCGGCCCCGTGCTCGGTGCGAAGAGCTCGACCAGGATTCGCTACTTCGTCGATCCGCGAGTCTCGGACGGCAGCGGATGGCTGACGGGAGCGAATGAGAACGGCAGGCACGTATTCGGCCTCGTCGCCGGACGCGATTTCGGGCACGACGGTGTCGTTGAAATCGCGACGGTCCTGGCCGGCGATCCGGCGCCGGATGGCTCGGGCCCCGTTGAGCTCGCGCGCGGAATGGAGATCGGCCACGTGTTCCAGCTCGGGCGCAAATACGCGGATGCGCTGGGCCTCAAAGTGCTCGACGAGAACGGCAAACTCGTCACGGTCACGATGGGGTCTTACGGCATCGGCGTGACGCGGATCATGGCGGTCATCGCCGAAGCGAACAACGATGACAAGGGACTCGTGTGGCCACGGGAAGTGAGCCCGTTCGACGTGCACGTCGTCGCGGCGACGAAGGAGGACGCGGTCTACGCGGCCGCGGACGCGCTCGTCGCCGAGTTCGAGACCGATGGTTTCGATGTTCTCTATGACGATCGGCCCAAAGTGTCCCCGGGCGTCAAGTTCGGTGACGCGGAACTCATCGGGGTTCCGCTCATCGTGGTCGTCGGGAAAGGCGTATCAGAGGGCGAGGTCGAGTTGTGGGACCGGCGGACGGGGGAGCGCAGCACGGTTCCGCTCGCCGAGATCCGGCACCGGCTCGGGACCGAACTCCGGTAACTTAGAATCAGGGTCCGATCCGGTTCTGCCGGGTGATAACAGAAGAAATGAATAGTGGAGGAACGCGGTGGACATCGATCTGGGCGTATTGCGCACGATGGAGCGCGAGCGCGAAATCCCCTTCGATGAACTCGTCACGATCATCGAGCAGGCCATCCTGACGGCCTACCTCAAGCACACGGGTCTCGCTGAAGCAAAGGATGGCCCTCCCGCAGCGCGCGTCGAGCTCGATCGCAAGTCGGGGCACGTCGCCATTTTCGTCCCCGAACTGAACGACGACGGCGAAGTCATCGGCGAGGCCGAAGACAGCCCGAGCGATTTCGGCCGCATCGGCGCTTTTGCCGCCAAGCAAGTCATCAACCAGCGCCTCCGCGACATAGCGGACGATCACGTACTCGGGGAATTCCGCGGCCGCGAAGGCGACATCGTCGCGGGGGTCATCCAGCAGGGCCCGAATCCGCGGATGATTCACGTCGATCTCGGCACCGTCGAAGCGATTCTGCCGCCGGAAGAGCAAGTGCCGGGCGAGGATTACGCGCACGGTTCCCGCATCCGGGTTTACGTCACGAGCGTGAGCAAGGGGCTCAAGGGTCCATCGATCACGGTCTCGCGCACTCACCCTTCGCTCGTCCGCAAGCTGTTCGCACTCGAAGTGCCGGAGATCGCGAGCGGCGCGGTCGAGATCGTCTCTCTCGCTCGCGAGGCCGGCCACCGCACGAAGATCGCCGTCAAGGCGAACGAACCTGGCATCAACGCGAAGGGAGCTTGCATCGGCGAAATGGGTCAGCGTGTTCGAGCAGTGACGGCCGAGTTGAACAACGAGAAGATCGACATCGTCGACTACAACCCGGATTTGGCGACATTCGTTGCGAACGCCCTGTCGCCGGCGAAAGTGTCGAGCGCGTTCGTGATCGACGAGTCCCTCAAAGCTGTTCGCGCGCTCGTCCCCGACTATCAGTTATCGCTCGCGATCGGCAAGGAGGGACAAAACGCCCGGCTCGCGGCCAAGCTGACCGGCGCGAGGATCGACATCCAGCCCGACAGCATCCTCGACGACTAGCGCGCGGCGCTCAATCGGCGCGGTGGCGCGTCATCCGCGGGCAAACGCGATGCTTTCGCGCACGATTTCCACGACGATGGCGATTTCTTCCCGGTCGCGCGGACCGTACACCATGATCTCGGTGGCGTGGTCGGCGTACTGGTGCGGTTCGCCCCAGCCGAGCGCGCAAACTTCCAGGCACCGCTCCGCCGGGAGGCACACGTGGAGGCTCGAGTCGAGCACGCCGTGCACGTGGACGGGTTCCAGTCGCTCGGTGAGGGGAGCGAGCGAAGTCTCGGCCGAACGGGCGACCGGCAGATCCGAAAGGAACACCGCTCGCGAGCTGGCCGGCGAGACGGCACTGTGTCCTTCGACGACTTTGGGCAGTGAGAACACCGCCGCAACGAGGCGGCCCCAGTTCTGCGGAGGGGAAATCTGGCTCAATTGGCGGTGCGGCCCCGATGCGGAAGTCTTCGGTCGCGTCCCCAAACGGGCGGGAAGAACTGTCATGGAATGGAGCCTAGGCGTGCGGCAGTGCGCGGCGCCCAACCAAACACCGTGAGAAGGTCTAGTATGGAACCCGTTAGAACCTGCCTTGGCTGCCGGATGCGCGACGGTACCTCCACACTCGTGAGGGTCATCGCCCGCAACGGCGAGGTGGTAACGGATCGCTCCGCTACCCTTCCCGGCCGTGGTGCGTGGGTGCATCCCACGCGTACGTGCATTGAGTCCGCAATTCAACGCAAGGCCTTCGGTCGGGCGCTGAAGGCGGGAACGGTGTTGAATACCGGGCAGGTTCTCGATTTGATTCAGGCTCCGCCCGGAGCCCTTGAAGAACAGGCTGATTGACCTATGGACAACTAATGAGCGGCTCGAAATGAGACCCGTCAGCAACTAGGTCTGCTCCCATCCGGGGCAGACCCCGGACAGGAGAATTGTGGCGAAACCACGCGTGCACGAGATCGCATCCGAACTCGGCATTGACACGAAGAAAGCCCTTGAGAAACTCAAGGAAATGGGCGAGTTCGTCAAGGGACCGTCCTCCAGCATCGAACCGCCGGTGGCGCGCAAACTGAAGGCCGCGCTCGAAGCGGAGGGCATCACGGCGCCGAAAGCTCCTTCGACCACATCCGCGTCGAAGCCTTCCACCTCGAAGGGTCCCGCATCCTCGGCCACCCCGGCGTCCCCGGCAGCGGCCGCTGCGAAATCGCCCGCAGGCTCGAGTGAGGATTCAGCCGCAGAGCACACGACTGATCGGAAGCCGGCGACCCAAAATCCGTCCCCGGCGCAGCCCGCTGTCGCGAGCGATTCAAGCCCGGCAGAGGGCGCGACGCTCGCGCAGCCCGGCGCCGACGCCCCTCGGCCCGGAACGTCGCGACCCGGCAACAACCCCTTCGCTTCGACACAGGGAATGCAGCGGCCGGGCGCGCCGCGCCCCGGGAACAACCCCTATGCGAGCACGCAAGGCATGCAGACGCGCCCCGCATCGCCCAATGGCATTCCTCGACCGGCAGCTCCGCGACCGGGCGCCCCGCGCCCCGGCCTGGGGGCAGGGCAACGGCCAGGATCCGCCGGCGCTCCCGGTTCTCGACCGGCCGGCGGCGCGAGGACCGGTTCCGGCGCGAGGACCGGTGGTGGTTTCCGCCCCGGCGGCGCACCGGCAGGCGCGCCCGGCACGGGGTTCGGTCCCAATCGTCCCGCGGGTGGCGGTCGTGGCCGGGGCCCCGGCGGAGGCACCGCGGGAGCGTTCGGCCGCGGAGGCGGACGCGCGAAATCACGCAAGTCCAAGCGCACGAAGCGTGCAGAGTTCGAATTGAGGGAAGCGCCATCACTCGGTGGCGTGAGCGTCCCGCGCGGCGATGGCAAGACGGTGATCCGGATGCGCCGCGGCGCATCCATCACGGACTTCGCGGACAAGATTGACGCGAGTCCCGGAAACCTCGTGACGGTTCTGTTCCACCTCGGCGAAATGGCGACCGCGACGGAGTCTCTCGACGAAGCGACGTTCGAGGTTCTCGGAGAGGAACTGGGTTACAAGATCCAGATCGTGTCTCCCGAGGACGAGGATAAGGAACTGCTCGAAGGCTTCGACATCGATATCGAGCAAGAGCTCGAGGACGAGGACGAGGAAGAGCTGGAGGCCCGACCCCCCGTCGTGACCGTCATGGGGCACGTCGATCACGGTAAGACGAGGCTTCTCGATGCCATCCGCAAGGCCAACGTGCGCGAGGGCGAGGCCGGCGGAATCACGCAGCACATCGGTGCCTACCAGGTCGTGGAAGAGCACGACGGTATCGAGCGCGCCATTACCTTCATCGACACTCCCGGTCACGAAGCGTTCACGGCCATGCGTGCTCGTGGAGCCCAGGTAACCGATATCGCGATTCTCGTTGTCGCCGCCGACGACGGCATCATGCCGCAGACGGTGGAGGCGCTCAACCACGCTCAAGCGGCAAACGTGCCGATCGTGGTCGCGGTCAACAAGATCGACAAACCGGATGCGAATCCGGCGAAGGTGCGTCAGCAGCTCACCGAATTCGGGCTCGTCGCCGAAGAGTACGGCGGAGACACGATGTTCGTCGACGTTTCGGCGCTCAACGACATCGGAATCACGGAGCTTCTCGACGCCGTACTCCTCACGGCGGATGCGGGGCTCGACCTTCGCGCGAACCCGAACAAGGACGCTCGCGGGGTCGCGATCGAAGCAAAGCTCGACAAGGGCCGCGGCGCTGTCGCGACCGTGCTCATTCAATCCGGAACGCTCGAAGTGGGCGATCCGATCGTCGCGGGAACGGCATACGGCCGCGTTCGAGCGATGTTCGACGAGAACGGCGAGTCGGTGGAGTTCGCAACTCCCGCCCGGCCCGTCGCGGTGCTCGGCCTGACCTCGGTTCCACGCGCGGGCGACACGTTCCTCGTCACTGACGACGACCGCACCGCTCGGCAGATCGCGGAGAAACGCGAAGCCGTCGAGCGCAACGCGCTTCTGGCTCGCAGCCGCAAGCGCATCAGCCTCGAGGACTTCACGAAGGCCATCGAGGACGGCAAGGTCGATTCGCTCAACCTCATCCTCAAGGGCGACGTTTCGGGTGCCGTCGAGGCACTCGAGGAATCGCTGCTCAAAATCGACGTGGACGAGTCGGTGCAATTGCGCATCATCCACCGCGGTGTCGGCGGAGTCACGGAGAGCGACGTCAACCTCGCGACCGTCGACAATGCGATCATCATCGGATTCAACGTGCGTCCCGACCCGAAGGCTCGCGAGCGCGCAGCCCGCGAAGGGGTGGATGTCCGGTTCTATTCGGTCATCTACGCCGCGCTCGAGGACGTCGAGAGTGCGCTCAAGGGCATGCTCAAGCCGGAATACGAGGAGATCCAGTCCGGCGTCGCCGAGATCCGCGAAGTGTTCAGTTCCTCGAAGTTCGGGAACGTCGCGGGCGTCATCGTTCGCTCGGGCACGATCACGCGGAACGCGAAGGCCCGAGTCATCCGGGACGGCGTCGTCGTGGGCGATGGACTCGCGATCGAATCGCTGCGCCGGTTCAAGGATGACGTCACGGAAGTGAAGACGGACTTCGAAGCCGGAATCGGCCTCGGCAAGTTCAACGACATCCGCATCGGGGATGAGATCGAAACGATCGAACTGAAGGAAAAGGTCAGGTAGTGGCAGATCCGGCGAGGGCGCGCAAGCTCGCCGATCGCATCAAAGTGATCGTGGCGAAGCGACTCGAGAAGGGGATCAAGGATCCTCGGCTCGGCTTCGTCACGATCACGGACGTGCAAGTGACCGGCGACCTTCAACACGCGAGCATTTTCTACACCGTCTATGGAACGGATGAAGAACGCGTGAACTCGGCGGCAGCGCTCAAGTCGGCGACGGGTATGCTCCGGTCGGAAGTGGGCAGGAACATCACTGCGCGCCTCACCCCGAGTCTCGAGTTCCTCGCCGATGCCATCCCGGAGAACGCGAAACTCATCGAAGATCTCCTCGCGACCGCGCGAGATCGCGACTCTCAAGTGTCCTCCCTCGCGTCGAGTGCGACGTACGCGGGTGACGCCGATCCGTACGTGAAACCAAAGGATCACGAGGGTGCCGAGATGAGGGAGCTTCGGGACGATGCCCGCGACGATGGGCCAGACGATGGGCCAGACGACGGACCGGACGACGGAACGCGCCGCGGCGAGACGGGCCGGAGTTAGGCGGGAAGCCGAAACCGGTCCAGGCCGTCGGGCTCCACGAGTCCGTCATTGACGAGCCCGTTCAACGCTCGGGCCCATTGCCGTTCGTCGGGCCACGCGGCACGAAGGGCCGCACTCTCGACCGGAAATTCGCTCGCACGCAATTCGGCCAGAATCGCGCCGCGCACATGGCGGTCCGAGCCTTCGTAGCGGGGTTGCTTCGCGCGAACCGGACCCGAATACTCGGGGTAGCCCGCGGTGCGCCACGCGCACCGTTCAGCGATCGGGCATGCATCGCATTGCGGAGATCGCGCCGTGCACACGATCGCGCCGAGCTCCATGAACGCGGCACTCGCGACCGCCGCGTCAGCGGCAGAAGAAGGAAGGAGCTCTTCCATCGCCGCGAGATCCCGTGATGTCGACGACGGCCCCGGTTGCCCTTGACCCTTCACGGTACGGGCGATCACGCGGCGAACGTTCGTATCGACAACCGGATGCCGGCGGCGATAGGCGAAAACGGCAACGGCGCGCGCCGTGTATTCGCCGACGCCCGGAAGGGAGAGCAGCGCGTGGAGATCATCCGGGACGACGCCTCCATGATTCGCCACAATGTCGACGGCGCACGCGTGCAGTCGAAGTGCTCGCCGAGGGTAACCCAGCCTGCCCCATGCGCGAACGGCGTCCCCGGCCGTTGCCGATGCGAGCGCTTGCGGTGTCGGCCATTTCTGAAGCCACGCATTCAGCGGCCCGATGACGCGCGAAACGGGCGTCTGCTGGAGCATGAACTCGCTGACGAGAATGCCCCACGCGCCAAAACCTTCCGCGCGCCACGGCAGGTCCCGCGCGCTGCGCCGAAACCAGTCCGAGACCTCCTCGGCCAGCACTGTACCCATCGGACTACTCTAGAGATATGGCTCGATGGGCACAGGAGAAAAAGGATCTGCTGGAATCCATTGCGTCGGAAATCCTGCACAATTACGGTCACGGCCGCACGATGGTGGCGGTCGACGGGCGCCACGGAGCAGGTCAGGCGGACTTTGCGAACGGCCTTGCCGAGGTCTTGCGGCCTCGCGGCGTGAAGGTTTTTCGTGCCGGAATCGATGACTTCTTCCGCCCGAGAGCCGATCGCGAACGAAGCGGCGAGCTCGACGGTTCTGCGCGATACCGTGACACGTACGACTACTCTCTCTTGAGGCGCGTCCTCGTGGACCCGTTCCATACCGGGGGAAGCACCGGGTTCGTGCTGACCGGGTTCGACGAATTGCGCGACGAGCCGGTGTTTCAGCCGAAGTGGATGTCTGCGGGCCCGGATGCCGTGCTCATTCTCGACGGGGTCTTCCTCCATCGACCCGAGCTTGCCGGCTTGTGGAATTATTCGTTGTGGCTCGCGACGCCGCTCCTGGATGCCGACGGTTCCGAGGTTTCTCCCGACTCGGGGGCGGATGGTGTGTACATCGCGGAGGCGAACCCGAGCGAACGCGCGACCGCCATCATTGACAACAGGGATCCCGAGCATCCGCTGCGGGTGTTCGAAGATTCCTGTTAGTCCGCCGCGGACGATACGAAACTGAACTCCTCCGCGACGCGCTCGGGCGAGAGAAAACTTCCGGTCGACTCGACCCCGTGAACGAGTTCGACGATTTTGGCGTTGACGGGTGCCGAGCGTCCGGTCGCGCGCGCGGCATCGACGATCGCGCCATTGAGGTAGTCGATTTCGGTCTTGTGGCCCCGACGGATGCTTTGGAGCGTGGAACCGGGGTTGGGAGTCGGCCCCATCCGCCATTTCATGACGAACGGGAGAATTTGACCGACCGCGGGAGGCATCCTGCGAAACGTTCGCAGGATGCCGTGCGACAGCCCCTGGAGCTTTTCGAATTTGACGCCCTTTTCGAGAGCGATCGCGACTGCCTCTCGCATGCTGCGTACGAGGACGAGGCGAAGCCTGCGGTTGGCGATGGTCTGCTGCACGCTGAGATCCGTGATTGCCGGCAAGGCGTTGATCTGGTTGACCATGAGCTTGGTCCACTGCGCACCCTCGAAGTTGTGCGTCGCATGTACGGGCATGACCGTTCCGAGGATGTTCGCGGCGTATTCGACGTCAAGGCCGTGGCCGTCGTTGCCAAGATAGGTGCTGCCTGTCGTCGTCACGGATACCGAACCAGGCTCGAGGTAGGACGCAGCGAAGAGTGCGAGTCCTCCGACGACATCCGTGCGCGGGAGGATCGCCCGCACTGTCGAGATGGATCGGATGCCGTTCTGGACGACCACGATCGGCACGCCGCGCAACAGGTCGGCGTTTTCGCGCACGGCCGCTTCCGCATCGATCGCTTTCGTCGCGACGATGGCCAACTCCGGTGCTCGCGTGAGTATCGGGTTGGCGACGACTCGTGCGACGTGGTCCCCCCATCCACCGCTCAGCGCGATGCCTCCCGAACGAATCGCGTCGAGGCCCAGTCCGCGGGCGGTGACTTCGACCTCGTGACCGCCTCGGTCGAGGAGCGCGGCGATAGTGCCTCCAACGGCGCCAGCCCCGATCACCCCAACTCTCACATTCCCACACTACGACCCCCGTCGCGGATTGGTAGCCTCGGAGGGTGAGGCATTCGTCGGGACCCAGCGGATTGCTCTTCATCGACAAACCCGGCGGAATGACGAGTCACGATGTGGTCGCGCGCGTGCGGAGGAAGGTCGATACTCGCCGAGTGGGACACGCCGGCACGCTCGACCCCATGGCGACGGGCCTTTTGGTTCTCGGAGTCAACGGCGCGACGCGATTGCTGACGTATCTTGTCGGGCTCGACAAGGAATACCTCGCGACGATCCGGCTCGGGGCGTCGACGTCCACCGACGACGCGGACGGGACGATGTCATCCGTCGCGGCTCCCGAGCTTCTCGCGAGCATCGACGATGCCGGAATTCACGCGGGAATCGGGATGCTCACCGGCAGGATCGGCCAGGTCCCTTCCGCCGTGAGCGCGATCAAAGTCGACGGCAGGCGAGCGCACGAGCGTGTTCGCGCGGGGGAGGACGTGAAGTTGGCCGCGCGAGAGGTCACGGTGTCCGCTTTCGACGTGCTGGAGATCCGGCGAGCGGCGTTCGTCGACGTCGACGTTCGCGTCGAGTGCTCGTCGGGAACCTATGTTCGCGCTCTCGCTCGAGATCTTGGCGCGGCACTGGGTGTCGGAGGACACGTCACGTCCTTGCGTCGTACGCGAGTGGGGCCGTTCTCCATCGGCTCGGCGACCATGATCGACGACATTGACGCGGCAAGGGATCTTCGGACCCCCGCGGACATCGCGCGGGCTCTGTTCCCCGTGCTCGAATTGAGCCACGAGCAGGCAATCGACCTCGGGCATGGGAAGAAACTGGCATTGGACGATTCGCCGGTCGCCGCGCGAAAGGGTCCCGTTGCGGCGATCGCACCTGATGGCCGACTCGTCGGTCTCGTTTCCGTCACCGCGACCACCGCCGAGGTCCTGTTCAATCTTCCGGCGGAGGGGAGCGAGGCGTGATCGAGTGGTTCGCGTGGGTGGAGATCGCGGTCGCGACGATTGCCGGATTGTTCGCGATCGGCCTGGGCGCTGCCGGGCGAATTCCGGATGACTTCAGCATGGGCGGCGGCCTTCTCGTCGAGATCCTTCTGCTCGCGCAACTGGTCATCGCTTTCTTCGCCCCCGCAACCGGGAACTACATGACGGGCAATCCGGTGGAGTTCTACACCTACCTGATTTCGGCCATCATCCTCGTGCCGCTCGCCGCATTCTGGGGTCTCGTCGAACGGACCCGGTGGAGCACGATGATCCTCGGCGTCGCATGCCTCGCCGTCGCCGTCATGGTGTACCGGATGCTTCAGATCTGGACCGTTCAGGGCGCGTGAGGCTGGCTCTGGTCCCGCTCGCGATCACCTAATCTTGAACCGATGACTTCCCCGACCGGCCCTTCATCCGACGACTCTCGACCGAGCCGCGGTGTCGGCAGCGTGCTCATCGCCGTTTATGGAGTACTCGCGCTCGCCGCCACGGGGCGGTCGGTAGTGCAAATCATGAGCAATTTCCACCATGCCCCGATCGCCTACTTGCTCTCGGCGCTGTCCGCGATCGTCTACATCGTTGCGACGATCGCGCTGTTGCGCCGCAGTCTCCGCTGGTACATCGTGGCGTGGGTGACGATTTCGTTCGAACTCGCGGGAGTGCTCGTCGTCGGCTTCCTCAGCATTTTCGATCCGCAATTGTTCCCGAGCGATACCGTGTGGTCGTTGTTCGGCCGCGGATATCTGTTTGTGCCCCTCGTGCTTCCCGCACTGGGGATGGTGTGGTTGGCGACGCGGGGCCGGCCGTGGGTCCTTGCCCCACCCCGTGAGCGGACCGGGGGCTGACGTGCGGACTTTCACGTCCCTCACGTCGATCCCGGCAAATTTCGGGCCTTCGGCGGTCACGATCGGCAAGTTCGACGGCATTCACCTTGGGCACCAGAAGATCATCAACGGGCTTCTCGCAGAGTCCCGGCCGAGAGCGCTCATCCCCACTGTCGTGACGTTCGATCGAAATCCCTTGAGTGTGCTCGCACCGACATCGTGCCCTCCTTCGCTCGTCAGCAACGCGCAAAAACTGGAGTTGCTCGACGCGCTTGGTGTCGAAGCGACCGCGATGCTCACGTTCGACCGACCATTCAGCGAATTGCCGCCGGAACAGTTCGTGACGGATGTGCTCGTCGACGGTCTCCACGCGACTGTCGTCTTTGTCGGGCGGGACTTCCGCTTCGGTGCTCGCGGTGCGGGAGACGTCGCCTTGCTCGACACCCTCGGCGAGCGCCATGGGTTCGAGATTCGCCATTGCGACAGCGTCGAACACGACGGTCGGCGAGTCTCCTCGACCTGGGTGAGAGAACTTCTCGCTCTCGGCGACGTGCGAGGGGCTGCCGCCTTGTTGGGTCGGCGCCCCGTGGTGCGCGGTGTCATCGTCGGTGGCGCCCAGCGAGGTCGGGCGCTCGGATTCCCGACGGCCAATCTCGGCCCCCAAGCCGAGGGCCTCGCGCCTTCCGACGGCGTCTACGCGGCCTGGGCGATCGTGGCCGGTTCACGTCTCCCGGCCGCCGTGTCGATCGGCAACAATCCCACGTTCACCGGGGTTGCCGAGCGTCAGGTCGAGGCGTACCTTCTCGCGCCGGATTTCAGTCTCATCGATCTCAACCTTTACGGTGAAACGGTCGAGCTTCACTTCGTCGAGCGTATTCGCGGCATGGTGGCGTTTTCCGATGTCGACGCACTCGTCGTCGGAATCCAATCGGACGTCGAGCGAGTCACCGACATCCTGCGCAGCGATTCATGAGCCTGCCGTCGATAGGCGATACCGGTTCGCTCCGTGGATTGCGCCTCTCCTCGGGTCGCGTTCTCGCCATTGTCGGAATAATCCTGTTGTCGGCGAGCTTGCGTACGGCTGCGACGTCGCTGTCGCCGATCGTCGAAGCGGTGACTCGCGACATTCGACTGGACGCGCTCGGTCTCGGCATCCTCGGAATGCTGCCTCCCGTCATGTTCGCCTTAGCGGGGCTCGTCGCACCGTATATGGCGCGCCGATTCGGCCTCGAACTCTCGACCGTCCTGTCGGTCATCGTCATGGTCGCAGGCTTTGCGATCCGTGCTGTCGCACCCGGTTACCTCGCGTTGTTTCTCGGGACCTTGATCGCTCTCGCCGCGGCGGGCGCGGGAAACGTCTTGCTGCCTCCCATCGTGAAGCGATTCTTTCCCGATCGGATCGGACTCGTCACCTCGATCTACGCGACGTCTGTGGCGATCGGAACGGTGATTCCGCCCGCGCTCGCGTACCCGCTCGCCGATGTCGCCGGTTGGCGGGTTTCGCTCGGCGTGTGGGCCGTGCTCGCCGTGCTCGCCCTTCCACCGTGGATTGCGATTCTTGTTCGCCATCGCCGCCCCGCACCCCCCGCACCCACCGCAACCACCGCGCCGAGAGCGCCCGAGCTCGCGGGGCTCACGGCCGCCATGGTCGGCAGGGTGTGGCACTCGCGCGTCGCGTGGAGTCTCGCGATCGTCTTTGCGCTCGTGTC
>JAHBST010000030.1 GCA_019638975.1 Cryobacterium sp.
GCTTGCTCTTGGCGGTGTGGGGATTTCTCGGGATGCTGTCGGCGGTCATTGCGCCGATCCTTGCCGCGCGATTGTCGAACGTCGGATGGATCCTGCACGTCGGTGCGGCAGGGTTCGTGTGCGGCTACCTGGGGTTGCTTCTCGCACCGGGCGTCACGCCATGGTTGTGGGTCACGCTGTGCGGCATCGGCCAGGCGGTTTTCCCCGCGTGCCTCGCGCTCATCAACCTGCGCACTCGCACTCAGGAGGGATCCGTCGCGGTGAGTGGATTCGTGCAGGGAATCGGCTACTTGCTCGCAGCGCTCGGGCCTTTGCTCGTAGGCATCCTCCGCAACCTGACCGCCGATTGGGTGAGTTCGATCATCCTGCTCGCCGCAACATCATCCTCGCTCGTCGTTTTCGGCTTCATTCTTCGATCGCCTCGCTTTGTCGAAGATGAAACAGCTGCTCGCGAGGCACGGCGCAAATCGCCTAGTCGAGGAGCCGTGCCTCGTGGATGAGGGAAGCGGCACCGACAAGCGGCCCGTCGCCCGAGAGCGCTGATGCCGCGATGACAACTCGGCGGACGAATCCGAAGGTACTGTGCGCATCGATTCCGCGCTCGATGAATTCGAAGAGGTCGGGAGTGACGGAGGCGAAACCACCGCCGATGACGACGAGGTCCAGGTCGGTCAAGGAGGTCGCCGACCCGATGGCTCTGCCGATCGCGAGGCCGGCGCGCTCGACAGCCGCTCGCGCGATACGGTCGCCGCTCGCGTAACTTTGCGCGAGTTCTTCTCCCGAGGATCCGATCCACCCCTGCTCTCGAGCCCAGGCGACGGTTCGCGGCCCCGACGCTACGGCTTCCAGGCAACCGGTGCCGCCGCACGCGCACGGTTCGGAGAAGCCGGAAATTTCGAGGTGTCCGATGTGGCCCGCATTCCCGCTCCCACCGGGTGCCGCGCGGCCGCCGAGGATGAGCCCGCCGCCGATCCCGGTCGACACCACCATCCCGAGAAGGTTCGACACGCCTCGAGCCGCGCCGAGCCAGTGTTCGGCGAGTGTGATGCACAATCCATCCATTCGCAGCGTCACGGTCGTATTCGGGACGCACGCGCCGACCAATTCCACGAGCGGAAAGTCGCGCCACGCGGGGAGGTTGAGCGGGGACACGAGTCCGCGATCCTGATCTATCGGACCCGCCGCCCCGATGCCGACTCCCGCGAGTTTCGCGCCCGCCGGCAGGGCAGCCAGGGCATCGCCTACGACAGCCCTCACTTGGGACTCGAGCTCGGCCGACGTGCGAGCCGGACCCGTCGGGCGACGAAATCGACTGCCTGGGATGTTGCGTCCCGCCTCGTCGATGAGCGCCGATTCCACTTTCGTGCCACCGAGATCGAGGGCGAGAGCGAGACGGCCGGGCATGTACCGAGCCTATTGCGGTGGCTGCGCGTAGGGTTGCACCATGACCCCCGAACTCGTCGAACTGGAGTTTGTTCGGCGACTCGAATTTCCTCCATCCATCGTCTTCGACGCTCTGATCGATGCGGAATTGATCGTCGGCTGGCTCGCGCACGCCGACGTCGATGCGATCGTGGGTGGAAGCTACGATCTCGTGTGGTTGACGAGTTCGAGCTTCCCACCGACCCGCGGGACCATCACGCACCTCGAGGAGCCGACCGCCCTGACGGTTGACACCGACAACCGTGGGAGCTTTCACTTCGAGCTGGAGACGTTCGAGGGGGGCCCGCGCGGCACGAGCACGATCCTCACGACGTCGGTGACAGTCTCACTCGACTCGGCGTTCGTTCCTCGAGTGTCGGCCGACTGGCAAAGCAACCTGGATCAATTGGACGCTCTCTTGCGCGGCCATCCGGTGGATTGGTCGAATTGGGATCGCGATCGTTCGAAGGCGTGGCGCGAATACCTTACGGCAGCCGGCGGGCGATAAGCAGTCACCATCGCAATTTGTGCGCAAAGGTGCAGTTTCGCCACCGCAAATGCGCATGAGAGCAGATGCTTGACGGGGTTTCCGCAGTCTCGCTAGGGTCATGCCTCAAGATATTTGTACATAGTTGTCCAGATATTCCCCCGATTGATTGAGGTCCTCGTGACGATTGCGGTTGCCGGTGGATACGGCATCGGAATGACCATGAGGGTTGCCTCTTCGCCTCGCCCCGGTGAAACCGTGACGGATGGAACTCTCGCAATCGGTCACGGCGGCAAAGGTTCCAATCAAGCAGTGGCAGCGCGCCGGCTCGGGACGGATGTCGCCTTGTTCAGCGCGGTGGGACCGGACGGCCACGGTGCCGCGGCTCGCGAATTCTGGGCAACGGAACGCGTCGACGGCGCGACCGTCATGGAACTCCACGCCGCGACGATGTGCGGATTCATCATCGTCGACGCTGCCGGGGAGAACCGCATCGCGATCGCCCCGGGAGCACTCGCCGAAATCACGGAACAACACGCCGAACGATTCCGTCCGAGCATTTCTCGCGCCGATCTTCTCGTCGTATCGCTCGAGATTCCACTCATCGCCGCCATCGCGCTCTTGCGTATCGCCAAAGAAGAACGCACGCGCACGCTCCTCAATCCGGCGCCCGCGGCGCACATCCCTCGAGACGTCTGGCCCCTTGTCGACTACCTCACGCCCAATGAGACCGAAGCAGCCGAGCTTCTCGGCGATCACGAAGCTTCGAGCGACCTGCCGCACACAGCCGCGAAGCTCCACGACCTGACGGGTGCCGTCGTCGTCCTGACCGCGGGCGATCGGGGTGTTGCCGCGCACGGCGTCGGCGACGCGTTCCAGATCGAGGCGGTGCACGTGGATACCGTGCGGGACACAACGGGCGCCGGCGATGCATTCACGGCCGCATTGGCGGTGGCGCTCGTGGAGGGCGCCCCCTTGCGCGCCGCCGTCGAATTCGCGGCCGCCGCGGGGGCTCACGCCGTGACGATCGACGGGGCCGTTCCGGGATTCGCGACGCGATCCGAACTCGAATCCTTCATCCTCGAACACGCGGCACAAGGGGTTCATCGTGACTGACCTGAAGGTCGAGCCCCGCGGCCTCGCGCCGGCTCAGCTCGCGCAATACATCCAGCACACGCGCATCGAAGCGGGACTCACGCGGGACGACATGCTCGCGCACGTCGCGGAGTGCGTGCAATTTGGTTTCAACGCCGCGATGGTTCCGGGAGCCTGGGTCGAATTCGTCGCGCGCGAACTCGCAGGAACCGGCATCGAGATCGCCTCGGCCGTCGACTTCCCGATCGTCGGAACCATGACTCCCGTCGGCAAAGCCGCTGAAGGAGCAGAACTCGTTCGCCTCGGCGCCACACAATTGGATATCGGCGTCCAGATCGGATGGCTCCGGGACGGCCTGTTCGACGAGTTCCGCGAAGACATCGCAGGCGTCGTTCGAGCGAGCGGCGTACCCGTCAAAGTCATGCTCGAGCTTCCGCTTCTCACCACGTCGGAACGCGAGGCCGCTGTGGAGTTGTCGATGGATGCCGGAGCGCTCTACTTGAAGAATGCGAGCGCGGGAAACGTCGAAATCGCCAACGCCGACAGCATCCGCTATCTCGCCGAGAGAACGCGACCCGGCGTGCGGGTGAAGGCGTCCGGCGGAATCAAGAGTTACGCGCAAGCACTCGAATTGCTGTCGGCGGGCGCGGCACTCCTCGGGACGAGCGCGGGAGTCGACATCGTGTCCGGAGCCGAGAACGAGTTCACGGAGAGTTACTGATGGCACGTCCGGACAAGGGGATGACGACAAGCTCGGCGGCCGAGCTCGACCGCCACGCTCCGTCCGCACTCCACAGCCAGATCTCCGACGCCATCAGGGCGCGCATCGTCTCGGGGACGTGGCCGCCCCACCACCGGTTGAAGGCGGAGCCGGAGCTCGCGAGCGATCTTGGCGTGAGCCGCGGGACCCTGCGGCGCGCGCTCCTGACGCTCATCGATGAAGGCTTGCTCAAACAAGTGCAAGGGCGCGGCACTTTCGTGACGACCACCCTGCTCGAGCCTGCGGTCGCGCAAAAACTCAGCACGCTGTCCGAGGATTTCGCGAGCCAGGGCATCCGGCTCGACACGACGGTCATCAGCGTCGAACTCGTGGATCCTCCCGGCTACGTCGGCGCACTCCTCGCGGTGCCCGATGGCGACAAGGTCTTGCGGCTCATTCGCATCCGCACGACCGACGGGCTTCCCATCGCCTTGCTTCACAACTACGTTCGGACCGATCTCGCACCGGGAATCGAGAACACGGACTTCAGCACGCACAGCCTGTTCGGCACTCTCGAAGGCGCATTCCGGTTGAAGATCGGAACGGCCCGCCGAACGTTCAGTGCGCAAGCCGCCACCGCGGAGGTCGCTCTGGCCCTGCGGGTTCCCGGCTCGGCCCCCGTGCAGTACCTCGAACAACTCACGTTCCTCGCGGACGGCGTTCCCGTCGAATACTCAGATGTCTGGATCAACAGTTCGGAATTGCGCGTCGTGACATTTCTGGCGAGGCGGTGACCGATGGCCCTGAAACTCATCCTCGATTGCGATACGGGAACCGATGACGCGGTGGCGATCATGGCCGCGGCGGGGCATTCTGCGCTCGAACTCGTCGCGGTGACGACCGTGAACGGCAACGTGCCGCTGTCGAACGTGACGGAGAACACCTTGCGCGTCCTGGACGCGATCGGTGCGAGCGTTCCGGTGCATATCGGGGCGGCACGCCCCCTCGTTCGGCCCGATTTCCCCATTCCGCGCCACATCCTGAACTCCAAGGGCGGAGTGCACCCCGACTACCTCGATTTGCCGTCGTCGGTGTCGTCTCCGGCCGAGGCATCCGCGGTTCGATTCCTCGTCGATTACTACCTCGGATCCGACGGCCCGCAGACCGTGCTGGTTGCGACCGGTCCGCTCACGAATGTGGCGCTCGCGCTCGCGGCAGAACCCCGGCTCGCGGAACGGATCCCGCGACTCGTCCTCATGGGAGGAGCTCGGGGTTGGGGCAACGTCACGCCCGCCGCAGAGTTCAACATCTGGGTCGATCCCGAAGCGGCTGAAGCCGTCCTGACCGCGGGGATTCGTGACGTCACGATCGTCCCTCTCGATGCGACGCACAGTGCACCCGTCTCATTGACCGATTGCGATCGCTTCGACGCCATCGACTCGCCTGCCGCCAGGGCCGCGAGCGCTTTCATCCGCCATCGCATCGAGAACTACAAGGATGCACCGGGAAACTCCCGTGTCGATGCTCCCGTTCACGACGCTTTGTGCGTCGCGTATCTGGTTCATCCCGAGGTCTTGACCGATGTGCGCGAATGGCCGGTTCACGTCGAAACGCGGGGGGAGCGCACGATCGGGCAAACCGTGTTCGACGCGCGCGAATGGTCGACGGAGCCGCGAAACGCTCGAGTCGCGCTCGGCGCCGACCCGAAGCTTTTCGTCCGATTTCTTGCGGATGCGTTTGCAGGTGATTCATGACTCGCGAGCGTCGCATGAGCATCCATTCCGGCGATCACGCCGCCACAAGCTCCTTCATCCGGCTCGGCCGGGGCACCGTGTACCAGCGCGGGTGCTGCGGCCATTGTGGTGAAGGGTCACTCAACACGAGTGAGAAGCGGACCGACCCATGATGGGGGCCGGCATCCGCGAACCACCAGGAGCAGCACTGTCGCTGTTCCGCAACCATCGCCACCCCAACCGAAAGGCAACAAAACAATGACAACAGCCCCTGTTGCATCGGCACCCAAAAAGAGCCGGTTGAACCGCAACAATCTCCCGATGACACTCATCGTGACTCTCGTCCCGGTGTGTGTCGCACTCAACATCGTCGGTGGCTACATTGCCTCGGCGCTGCGACTCCCGGTATACCTCGACATGATCGGAACGGCGATCTCTGCGATCGTCCTCGGTCCATGGTGGGGTGCGCTCGTCGGTGTTCTCACGAACGCCGGCTCGTCGCTCATCAGCGGCCCGGTGAGCCTCCCGTTCGCGATCGTCAACGTCGTCGGCGCCCTCTTGTGGGGCTACGGTGTTCGTTCCTGGAAGATGGGGCGCACGATTCCGCGCTTCTTCATCCTGAACATCATCGTTGCCATCGCGTGCACGATCGTTGCCGCTCCGATCATCGTTCTCGTCTTCGGCGGCGCGACCGGCAACGGTGCGGATGCCTTGACGGGAACATTCCTCGCGGTCGGCCAGAACCTCGTGGGGTCGGTGTTCTCATCGAATATCCTCACGTCTCTCGCTGACAAGATCATCGGCGGTTTCGTTGCGCTCGCAATCATAGAAGCGCTGCCGAAATCGCTCACGGCGAATGTCGACATCGTGAAAGCGACGCCGCTCAAGGGAATCCTTTGGGCTGTCGCGGGAATCGTCATCGGCGTGCTGATCGTCGTCGTGTTCCTCGCGATCACGGCGGGCGCCAACTAACACGCACGAACCATGTCGGGGTGGCGCAGCGAGCGATCGTCGCGCCACCCCGGCTACAAGGAGAACAATGTCTGACCCCATCATTCGATTCGACAACGTCACGTTCGGCTACTCGGGAACGGAGGTTCACGCGCTCGAGTCGATCAGCCTGGAAATCCAGCCCGGCGAATACGTCGCGATCCTCGGCCTCAACGGAGCGGGCAAGACCACGCTCGGTTTGTGCGTGAACGGCGTCATCCCCATCATGCTCGGCGGCAACCTCGAAGGAACCGTCACGGTCGACGGCCTGAACGTCGGCGACTACCCGGTTCGCGAGATGGCGAAGATCGTCGGAATGGTGTTCGACAACCCCGAGTTCCAAATGAGCCAGATGTCGGCGGGCGAGGAAGTCGCTCTCGGCCTGGAAAACGCCGGCATCCCCTACGAGGAAATGAAGCGCATCATTCCCGAGACTCTCGCTCTCGTCGGCCTCGCCGGATTCGAGGAGCGATCGCCGCTTGGACTTTCCGGCGGCCAGCAACAGCGCCTCGCCATCGCGGCAGTGCTCGCCATGAACCCCAAGATCCTCATCATGGACGAACCGACATCCAATCTGGACCCCATTGGAAAACAAGAGGTCTTCGACATGGCGGCAAAGCTCAATCGGGAGAACGGCATGACCGTTCTCGTGATCGAGCACGAAGTCGAAGTCATGGCGAAGTACGCCGATCGCGTCATCGTGATGGATGGCGGAAGGATCGTCATGAACGGTACACCGCAAGAGATCTTCGGCCAGGTCGATGCGCTCGCCGAACTGAAACTTCGCGTCCCCGAGTCGGCCGAGGTCGCGAGCATCCTCAAGTCCAGGGGAATGTGGAACGGGCCGATCCCCATCACGACCGAACCCGCGATCGCGGCGGTCAACGAGCTGCTGGGAGCGAAGTCATGACATCCACGGACTCGACGGTCGAGAGGGGCGCGCGCGCCATCGACGTGAGCGATGCGCACTACGTCTATCCGACCGGGCACGTCGTCGCACTCGGGGGCGTGGATCTCCACGTCGAGCACGGCGAGATCCTCGGGATCATCGGACAAAACGGTTCCGGCAAGACGACTCTGACCAAACTTTTCAACGGATTGCTCAAGCCGACATCCGGAACGGTCGTGGTCAACGGCGTCGACACGAGCGGGCATACCGTGCAGCAAATGGCCGCGCACGTCGGCTATGTGTTTCAGAATCCGAATCACCAATTGTTTGCGCGCTCCGTCGAGGCGGAACTCGAGTTCGGGCCGCGCAATATCGGCGTTCCGGAGGAGGAAATCAAGGAACGCGTCGCCGACGCGATCGAATTCTTCGGTCTCGCGGATGTCGCCGAAGAGCACCCGTACCGCGTGAGCTTTCCCATTCGAAAGCTCGTCGGAATCGCATCGATCGTGACGATGCGACCGTCGATCCTCATTTTCGACGAACCGTCGACCGGCCAGGATCATCACACGACGAAAATCATCAACGATCTCATGCGCAGACTCCGCGAACAGGGTACGACCGTGGTGTGCGTGTCGCACGACATGCCGCTCCTCGCCGATGTCGTGGAACGCGTCGTCGTCATGAAGGACACCATGATCATCGCGGACGCGAGTCCTCGGGAAGTCTTCGCCGACAAAGCGCTCATGGCCCGCACGAACCTTCAAGCGCCGCAATCAACGGAAATAGCACTGAAAACGGTCGTGCCGAGGGGCGGCCCCATCGCGCTCACGCCCCACGAACTCGCGGATGACATTTCCGCGAGGCTCGCGGGCAAGGCAACTGCACCCCAACAGACCGTGCGTTAGAAACCAAGGACCGCTCTCATGTCAATGCAAGCCGCACTACCGGTAGCTCTCATTCCGGGAAATTCGTTCATCCACAAGGTCAATCCGATCACGAAGATCGTGTGGGTGATCGGCTACATCGTTCTCGCGTTTTCGACGCAGAACATTTACATCCTGTACGGAATGGCGCTCTTCGCTTTCCTGCTCGCCCCGCTTGCCGGAGTGACGAAGCCGCTGCTCAAGGGTGCTTTGATCCTCGTACCGATTGGCTCATCCCTGCTCGCGCTGCAGATCATCGCTCCGGCGGTCGAGCAACCGTGGACGCCCGTCGCGAGCCTCGGCGGATTCACGATCTACGGCGACGGGCTGTATTACGGGCTCGTGCTGCTCGGCCGCATCGTGGCGTCACTGCTGATCGCCCTCGTCATGGTCATGACGACCCACCCGAGCGACCTGTTCACCTCTCTCGCGAAACTCAAGATGCCCTACACGCTCAACTTCATGCTCGCGATGACGCTGCAATTGATTCCGGTGTTCCAGCGCGAAGTGGGGATCATCATGAGTGCGCAGAAATCGCGCGGAATGAAAGGCAGCGGTTTCGCGGCAGTACTGCCGAGTTTCGTGCCCGTGTTCGTGGGTGCGATCGAGCGCGTCCAGCAACTCTCAATTTCGCTCGAGTCGCGGGGATTCGGGTCCGACGGGATGAAGACGAGCTTCCGGCAAGTGCGATCCCGGCCGAGCGACTGGATCATCGGCATCGTCGGAGCGGCCATTTTCATCGGGCTGTCGATCATCTCGATCATGAAGGGTTTGTGGAGCCTCGCGCACGTCATCGTGTTCCCGGGAACTTTCGTCTTGTGGTTGTTCATCATCGCCGCGGCCACGTTCGCTGGCGTCATCATCGTCACCCTCATCTACGCCTTCAAGAAGTAGCTTCAGGAACCAGGAGAAAGCACCCTCATGTCGACAGCACCGTCAACGGAACGCCAGCACCACATCCAGGTCGCGCGAGGAGAGGTGGGTCGATATGTTCTACTGCCCGGCGACCCCGGCCGAAGCAAGCCCATTGCCCAGTATTTCGACGACCCGCGCCTCGTCGCGAAGAATCGCGAGTACGAAACCTGGAGCGGGTATCTGGATGGCGAGCTCGTATCGGTGACGTCGACGGGAATCGGGTGCCCCTCCGCGTCGATCGCGATGGAGGAGCTCGTAAAGGTGGGTTCCGACACTTTCATTCGCGTCGGAACCTCCGGATCGATGCAGCCCGATATCGCCCCGGGAACTCTCGGGATCATTTCCGGGGCCATCCGGGACGAGGGCACATCGAGCCACTACCTTCCGATCGAATTTCCGGCGGTAGCGGACATCGAAATCACGAGAGCGCTTGCGCTCGGCGCGCGCGAGGTCGGCCGTCCCTATCGCATCGGGATCTCGCAATCCAAGGATTCGTTCTACGGGCAGCATGAGCCGGGGCGGATGCCGGTCGCGAATCGACTGAAAGACCGATGGGCGGCGTGGATGGCGGGCGGTGCGATCTGCTCGGAAATGGAAGCGGCGGCCCTCTACATCGTGGCATCCACCCTCGGCGTGAGGGCGGGAGGCATCATGATGATCCTCGGTCACCACGACATGGCGCCCATGACGCCGGCGGAGGAAGCGGAAGGCACACTCGACAACCTGCTTCCCGCATCCATCGCGGGCCTTCGCGCCCTCATCGCGCACGATCGAGGGGAGTCGGCGTCATGAGCGCGGACGATCGGCAGTGGCACATCCAATTGCGCGAGGGAGACGTCGGGCGATACGTCCTGCTGCCCGGCGATCCTGGTCGGTGCGAGCCCATCGCGGCACTGTTCGATGATGCGGCGTTCGTCGCCTCGAATCGCGAATACACGACCTGGACGGGAACGCTCGACGGAGAAAAAGTCTCGGTCGTCTCGACCGGCATCGGCTGCCCGTCGTCAGCGATCGCGATGGAAGAGCTCATCAAGATCGGCGCAGATACCTTTATTCGCGTCGGGACTTCCGGCGCGATCCAGCCGGGCACCCCCGAGGGGCAGCTCGCGGTCGTCACGGCCGCGATTCGCGACGAAGGCACATCGAGTCACTACCTTCCCATGGAGTTTCCCGCGATCGCGACGCCGCAAGTGGTCGACGCGATCGCCACGGCGTCCCGGCGCCTGGGCATTTCCCACCGGCTCGGAGTGACCCAGTCCAAGGACTCGTTCTACGGGGAAGTCGAACCGGAGCGGATGCCGCTCGCCGGTCGGCTCGCGGACAGATGGAACGCGTGGGTGGCGGGAGGCGCCATTTGCTCCGAGATGGAGGCGGCGACGATTTTCGTGATCGGCGCGATTCACGGAGTTCGCACGGGAGGGGTCATGCAAATGCACTCGGGCGAAGGCGAAGTAGACCGGAACCAGTTGCTGTCGGCATCCGTTGAAGCCCTTCGCGTTCTCATCGCCGACGACCGTGAGAATCGCCGATGGCCGTAAGCGCGGACGTCGCTCGCCTTGCCGCCGCGGCACCGGAGTATGCGCGGGGCATGGCGCGATTCCAGCGACGAAATTTCCTGTTCCTCATCATGGACGGGGCAACGTTCGCGTTCGCAATCTCCCTCTTGTCGGAAACGACGCTCATCCCGTCCTTCATCCAGCAACTGACCGGCAGTTCGGTGCTCGTCGGACTCGTCGCGGCGACGTTCGCCGTCGGACGCTATTTGCCGCAATTGGTCGGCGCGCACTTGGTGCGTGGCCGGGACCGACGCAAGCCTTTGCTCCTCGGGATCGTGATTGCCGAACGCGTCGGGATCCTCGCGATTGCACTCACGGCCCAGGCGATCGGAGCGATACCCACCGACCTCGTCATCGTCCTGTTCTTCATCGCGTTTTGCGCTTACGCGATCACGACGGGACTCATCGGCCCCGTCTACGGCGACTTCGTCGCGAAAGCGCTCACGAAGGGGCGCGGATGGTTCTACGGGATCGTGCAATTGCTCGGCGGCTTGCTCGGGTTCAGCGCTGCGATCGTCGCGGAGAACATCATTCGCACGAACGCATTTCCGCAGGGAAATCAGCTGTGTTTCTGGATCAGCTTCGCGCTGTCGTTTCTGTCGATCTTCTTCATTTCGGGTTTGAAGGAGCTTCCCTACCCGCACGTGGATGTTCGGCCGAAATTCTGGGTCACCATCAGAGAGCTCCCTTCGCTCATCGTCGGCGATCGAGCGTACGGGCGCTTCATCCTGGCGAGATCGTTCCTCGCCCTGTCGACTCTCGGCATCGGATTCGTCGCCGTCGATGGTATCCATCGCGGCTTGAGAGTGTCGGATGCAGCGCTTCTGGCTGCCGTGTTCATCCTTTCGCAAGCGCTCCTCGGCTTCCTGCTGGGTCTCGTCGGAAACTATTGGGGATGGCGCATCGTCGTAGTTCTCGGTGGAGTGTTCATCGCTTCGGGCATGATCGGAGCGGTCTTCGCCGCCGGACTGCCGGCGTACATCGCGATCTTCGTCGTCTTGGGCGGCGCCAACGCCGTGACCGTCATCGGGGACCCCAATCTCTCCATCGAACTCGCCCCGACCTCGCGCACGAGCATGTATCTCGGCATGACGTCGACTCTTCTCGCGCCGTTTTTCATCCTCGGTCCGCTTGCGGCCGGCGCCGTCATCGGAGTGCTGGGCTATCCACCCGTTTTCTGGACAGCGGCAGCGATCGCGATCGTCGGGCTCGCACTGTCGTTCCGGATTCAGGAACCGCGAAAACAGTCCGTGCCGGATGCCGTGGGGCAACCCGGCGCAATCCCCTAGGCCGCTGAGAGCGAAGGAATCAGAGCCATGAGCACAACGAGCAACCGCAGGATGATTATCGACACCGACACCGCGGCAGACGACAGTTTCGCGCTTCTCGTGGGGCTTCTTCATCCGCGGTCCACTCTTGAAGCGATCACCATCGTTGCCGGAAACGTCTCGTTCGAGCAGCAAATCGAGAATGCGCTCCTGACCGTCAAGGCGGCAGGCAGGGAAGGCGAGGTTCCCGTGCATCTCGGCGCGCGCGTTCCGATGATGCGGCCGTGGTACGAGTCGCGCGCTCACGGCGACGGCAAAGGCAATCACGATTTCGAAAAACCGACCCAGAGGCCGAGCGACGAAGCCGCAGCGGAAGCGATCGTCCGCCTCGTCAACGACAACCCGGGCGAGATCGACATCCTCGCGATCGGTCCGCTCACCAACATCGCCACCGCTGTTCTCTTGGATCGGGAGCTGCCCTCGAAGGTGCGGGAGCTGTGGATCATGGGCGGTTGCGACAATTCTGTCGGCAACGTGACCGCGGCTGCCGAATACAACTTCTTCGTCGACCCGGAGGCCGCCGACATCGTATTGCGCGCCGGTTTCGATGTAACGATCTCGACGTGGACGCTCACTCTTGCCCAGGCCACGTGGAGTCGTGACCAACTCGCCGAATTGGCCGCTATCGACAATGACCTGGCGAGGTATTTCACGATCCTCGATAAGCCGAACATCGAGTACAACGAAAGCGAGGGGATCATGGGAAGCACGCATCCGGATTCCGTCACGGCGATGATGATGATGCGCCCGGATCTCATCGAGAGCACAAGCCGCAAATTCGTGGCTGTCGAAACGATCGGCCAGTTGACGCGCGGCTATTCCCTCTTCGATGACCGGCCGCACCGCAATGAACCGAACGCGACCGTCGTCGATCGCATCGATGCCGACGGCTTCTTTGACGCGTGGGCCGAACTCCTTCGCGCGGGTGCGCGCTGAGCGCACGTTCGCGCATCCGATTGCGTTCACGTGCTCATTTGAGCGTACGACGCAACAGATGTTGAGAATCCCATCACGTGCGCCTAACGTGAGAGAAGAGGAGGGCGAGATGACACCGCAATCGAGCGAAGACAGCGAGCTCCTCACCGTGCGCATCGCCGAGCTTTACTACGACGAGAACAAGACGCAGGACGAGATCGGCGCATTGCTCGGCGTCACGCGCTGGAAAGTCGGCCGCCTCCTCACGCAAGCGCGCGAGCGAGGCATCGTGCGCATCGAGATCATGCATCCGCGAGCGCGGCGACTGGGGATCGAGCGCGAACTGCGCGAACGATTCGGCTTGCGCGATGCCGTGGTCGTGCCGGTTTCCGACGACGTCCGGTCTCGCGTCGCCCAGGCGGCCGCCGATTACCTGACCGCATTGCGGCCCGTGCCTCGGATTCTGGGAATCAGTTGGGGCCGAACCCTCGACTCGGTTGCCGATCATCTCTCCATCGGCTGGGCCACGGGCGTCACCGTGGTACAGATCAATGGGGGAGTGAGTCTCAACCGTCGGCCGGGAACCGCATCGACGACGGCGGCCGAAATTGCTCAAAAGGGCCGGGGCCACGCGATTCTCCTTCCGAGCCCCGCGATTCTGGAGCGATTGGAGACCGCGCGAGCGATTTCGACCGACCGCACGGTCGCCGGCGTGCTCGATCGGGCCGCAGCGGCGAACGCTTACCTTTACAGTGCGGGAGTCGCCGACTCATCCTCGATCCTCGTCGACAGCGGCTATCTGTCCGAGGAGGACGTCGCGGAACTCGTGCGCAAAGGAGCCGTGGGCGACGTCGTCGGCCGCTACATCGACGCGAACGGAAACCCCGTCGACCCCGGCCTCGACGAGCGGACGGTCGGCCTCGGGCTTGAACAATTGCGCGCGGCGCAAACAGCGATTTTCGTCGTCGCGGGAGACGCAAAACATGACATCGCCCGCGCCGTCGTCACGAGCAAACTGTGCAGCGTCATCGTGACCGACGAATCAACGGCAGCGGCACTTCTGGAGGCATCATGACCATCGACCACGCCATCGCGCTCGCGCCCGCCTCGCGAGCCGTCCAACTCATTGGCACCGACCTCACCGAGAAAAGCCTGAAACTGCACCTCGAGGGGTTGTCGGGCGTGGATGCGGTCGGCCTGGAAGCTCGTGCCGCGGGGCTCGCCACGCGATCCATCAAGACGACATCGAAAGCCTGGGCGCTCGACACGATCATCCGGCTCATCGACCTCACGACGCTCGAAGGCGCGGACACTCCCGGCAAAGTGCAATCGCTCGTCGCCAAGGCGATGTATCCCGATCCGACCGATCCCACGACTCCGAGAGTCGCCGCGGTTTGCGTCTATGGCGACATGGTGCCGGCCGCCGTCGCTGCTCTCGGCAGCGCACACGCCGCGGGCAGCGCGACGGGAATCAATGTCGCGGCCGTTGCGACGGCGTTCCCGAGCGGGCGGGCCTCGCTCGCCGTCAAACTCGCAGACACGAGTGAGGCCGTCTCGGCCGGCGCCGACGAAATCGACATGGTCATCGACCGCGGAGCGTTTCTCTCTGGCCGCTACGGACTCGTTTTCGATCAGATCGTCGCGGTCAAGGACGCGTGCCGCAGGGCTGACGGCAGCTACGCCCACCTCAAGGTCATTCTCGAAACGGGCGAGCTGAACACGTACGACAATGTGCGCCGGGCATCCTGGCTCGCCATCCTTGCGGGCGCGGACTTCATCAAGACATCGACGGGAAAAGTCTCGCCCGCAGCGACGCTTCCGGTCACGCTGCTCATGCTGCAGGTCGTGAACGACTGGTATCGCCTCACGGGGGAGCGAATCGGCGTCAAGCCGGCCGGCGGCATCCGGTCATCCAAGGACGCCATCCGGTACCTCGTGACCGTCGCGGAGACCGTGGGCGAGGACTGGCTGAACCCCCACTTGTTCCGATTCGGAGCGTCGAGCCTTCTCAACGACGTTTTGCTGCAACGCCAGAAGATCGCCACCGGCCACTACAGCGGCCCCGACTACGTCACGATGGATTAGGAGCCACCATGTCATTCCTCGAATATGCACCGGCACCGGAGTCCCGAAGCATTCTGCACCTCAAGAAGAGCTACGGTCTCTTCATCGACGGAGAATTCCGCGACGGCCACGGGACGCCATTCACCACGATTTCCCCTGCGGACGAATCGCCGATCGCGAAGATTTCGAACGCCGATGCTTCGGATGTCGATTCTGCCGTGTCCGCCGCTCGCCGCGCATACGACAGGGTCTGGTCGCGCATGAGCGGACGCGACCGAGGGAAATACCTGTTTCGCATTGCGCGGCTCGTCCAGGAACGCACGCGCGAACTCGCCGTCGCGGAGAGCCTCGACAATGGAAAGCCCATCAAAGAGAGCCGGGACGTGGATGTCCCGCTCGTGGCCGCATGGTTCTTCTATTACGCCGGCTGGGCGGACAAGCTCGACCACGCCGGTTTCGGCCCTTCGCCGCATGCTCTCGGCGTTGCCGCGCAAGTCATCCCGTGGAACTTCCCGCTGCTCATGCTCGCGTGGAAGATCGCTCCCGCTCTCGCCGCGGGGAACACCGTGGTCTTGAAGCCGGCCGAGACGACGCCGCTTTCGGCACTGATTTTCGCCGAAATCCTTCAGCAAGCGGATTTGCCTGCAGGGGTCGTGAACATCGTGACGGGCGCGGGCGACACCGGTTCGGCTCTCGTGAACCACCCGGATGTCGACAAAGTCGCGTTCACCGGTTCGACCGCGGTGGGGCGCGCGATCGCGAAGTCGACGGCGGGAACAGCCAAGAAACTGACTCTCGAGCTCGGAGGCAAGGCCGCCAACATCGTGTTCGATGACGCTCCCATGGACCAGGCCATCGAAGGCATCGTCAACGGCATTTTCTTCAATCAAGGGCACGTGTGTTGCGCAGGGAGCAGACTGCTCGTGCAGGAAAACGTGCACGACGAGGTCATCGACCGCTTGAAGCAGAGGCTCACGACGCTGCGAATGGGCGACCCTCTCGACAAGAACACCGACATCGGCGCGATCAATTCGAAAGCACAACTCGACCGCATCCGCACGCTGTCTGACATCGGCGAACAAGAGGGTGCCGAACGCTGGACGGCGGATTGCGTCATCCCGGCGAAGGGGTTCTGGTTCGCCCCGACGATCTTCACGAATGTCGAAACGAGTCATCGGATCGCGCGAGAAGAGATTTTCGGACCCGTGTTGTCGGTTCTCACCTTCCGCACTCCCGCCGAAGCGATCGCGAAAGCGAACAACACGCCGTACGGTCTCTCTGCGGGAATCTGGTCCGACAAGGGCAGTCGCATTCTCGGCGTCGCGGACCGCCTCAGGGCGGGCGTCGTGTGGGCCAACACGTTCAATCGCTTCGACCCGGCGAGCCCGTTCGGCGGCTACAAGGAATCCGGTTATGGGCGTGAAGGTGGTCGGCACGGACTCGGCGCCTATCTGCAGAGCGGGTGGAATGCGAGTGCCGTTGTGAAATCCGCGACCGCGAAGAAGGAGGTCGCCCGATGACCGCACACCTTGCCGTCCCGAAAACCTACAAGCTCTACATCGGCGGCGCTTTTCCTCGTAGCGAATCCGGGCGCACTTATGAAGTGGTCACGAAAAAGGGCGCGTTCCTCGCGAACGCGGCGCGAGCGAGCCGAAAGGATGCGCGCGATTCTGTTGTTGCCGCGCGGTCGGCGGTGTCCGGTTGGGCCGGCGCGACGGCCTACAACCGCGGTCAGGTGCTCTACCGGATCGCCGAACTTCTCGAGGGCCGCAGAGCGCAGTTCGTGGAGGAACTCCGAACCGGCGGCGGCCTCACCGAGGCGCAAGCGAACCGCGAAGTGGATGCCGCGATCGACGTGTGGATCTGGTACGCGGGATGGGCCGACAAATACCTCCAGGTCACGGGGAACGGCAACGCTGTGAGCGGGCCGTATTTCAACATTTCCACGCCCGAGCCCACCGGAGTCGTCGCGATTGTCGCGCCGCAGGAATCGGGATTGCTCGGCCTCGTCTCGGTGCTTGCTCCCGCGCTCGTCAGTGGAAACGCGGTCGTCGTGATCGCGAGCGAATCGATTCCGTTGCCCGCGATCAGCCTCGCGGAAGTGTTGGCGACGAGCGATGTGCCGGGAGGGGTGGTCAATATCCTCACCGGCTCTCCTGCGGAAATCACGCCGTGGCTCGCGAGCCATGCGGATGTCAATGCCCTCGATCTTGCCGGCGCTTCGAATCTTGAGTGGATCGACTTGCAAATCGCGGCGGCGGACACGCTCAAGCGAGTACTGCCGCCCGAGCCCGGCGTTCCCGCCGCGGCCGTGGACCGGATCCAGTTCTTCACGGAAACGAAGACGGTGTGGCATCCGAAGGGAATCATCTAGCCCTCAGCCGAAATCGCTCTCGACGTGACGCGACATTTCGCGTAGATTAGCCGGATGGGGTACCGGGGGGGCCGTCTTTTCCGTCGTGCAATCGCACGATTCGTCGGCGTGCTCGCGGTCGTCGCGCTGCTCTCATCGATGCTCGTCGTCTCGACGTCGACTCCCGCGATGGCCAGCGGCGAAGGCACAATTCTCTCGCTCATCAACCGGGATCGGGCCGCGAAAGGACTCGGTCCTCTCAAGCTCAATTCGGCGATCAATGCGGTCGCATTGAATTGGGCGAAAAGCATGGCCGCCAAAGACTCCATGGTTCATAACCCGAACTATTCGACTCAGATCCCCTCAGGCTGGACGCGTGCCGGCGAAAACATCGCGCACGGATATTCCTCGCCGGGCGCCGTGCACGCCGCATGGATGAATTCGCCCGGTCACCGCGCGAACATTCTGGGCGACTACACCGATGTCGGCATCGCATTCATCACCGTCGACGGTTCGACGTGGGCCGTGGAGGACTTCGCAAAATACGGCAAGACCTCGACACCCAAGCCCGTCACAAAGCCCAAGCCGGCGACATCGACGAAAAAGCCTTCGGCGACCGCCAAGCCCACGTCTCAAGCCCATTCGCCGGCGCCCGCAAAAGTCGCCACCCCTCCCAAGAGCGCCGCTCCCGTTTCGCGGCCGGCCCCTGATCTCTCCTTCCTCCCGGCGAGCGAACGAACCCCGGTGACCTCGAACTCCTCGGGAGCGCCGTCGAGTGGAGCCTCAGCTCAGCCGTCCGACTCCTCACCGACGGGCGTCGTGCGTTCCGACGCGATCGTCGGCGTGGCGCCCAAGCGCTCCGTCGCGAGTCTTGCCGCCGTTCTCGCGATGCTCGGCATGGCAATCGCCGGGCTCGGCGCCGGCTTGCGCCGGCGAAAGGTCTGACGAAAAGTAACGGAACGGTAACGTAGTCGGTATAGTGGTGGAACCCGCGTCGCGGGTCCCGATCGCCTACCGAATGGCTTGTCAATGGTGACTGCCCAACGCCCGAACCTGCGTACCGCGCGCCGCGCAGTGCTCGTGTCCGCACTTCTCGTGGGGCTTGCAGGGGGAATGGGACTCGGGCAGGCTGCGGGCCCCGTTGCGGCATCCGGGTTATTCGGGGGGCTCCGCGAACCCGGGCAGGCCGGTTTTATCGCGGGCCACCGAGGCGATCGTTCTGTCGCGCCGGAGAACACGATGCCCGCCTTGCAAGCAGCACTCGACGGCCCGATGGGGTTCGTCGAAACCGATATCCAATTGAGCAAGGACGGCGTACCCGTGCTCATGCACGATGCGTTCCTCGACAGGACCACGAACGGCACGGGGCGCGTGAGCGATTTCACCGTCAAGCAATTGCAGAAGCTCGACGCGGGCGCGTGGTTCTCTCCGGAATTCGTGCGAACGCGGATTCCGACACTCGAGACGCTTCTCGTCGCGCTCAAGGCGAAAAGCGATTCCGGGGAACCGAAGAAGGCCCTCCTCGAATTGAAGGGATTCTGGACGACGGACGAAGTGCGAATCGTCACGGATCTCATCGGCGTCGCTGGCGTGGGGAGCCTGGTCATTCTGTCCAGTTTCGACACATCGACGATCGACCACGTGACGCAAGTCGACAGTTCCCTGCCGGTGGCGATCATCACCTCGAGCCTGCCGCGAGACCCCGTCGCATTCGCCAGACTCTACGGGGCGGTGGCGCTCATCACGAACCAGTCCGCCGTGGAACAGGATCAATGGGTCGTCGACAGGATGCATCGAGCCGGCCTCGGCCTCGTGCTGTACACCCTCAATTCGAAAGCGGCGTGGAAGAGCGCACTTGCGCTCGGTGTCGACGGCATCATCACCGACCGACCGAATCGGCTCGACCACTGGCTGGGTTCCGCGACCGAAAAGTAGCCGGTTCTGCCTATTCACAGCGGCGGAGTGCAGGATAGACGTGGTCGAGCATCCGAACAACCGAGGGAGGGATGCCCCTATGGACGACACGCTGGCAGAGCGGGACGGCGCGCATCCGGGCGATGCGCAAGAGAGCGGCGCGCTGTCGCGAATCGCCTTCGTCGGCGACAGCATCACGGCATCCGGACACTGGGCCGACTGGTTCCCTCGTCACGCGACGATCAATTTGGGCACTTCGGGCGACAGGACGGATGACGTGCTCGCGAGACTTGACGACATCATTTCCGCACAACCGGACGAAATCAGTCTGCTCATCGGAACCAACGACCTCGGGGCGCATGCATCCGTGGAGCACACGGTGCGCAATATCCAACTCCTCCTCGTATCTCTTCGGCGCGAACTTCCGGGAGTGAGGCTCCTCCTTCAGTCGATCATGCCGAGAGGGCGAGAATTCTCGGACGACGTTCAGGAGGCCAACATTCATTTGCGCCAGTTCGCCGCGACGGTTCACGCCCAATATCTCGACTTATGGCCCGCGCTCGCCGATGAGAACGGTGCAATCAGATCGGAGTTCTCCGAAGACGCGTTGCATTTGAACGACGATGGCTATCGAGCGTGGCTCGAGGAACTTCGACCTGCGCTCGAGGAACTTCGGGACGAACCGCCCATGAGCCGACCCTTGCGCACGATCAGAGTTGGCCGCTGAGGCTCGTCACAGCTTTCCCACCAGGCTCGTGTAGAACGAAACACCCTTCAGGAAGGTCGCGATCCGGATCCGCTCGTTCCTCGCGTGGAGCGTGCCGCGTTCGGCTGTCGACATCTCGAAGGGGCTGAACCGGTACACGAAGTCGCTGATGCGCGTGAAATGGCGGCTGTCGCTCGCACCGAGCATGACGTACGGGGTGACGATCGTGTCCGCGAAGTTCTCTTCGATCGTCGACTTCACGAGTTGCCACGCTCGACCGCTCGTGGGAGAAACGGGCGACGGCTCGGTCGGATGCAGCGCTTCAATCGATACCGCGTCGTCACGGATCGCCCTCCGCACGTGTTCCGTCGCTTCCGCAGCACTCGAATCGATTGCGATGCGAATGTTCACGATCGCTTCCGCGCGCTCGGCGAGCGCATTCGCGGCTTGAGCGCCGCTCAATTGGGTGACGGCTTGAGTGGTTCGCACCATGGCGTTCGTTTCATCGCCAAGGCGAGCGAACAATCCGAGCAACGGCCATCGAGTGAGCCACAGATTCGTGAACACCCACTTGAGCGGTTGACGTGCATGGGCGCCGAGAGTGCGGATCATCTCGAGATTCGTGGCGACGAATGACTTTCGGAAAGGCTTGCGGTTGAGCCTTACGATGGCTCGGGCGAGCCGCACGGTCGCAGCGATTCGCGGTGGAGTGGACGCGTGCCCTCCCAGTTGTTCGACGGTGAGCCGCAAACTGAGGATGCCCTTTTCGCTCACACCGACGACCGCGATGGGGCTCGTCACTCCAGGGAAGATCCCCTCGACGACGGCACCGCCTTCGTCCAATACGAGGGACGGCCGCACGCCGCGGCTTTCCAGCACATCGACGATGACGCGAGCACCCGACCCCGCGGTTTCTTCGTTGTGGCCGAAGCACAAGTAGAGGTTGTGCTCGGGGACGAAACCCGCCGCCAATTGCGTTTCGACCGCCTCGAGAATGCACACGAGGGATCCTTTGTCGTCGAGAGTTCCACGACCCCACACCACGGATTGCCCCTCGTACCCGATGACTTCGGCGCCGAACGCCGGATGCTGCCAGCCTTCGTCATCCGCGAAGACGACGTCGTAGTGCGCCATGAGCACGGTCGGGGCCTCGGCTTGCCTTCCCGGCCAGCGGAACACCATGGAGTGCCCGTCCACGATTTCGAGTTCGAGCGCGGAGTGCGCGCGCGGATACAGAGCGGCCAGTGTCTCGCGGAAGGCGGTGAACTGGGCCCAATCGGTGTCGCGCTCATCCAAATGCGAAATGGTCGGAATCCGGATGAGGGCGCGGAGGTTCTCCACGGCACGGTCGCGATCGATTTGAGGGTGCACATGTGAACTCTATAAGCCGGATAACCTTGGACACGATGACCTCGTATCCCACTCCCGCATTCACCCGTCCCGCCCTCGCTCCCGGGCTACTCGGAGCGATCGTGCTCATGGCGGGACTTGCGCTTCTCGACAACGCGAGCGGATATTTCTGGATCAAGACCGTTGCCGCAGTCCTCGCGGCGATTGTCGCCGTCTTCGCGTGGCAAGCGAAGCAACCCTGGTGGATCATCGCGATGGCGGCGATCGTCGTCCTGTGGAATCCCGTGTGGCCGCTGGATCTCCACGGGCAGTGGTGGGTCGCCGGGCAGTTCGTCGCCGCAATGGCATTCGTGCTCGCCGGAGTGCTCATCAAAGTGAGAAACCCCGAGGACCGGAATCGCCGCTAAGCGGCCCTAATTGCTCGCGACATCCCAGACCGTCGAGTACACGGCCGCCCGCTCGGCCGCGCGCGCTGCGGCCACGTGGGATTCCTCGATCATCACTTCTTCGAGCTCGAGCAGGCGACGAGACTCGTCTGCCGACACCCAGGAGATCGTGGGTTCGTCGAGAACCGGTACGACAGTGTGCACCACTGTGTCGTCGTAGAGCGAAACGAGATTGTACGACTGACCACCGTCGACCGATCGTTGCGA
>JAHBST010000031.1 GCA_019638975.1 Cryobacterium sp.
TCGGCGCTCGGAGCCGGAAAAACTGTTCTCGTCACGGCGCACGGCAACTCGATTCGCGCGCTCGTGAAGCACCTCGACGGCATTTCGGATGAGGCGATCGCCGAGTTGAACATCCCGACGGGCATTCCCCTCGTCTACTCGCTCGGCGACGACTTCATGCCCGCCGAGCCGTCACGCTACCTCGACCCCAACGCGGCTGCGGAGGGCGCAGCCGCGGTCGCCGCGCAAGGCAAGCACTGACTTTCATTATTCAGGAGGTCGTGTGACTCAGCGCTCACCTAGCGGGTTCTGCGAAGAGAGCGATCCCGAACATGAGCACCGCGATGCTGCCGAACCCGAGCTTTCGCCAGAAACCGGATGACGTCCGCAGCGCGATCACGGCTTCAAGACCGTAATACGCGGCGAATGCGCGGGATGCGACGGACACCAGCAAGAGCAACGGGAGTGTGCTCGCCATGACGATCGCGGCGATACCCGTGACGAAGTAGGGCCGGTGGCCGGAGAACAGCCTGCTGAGCCCCCGCAGGTTCCCGTCGGCGGCGGAGACATCCGCGACGGCCGCGCTGAACTGGCTGAGGACCGCGGATAACACGAGCGGAAGCGCCAGCCACGGCGCGACCCTCGCCGTGATCGCCAGTAGTGTGTCGTCGGCGCCGGCAGCGGTGCCGAGCCCCATCACGGGTGTTGCGGCGATCACGAACGCGACGTAGATTACCGCCGCCGTCAACTGGGCGACTCGTGACGCCCGGATGCGCGTGGTCGCGTCGTAATGCTCGCCCAGATACCGCACGGTTTCGAATCCCTGGACGGTGATGACGCTCCCGCCGAGAATGAGCAGAGTCGTCAGAGGGTCGACGTTAGGGATCGGCGGCACCGAAATTCCCGGCCCGAAACCGAGTGCCGCGTCGTTCGCGAAGAGTGCCGCCCCAAGCACGACCGTCAGGACGAGAACGACCGTGAGGGAGATCTGGTCGAGAGTGTGCAAACCGCCGAATCCGCGGAGCACGCCGATGAGCACGATGAGCACGACTGCGCCGCTCGCGATGACCGCTTCGAGCACAGTCGAACCGCCGGGCTGGAAGTAGTGCACGATGTATTGCGCCATGATTCGCAGATACAGCGCGACCGAAATCACATACGCGACGACGATGACGACGTCGGCGAACCGGTGCACGACGCTCGTCGCCCGGTCGATGGTCCCCTTCTCCATCGCGGGTTCGACGACGGCGACGTTGTGACGAATCACCGTGCCGATGAACCAGGCGAGCACGCTGATGGCGATCGCGCCGACGAACGCGAGAGCTCCGAGCGTGCGCTCGAGGATGGGAACGATGATGAGCAGTCCCGAGCCGAGAATCGACGCAAGCGGAGTTACCGTCGCCGACAACAGGGTGCGGACACGCGAGGTGTTTCGAGGGCGGCTCACGTGCTACCGCACCACCGGCCCGATCCTCCGCCCGAAGGCATCACGGCGCTGTGTAGCTGACTTGCCAGTCGCCAGTAGCCAGGTATTGAACCTTCTTCGCGATCGAGACCGCATGATCCGCGAAGCGTTCGTGATAACGGGATGCGAGCGTCGAGTCCACGGTGTCTTCGGCGCCGCCCTTCCACGATTCGCCCAAAACCTTGTCGAAAACGCTCAAGTGGAGTTCGTCGATTCGGTCGTCGTCGTTGCGGATCTCTTCCGCGATGCGAACATCCTCTGTTTCGAGCAAGCGAGTGAGCTTTTTCGCGACCTCGACATCCAGTCGTCCCATTTCGGCGAACGTCGAACGCAGCGACTTGGGTACGACTTTTTCGGGGAACCGGTAGCGGGCGAGCTGCGCAATGTGCTCGCTCATGTCGCCCATGCGTTCGAGGGATGCGGAGATCCGCAATGCGCTCACGACGATGCGCAAGTCGCGCGCGACGGGTTGCTGCCGGGCGAGGATGTTGATCGCGAGTTCGTCGAGGCTCACCGTGAGTTCGTCGATTTTGTTGTCGTCGGCGATCACCGCTTCGGCGAGCGAGACGTTGGACTCATTGAATGCACGTGTCGCATTCTCGATCGACTTCTCCACGAGGGTCGCGATTTCGACGAGGCGCTCTTGCACTTCGCGCAGCTCCTGCTGGAACACTTCGCGCATGGTCGATCCTCTCTCGCTGTTGATGTCGGATGCCGTCATCCTGTCGCCCCGAGGTTAACGGACGGTGATCGAGGTCTGAACATCCGACCACATCATCGGTCCGCAAGAGCTCGACGCCCGCTCGGCTCCGGGGAAGTAACTAATCTAGTCGCTATGGACTCCGCCTGGCTGGTGCCCGCCGCTCTTGCGTTCGGTGTTCTCGTCGGCGCGGGGATTGTGAGCATCGTCTACCTGGCCGCGCGACGGGGTGATCGCGCGGTGAAGGTCGTGTCATCCGCGGTGCCGGATGGCATCGACCAGGTGATCGATGCGTTGGAGTCGGGCGGTGTTGTGCTCGATCCTTCGAACAATGTCGTCAAAGCGAGCCCAGGCGCTGTCGCCTACGGCCTCGTCTGGAATCATTCGCTCGTGCATCCGGAGCTCGCGGAGCTGGTGGATAGTGTCCGGAAGTCCGGTGAAGCTGTGACCAAGGAACTGGAGCTTCCACGAGGACCGCTCGGCGATGCGAACATCTACTTGTTTGTGCGCGTTGCACGGCTCGGCTCGCGCTACGTGCTCTTGCTTGCGGAGGACCGGACCGAGTCCTACAAACTCGATGCGGTACGGCGAGACTTCGTGGCGAACATCAGCCATGAGCTGAAGACGCCGATCGGCGCGGTGAGCTTGCTCGCCGAAGCGCTGCACGCCGCCGCGAAGGAGCCGGACCAGGTGAAACGCTTTGCGAAGAGGCTCACGAAAGAGTCGGATCGCCTCGCGCGCATCACGCAGGAGATCATCGAACTCTCCCGGCTGCAGGCGGCGGATGCTCTGAGCAAGCCGGAAACCGTGGATATCGATCACGTCGTGGCTGCCGCAATCGACCAGAACCGTGTGGTGGCGGAGGCGCGGAATGTGACGATTGCGAGCGGCGGGGATGCCGGCGCCGAGGTGTTCGGTGACGAGTCCTTGCTCGTCGTCGCGGTGCACAATCTGATCTCGAACGCGATCGTGTATTCGCCCAAGGGTTCGCGAGTGGGGGTCGGGGTGAGCACGGTCGACGGGATCGTGGAGATCGCGGTGACCGACCAGGGGATCGGCATCCCGGCCGATGAGGTGGACCGAGTTTTCGAGCGGTTCTACCGAATCGACCCCGCCCGCTCCCGGCACACGGGCGGTACGGGCCTGGGCCTCAGCATCGTCAAACATGTCGTGCAGAATCACGGCGGCGATGTCAGGGTGTGGTCGCAACAGGGTTACGGGTCAACCTTCACGATTCGACTGCCCGAAGCATCCCACGCGACGGCCGCGTCACTCGGGGAGACCGCATGACGCACGTCCTCATCGTCGAAGACGAGCGCTCGTTGAGCGAGCCCCTCGCGTTCCTGCTCGGTCGCGAGGGGTATCGCACGACGATTGCGAAGGATGGCCCCGGCGCCATCGCAGCTTTCGATCGGGAGGCGCCGGATCTCGTGCTGCTCGACCTCATGCTCCCCGGGTTCCCCGGCACTGAAGTGTGCCGCCAATTGCGAACCCGCTCGCGCGTCCCCATCATCATGCTCACGGCGAAGGACAGCGAGGTCGACATCGTCGTGGGCCTCGAGCTCGGTGCCGACGATTACGTCACGAAGCCGTATTCGACTCGAGAGCTGCTTGCGCGCATCCGCGCCGTCATGCGGCGGCGAGTCGACGTTGCGGATGCCGATGAGATGGTGTTCGCCGCGGGCGACGTCACGATGGATGTCGAGAGGCACGCGGTGTCCGTTCGCGGAGAACCCGTATCGATGCCGCTCAAGGAATACGAGCTGCTCGAGTTCTTTTTGAGGAATGCAGGGCGCGTTCTCACGCGGGGCCAGCTCATCGATCGAGTGTGGGGTGCCGACTACGTCGGCGACACGAAGACGCTCGATGTGCACGTGAAGCGCATCCGGGGGCGGATCGAGCAGGACCCTGCGAATCCGGAGATGCTGGTTACCGTGCGGGGGCTCGGCTACCGCTTCGAGGAGTAATTGTTGGTCGCGGCTAGGGGGTAGGTGCACTCGTCGGCGCGAGGGACGCGTATTCCCCGTTCGGCGCGAGAACCGGCAGCCACATTTGCTTGCCCGTGACATCGCCATACTGAAGGAAAACCGGGAAGAGCGAGCCGGCGGGGGCGTCGATGCCGGTGAGCACGAACTTACTGGCATCCGCCCCGCCGACGCTCGTCACCGAGTCGGAGTTCACGTAAATGCTGTCGATGATTTTCGTCTGGTCGGCGTTCTCATACTGGATGTTGACCTGAATGCCGTAGTCCGTGTGATTCACGAGGTTGATGAGCAGGCTCGCGGTCGTGCCATCGGCGGTCACGAGCAGTGCGTTGTCGACACGGATGTCGCCGAGCATCGTGCCGATCCCGTCGCTCGCGTCGTACATCTTGGAGGTCGCCTGCGGGGTGATGAACGTGCATCCGGTCGTGCCAACGGCCAATAGGGCGACGATCACGGCGCTCGCGGCAAGACGTGCTCTCACAGGTTCCTCCGAGTGTGATGATCTGTGCTACCGGCGGACGAGATTCCCGCCCGATTCACTTGCGAGTTTAGCCTAGCGTCCCGGGGCGTCGGGCCGAAGAGGGCCTCTGGGACTGGTAAGGGGGGTGTGGTAAACTACTGGTCGCGGAATGGAGCCCAATCAATGCTTTTCGAGGTCGGCGAGACTGTCGTTTACCCCCATCACGGGGCAGCAACCATCACAGAAGTCAAGAAGCGGACCGTTCGGGGTGAAGAGAAGCTTTACCTGAAATTGAACGTCACGCAGGGCGACCTCACCATCGAGGTTCCCGCCGAAAACGTCGACCTTGTCGGCGTTCGCGACGTCATCGGCAGGGAGGGTCTCGACAAGGTGTTCGAGGTGCTGCGTGCCCCCTTCACCGAGGAACCGACCAACTGGTCGCGTCGCTACAAGGCGAACCTCGAGAAGCTCGCATCCGGAGACGTGATCAAGGTCTCCGAAGTCGTTCGCGACTTGTGGCGGCGTGATCAGGATCGCGGACTCTCGGCAGGAGAGAAGCGCATGCTCGCGAAGGCGCGCCAGATCCTCATCTCGGAGCTCGCCCTGGCCGAGAAGACTGACGAGGAGAAGGCCTCGACCGTCCTCGACGAGGTATTGGCCTCTTAGGCGCTCACGCCCGGAATCGTCGTCGGAAATCGGGACGGTTCCGTGGACGAGGTTTTCTCGCCCGTTGGTACGCTGTGAGGCATGTCTTCGCCGACCGTCGCCGTCATCGTCGTCGCGGCCGGTAGCGGAAACCGACTCGGGCGCGCAAGGCCCAAAGCTTTCGTGACGATCGTGGGGCGCACCATACTGGAGCGTTCGCTCGACGAAGTGTTCGCGGTCGTTCCGCCCCCGCAAGTCATCGTTGTTGCACCCGAAGGCGAAATGGATGCCGCGCAGCGCATCACCGACGGCACCGCGGCAACCGTCGTGACGGGTGGTGCGACGCGCCAGCAGTCCGTCGGGCGAGGACTTGCCGAGCTGGATCCCGACGTCACGACCGTTCTCGTGCACGACGCCGCCCGCGCTTTGACACCCGCGGCTCTGTTTCAGAGGGTGATCGACGAAGTGCAGCTCCTCGGTCGGGGCGTCGTTCCCGGAATTCCGGTCGTGAACACGGTCAAACGCGTCGACGAACGGGATGGCGTGCTCGAAGAACTCGACCGCGCCGGTATGCGCGAAATCCAGACGCCCCAAGGGTTTCCCCGAGCGGCATTCGTCGCTGCCCACGAGGTTGCGAGCCAGGAGTACACGGATGACGCTGCCGTCTTCGCTGCTGCCGGGCATCCGGTGTCGATCATCGAAGGTGATCCGCTCGCGTTCAAGATCACGACTCCATGGGACCTGCGGCACGCGGAGCAACTCGTGTCGACCTCCGGGGTGCCGGGTGGTGCCGTCACGGCAACCCGTACAGGGATCGGCGTGGACGTTCACGCACTCGACGACACTCGCCCGCTGTGGTTTTGCGGTGTCTATTGGCCGGACGAACCGGGACTCGCAGGGCACAGCGACGGTGATGCCGCATGCCACGCCATGTGCGACGCGCTCCTGTCGGCGGCAGGCCTGGGCGACGTCGGCAGCCGTTTCGGCACAGACGACCCGCGCTTTGCGGATGCTGCGGGCGCCGAGTTCCTCACCGAGACGGTCGCGCTCGTGACCGGAGCCGGGTACCGCATCCTGAACGTAGCCGTGCAAGTAGTGGCGAACCGACCGAAGATCGGACCGCGACGGATGGAGCTGGAAACCGTGTTGACCGACCTCGTCGGGGCGCCGGTGACGGTCGGGGCGACGACATCCGACGGCCTCGGGCTCACCGGTCGCGGCGAAGGGATCGCCGTTCTCGCGACGTGCCTGCTTGCCGCGTTGTGACGTGTCGGCGGATCAGACGCCGGCGGTACCGACGCGGCCGGCTCGTTCGGCGTGGAGCGCTGTCTGCGACAGTGCAGACAAGAGCGGCAAGCCCTGCAGGTTCTCCCACCCGGCCGTCCACGTGAGCTGAGCGGCGAGATCCCAGACGGTTGCGTCCGGATGCAGCGCAGCGGCGACCTCCGCCGTCCTCTTCTCGTGGTGGGCTGCAGTCTCGGCACATCGGGCGGCGACCCCCCGGAAACGGTAGCCGTGGCCGGGCAACGCCTCGAAAGCATCCAGCCGGGACACCGTGTCGAGCGACGTCAGGTAGTCATCGATCGGGTTGCTCGAGGGAGTGCCGCCGAGTCCGATTCCCGGAAACTGGTTCGGCAACAGGAGGTCGCCGAGAAGAACGACTTCGTCGCTCTCGTCCACGAACGCGAGATGCCCCGTCGTATGTCCGGGGGTGTGAAGCGCGCGCACGCTACGGCCCGGGATGTCGAGGACTTCGCCATCCGACAGCAATCGATCGGCCGTGAACGACGGCCACTGCCCCCGCTGGTGCGCTGCAGCCAGCAGTTCTGGCCGACGCTCGCCCGGCACTCCCCACCCCTCGAGCCGCTCGAGAACGTCGGCGTCGACGAGAGGAGTCGAGAGTTCGCGGATGCCCTCTTGTTCTGCGCGATGGATGGCGACGGGTGCCCCGCTCGCCTCCCGGATCCGCCCCGCCATCCCCAGGTGGTCGGGGTGCAAGTGGGTGACGGTGACGGAGGCGACATCCGAAATCGACCGGCCGAGCGTGTCGAGCGTTTCGCAGAAGGTCGCCCAGTTCGTATCCGAATCCCAGCCGGCGTCGATGACGTGAACGGCACCTGACGCGTCCAGGATGAGGTAGCTCAGCGTGTAGTGGGGGAGCGTGCCGGGCTGGCGGAGACCGTAACAGTAGATGCCGTCGCGCACCTCCTCGAGGGGCGGGACGCTGTCATCTGCGGACGCCGCGAATTGGGCGTCGCTCGTGGGTTGCATCTTCTCGATGCTAGTTGACGCGACGCCACGTGCTCAGGCGACGGCAAGTAGGCTTTGCCTGTGACAGTGCGCCTCTACGACTCGCGGAGTCAATCCGTCGTCGACCTCGTACCCCTCGTGGAGGGAGAGGTCGGAATCTACGTGTGCGGGCCCACGGTGCAGTCGTCGCCGCACATCGGCCACTTGCGATCTGCGCTCGTCTACGACTTGTGGCGGCGCTGGCTCAGCTACCGGGGTTACCGCGTGACTCTCGTGCGCAACGTGACCGACATCGACGACAAGATTCTCGCGAGCGCGGCGGACGATCCCGAACAGTGGTGGGCGCTCGCCTACCGGTTCGAGCTCGAATTTTCGGCCGGATACACGGCGCTCGGCATCCAGGCTCCCACTTACGAGCCTCGCGCGACTGCGAGCATCGGGCAGATGCACGAACTCATCCAGCGCCTCATTGACGCCGGTCACGCATACCCCGCAGCGGATGCCTCGGGCGACGTGTACTTCGACACGGCATCGTGGCCGACATACGGCGAGCTCACCCGCCAGAAGCTGGCCGACATGGAACCAGCGGCGGATGCCGATCCCCGCGGAAAGCGGGACCCCCGCGACTTCGCGCTCTGGAAAGGCCACAAGCCGACCGAGCCGGAATCGGCGAGCTGGGGGTCGCCGTGGGGCGCGGGGCGCCCTGGCTGGCACATCGAATGCTCGGCGATGGCCTCGCGCTATCTGGGTTCGCGGTTCGACATCCACGGTGGCGGGCTCGACTTGCGTTTTCCGCACCACGAGAACGAACTCGCGCAATCGACCGCCGCGGGCGACCCGTTTGCGAATTATTGGGTGCACAACGGGCTCGTCAACATCGGCGGGCAGAAGATGTCCAAGTCGCTCGGCAACTCGATCTATGCGGCCGAGTTTCTGCAGAGCGCGCGGCCGCTCGTCGTGCGGTACTACCTCGGATCCGCCCACTATCGCTCGACGATCGACTATCACGACGGCGCCCTCGTCGAGGCGGAAGCGGCGCTCGAACGCATCGAGACTTTTCTCACACGGGTCGATCGCCGCCTCGAGGGCACGGATCGTGCCGGCAGCGGAGCGCCCGTGATTCCGGATGCCTTCGCGGCAGCGATGGATGACGACCTCGCGGTACCGCAAGCGCTCGCCGTACTGCACGACGCCATCCGCTCGGGCAACGCGGCGCTCGACGCGGATGACCTGGAGGCGGCGGCACGCATCCGGGGCCAGGTTTTCGCGATGACGGATGTGCTCGGGATCAACCCGCTCCTGGCTCCGTGGAGCACCGCGGCCACGAGTGAAGCGGCCCCCGCCCTCGCCCGATTGGTGGAGCGATTGCTCGCGGATCGCGACACTGCGCGCGAAGCGAAAGACTTCGCCGCGGCCGACCGGATTCGCGACGAGCTCGCAGGGGCCGGCATCCAACTCGACGACACACCCCACGGAACCCAATGGAGCATCGCGTGAAAACACCAGGACCGAAGAACGGCCGGCCCGGTGCCGTGCGCAAGAAGAGCCGTGGGCCGCAAGTCGGGTCCGGCGGGCAGGGCCGGCAAGCGCTCGAAGGCAAGAAACCGACCCCGAAGGCCGAGGATCGGCCGTATCATCCGGCGGGCAAGCGGAAGGCCGCCGCGGATCGCTTCGAGGCATCCGGGGGGAAGCGCGCGTCGGGAGGGCGCGGCCAAACTGGCGGCAGGGGCGGCCAGTCGAACCGGGGTGGGCAGTTCAGCCGCGGTGGTCAGTCGGCTCGCGCGGATCAGGGCGGCGACCAGCCGCAGCGGCTTCGGCGTCCGAAGACGTCCGACGAGTCGGAGTTCGTCACCGGCCGCAACTCCGTGCTCGAGGCGTTGCGGGCGTCGATCCCGGCATCCACTCTCTACATCGCCTCGCGCATCGAATACGACGACCGAGTGAAAGAGGTCATGGCGATCGCGACGAAACGCGGGCTTCCCATCCTCGAGGTCATGCGGCCCGAGCTTGACCGCATGGCCGGTTTCGATTCCGTGCACCAGGGCCTCGCGCTCAAGGTGCCGCCGTACGAGTACGCGCATCCGCTCGAGCTGCTCGACAAGATTCTCGGGCAAGGGCGCGTCCCGCTGCTCGTCGCGCTCGATGGGATCACGGACCCGCGAAACCTGGGCGCGATCATCCGATCCGTGGCGGCATTCGGGGGTCACGGCGTCATCGTGCCGCAACGGCGTTCCGTCGGGATGACGGCGGCGGCGTGGAAGACGTCGGCTGGTGCGGCGGCGCGCACGCCGGTCGCGATGGCGAGCAACCTGACGCAAACGCTCAAGGCGCTCAAAGAACGCGGGGTGTTCATTCTCGGGCTCGACGGCGGCGGCGACGTCGCTCTGCCGGGGATCACGTGGGCGAAGTCCCCGCTCGTGGTCGTCGTCGGCAGCGAAGGCAAAGGGCTGTCGCGACTCGTCACGGAGACGTGCGACGCTGTCGTGTCGATTCCGATTTCGTCCTCGACCGAGTCGCTCAACGCGGGGATCGCCGCAAGCGTGACGCTGTACGAGATCGCGAAGAATCGCGCGCTGAAGTAAGAAAAGAGGTTCAGGCCTCGAGCGCCTGGACTATGTCGTCGTACAGGTCGTCGACGTGTTCGAGTCCGACCGAAATCCGCACGACACCGCCGCCCGGCTTCGCCTCTGCGGCGACCGGGCGGTGGGTGAGGGACGCCGGATGCTGCGCGAGCGTGTCGATCCCGCCGAGCGACACGGCGTGGCTCACGAGCGTGAGCGACTCGATGAACTTCGCCGCCGCGTGGTAACCGCCAGCCAGGTCGAGGGACAGCATCGACCCCGGACCCTCGGATTGCGTGCCGATGAGGCCCTCGGGGTCGCATCCGGGAAGCGTCGGGAAGAGCACGCGAGCGAGCGCCTTGTGTCCATTCAGTCGTTCCGCAAGCTCTTGCGCTGTCGCTTGCTGGGCACGGACGCGCAGCGGCATCGTCCGAAGACCGCGGTGCAGCAAATACGCGGCGAACGCGTGCAGCAGACCGCCCGTGAGCGCGCGGATGTGGCGAAGCTGGCGCGCCCACTCGTCGTTCGTCGCCACGATGCCGCCCATGGCATCCCCGTGACCGCCGATGTATTTCGTCGCACTGTGCAACACGAGCGTCGCGCCGTGTTCGATGGGGCGTTGCAGCACGGGCGTTGCGAAGGTGTTGTCGACGAGGACGGGAACATCTCCTGCCGCAGCGACCGCTCTCGCGATGTTCACGAGTTCGAGCGTCGGGTTCGCGGGCGTCTCGATGATGACGAGCCCCGTGTCGGGGCGAATGGCTCCGGCGATCTCATCGACGGTGTGCGCCCACGTGACCGTCGTGCCGACGAGACCGTTGTCGAGCACGTGATCGGTGCCGCCGTACAAGGGTCGCAGCGCGACGATGTGAGGTTTGCCCGCGGTCACGGTCGCCGTGAGGCACGCGGCGAGGGCAGCCATTCCGGTCGCAAACGCGACCGCCGACTCGGAACCCTCGAGGTCCGCGAGCGACTCTTCGAAGCGAGCGACACCCGGCTGCCAGAGGCGCTGATATACGGCGGATTGCCCCGGTACGAGCGTGCCCCCCGTCGCGAGGTTCTCGTACGACTCGCCGCCATGCTCGACATCCGGCAGGGGATTCGTCGTGGAGAGGTCGATCGTCGGAACGTGCGAGCCGGTCGCCTCCAGCCCCTCCATTCCACCGTGGACGGCGCGGGTTTCGATGTGGGGCTTCGATGGCTGCATACCTCGACAGAAACAGAATCCGCGACTATCTGCAAGTCATCGGCAAGAGTTCTCGACACTATTGCCTTCGCGACGAGCATTCTGCGACAAAATGGGCAGATGGACGACCTCGATCGCAGAATCCTTCGCTCACTCTCCGCCAACGCCCGGACGTCGGGCACCGCTCTCGCGAGCACGCTCGGCGTCGCCGAATCCACCGTGTCACTGCGCATACGACGCCTTCAGACCGACGGGTACCTCCTCGGCTACCGCGCGGACCTGAATCTGGCCGCGCTCGGGATGACCGTTCAGGCGCTCGTGTCGATCCGCCTCGTGTCGATCATTCGGGAGGATGTCGAGTCTTTCCGCGATGAGGCGCCGAACTGGCCCGGCGTGCTCGGCCTGTTCCACATGGCCGGGGTCGACGACTTCCTGCTGCATGTCGCGGCCCGCGACTCTTCGGAGTTGAGGGATTTCGTGCTTGAACACCTCGCCGGGCATCCAGCCGTCGCCCACACCGAGACGAACCTGATTTTCGACCACGTCACCGGCCGTGGAGCCGAGCACCTCCTCGCCTGATTGCGGTCCCAAATGAAGGTGATTTCTTCAGACGATGCTGAGTTTGCTGGCATGCAGAACCGTGGCGCGACAAATCTCCTTCATTTGGGACGACACGGGGAGGGGAGACGGGGGATGCGGCGCTCAGACGCGGTCGCGCCAGTCTTCCTCGTCGACGACCGCGATCGGGAGGGTGAACGCACCCGTCGGCGGGTCGATGACGGTAGCCTCATCCCTCCGGTGCTGCAGCACCGTCTCGATGTACGAACTCACCGCCTCCGCGAGCGGAACATCCCGATTCTCGTTCTGTGACAAGTACCACCGGTGCTCGAGCATCTGGTGGAAGACCTCGGCGGGCTCGAGTTTGCCTCGCAACTCCTTCGGGATGGCGCGAATCACCGGTTCGAACACGGTCGCAAGCCACTCGTGCGCGGACATCTCTTCGTCGGGTTCGCCCGCGAAGTGCGTCGCGGCGTAGGCATCCAGATCATTGAGGAGCCTCCGCGCCTGGTTTTCTTCCGCATCGAGTCCCGTGAGTCGCAGCAATCGGCGCTGGTGGTGTCCGGCGTCGACGACTTTCGGCTGGATGAGAACGTGGCTGCCCGTGTCTTGCGTACTGATCACGAGTTCCTCGATGTCGAAACCCAGATTGTTGAGGCGCTCGACCCGCTCGGCGATTCGCCAGCGCTCGGTGGCGGCAAAAGTTTCGGAACCCGTGAGTTCCGTCCACAGCGTTCGGTACGCCGCGAGGATGCCGTTGCTCACCTCGATGGGGTCGGTCGACTCGTCCAGGCGCCCGCCCGCCGCAAGATCCAGCAGTTCGCCGGCGATATTGACTCGCGCGATCTCAAGGTCGTGCTCGCGCTGGCCGTCGGAGAGGCTGTCGTAGATGTTGCCGGTCTCCGCATCGACGAGGTATGCGGCGAACGCTCCGGCGTCGCGGCGAAACAGAGCATTGGAGAGGGAAACGTCGCCCCAGAAGAACCCCACGATGTGTAGCCGCACGAGCAGTACGGCAAGCGCATCGATGAGTCGGGTGGCGGTGGATGGCCGCAGCGTCTGCGAATAAAGCGCTCGGTAGGGCAGTGAGAACTTGAGATGCCGGGTGACGAGCACGGAGTCGAGGTCGTTTCCGGCGGCATCCGCGCGATTCGTGATGACCGCGACCGGGTCGACGCACGGAATGTCCAGACGCTGAAGGTTGCGCAGCAAGTCGTACTCGCGGCGCGCGAGGTCGGCGGAGGTCTCCTTGATGGCGACGACGTAACCGCTCAAATGGGCGAAGCGAACCAGATGCCGGGACAAGCCTTTCGGAAGTACGGCGATCGAGTCATCCGGCCACACTTCCAGGGGCAAGTCCCACGGGAGGTCGAGGAGGGCGGGGTCGACGATCGCCGACGTGATGCTCAGTGAGCTGCTCACGGCATCCTCCCCGGACAGCGAGCGTGGTCCGCGACCCCGATCGGGCGGCGGACCACGCGCACGCTATTTGCTGGCCTCGACGGCTTTCTTGCTGAGGCGCTCGCCCGACTCGGTGTTGAACACGTGGATGTGATCGGGCTGGGGAGTGATGACGACCTTGTCGCCCGCATTCGGGTGAACGCGGCCGTCGACGCGCGCGACGATGTCGACGCGGTTCCCGTCCACTTCCGTGTGTCCATAGAGGTAGCCGTCCGCGCCGAGCTCTTCGACGATGTCCACGTCGACGGGCAAGCCGTTGCCGCTCGTGGCGACCACGACATCTTCGGGGCGAACGCCGATCGTGACCTGCTTGCCGGTCGCGCCGGCGAGTGTCGCGCGGTCGACCTTGGCAGTCGCCGTGCCGAACTTGAGTCCGCCGTCGACGACTTCCGCGTCGAAGAGGTTCATCGCGGGGGATCCGATGAAGCCGGCCACGAACACGTTTTGGGGCATTGCGTAAAGGTCGCGCGGTGTCCCCACTTGCTGGAGGATGCCGTCCTTGAGCACGGCGATCCGGTCGCCCATGGTCAGCGCTTCGGTCTGATCGTGGGTGACGTAGACGGTCGTGACGCCGAGGCGACGGGTGAGGGACGCGATCTGGGTGCGGGTCTGCACGCGCAGCTTCGCGTCGAGGTTGGAGAGCGGCTCATCCATGAGGAACACCTGGGGGCTTCGGACGATGGCCCGGCCCATGGCGACGCGCTGCCTCTGGCCGCCCGAGAGCGCTTTCGGCTTGCGCCCGAGGTAGTCCTCGAGGTCGAGCAGCTTGGCCGCTTCGAGCACGCGGGAGGCACGCTCCTCCTTGTTGACGCCGGCGATTTTGAGTGCGAAGCCCATGTTCTCCGCGACCGTCATGTGCGGGTAGAGCGCGTAGTTCTGGAACACCATGGCGATGTCGCGATCCTTCGGCGGAACGTCCGTGACGTCGCGATCGCCGATCCGGATGCTGCCCTCGTTGACCTCTTCGAGGCCCGCGAGCATGCGGAGGGACGTCGACTTGCCGCAACCGGACGGCCCGACGAGAACGAGGAACTCGCCATCGGCGACGTCGAGGTCGAGCTTGTCGACGGCCGGCCTCGATTGGCCCGGATAGATTCGGCTTGCCTTGTCAAAGGTGACTGATGCCATGGTTGTACTTCTCCTTCACCGGCAGGTACGTGCCGGACGATCCGTAGTGAATGGATTACGCGCCTTCCGTGGCGGTCAACGCGTCCCGCCATTATGGCACCCGTTCGAGGTGCACGCTAATCTTCTGGGCGTTCGACTGGTTAGGCTATACAGGGATCACGCCACTCGTTCCCAGTTTGGGTGGTTTAGCATGTCCCAGACGGCCGGTTGGCCACGATGTCCCGTAAACGGTTGAGTGAGGTTTGTTGTGAGCATCGGTACAGGCAATTCGCGGCCCAGCAAGAATGAGCGACGGGATGCCGCGCGCGAGAAGGCGCGGCTCATGCGCGAGGAGCAGAAGAAGAAGGACCGCCGGAACAAGTTCATTCTTCAGGGAAGCCTCATCGTCGTCGTTCTCGCGATCATCGCGGCCGTGGTGCTCGTCATCACGAGCACCATGCGGCCTCCTGCGCCCGGACCACTCAACATGTTGAGCGATGGGATCAAGATCGGCGACGGGTTCCACGCGGTGAGAACCGCCGCTCTTCAGCCGAGCGAGGAACCCATTCCGAACGCATCCAACGAACCTTCGTCGATTCTGGACATCCGTTTGTACGTCGACTACATGTGCCCGATTTGCGGCAACTTCGAGAAGGCGAACGCCGACCAGATCAAGAAGCTCGTGCAGGACGGCGCGGCGACGGTGGAGATTCACCCGGTCGCGATTCTCGACCGGGCGTCGATGGGAACCAAGTACTCGACGAGGGCCGCCAATGCCGCGGCGTGCGTCGCGAACTTCTCGCCCGACAACTTCTTCGATTTCAGTGCGCTTTTGTTCCAGAACCAGCCAGAAGAGAACAGCCCCGGACTGGACGATGACACGATCATCGGGCTGGCCAAGGAAGCCGGCGTCTCCAAGTTCACGAACATTTCGAGCTGCATCACGGACCAGACGTTCAAGAACTGGGTGGCGGCGGCGACGGACCGATTCAACAGCGAGCCGTTCCCGAACGCGGCGACACAACCGCCGCAGCACGGAACGCCCACGGTGTACGTCAATGGACAGCTGTACCAGTACACGTTCGACAAGGCAACGGGCGCGTTCGATCCGAATGAGTTCTCGGCGTTCCTCACGAAAGTGCTCGGCGCGGACTTCTCCGACAATTCGACCCCGTCACCGGAACCGAGCCCTTCAGGCTCTCCCTCGCCGTCGAAGTAGGAGAACACTGACGCGCTCGCAGGGCATCCGCCAGTAGCACGTGATTTCCGAGCCGCTGCGCGGTTTGCGCGCTGGTACCGTATAGCGCGTGATCCACACGCTCACGCGCGACGAGGCCCGACGCATCGCCGTGCAAGCGCAGCTTCTGGATGCCCGCCGGTCGGGGGATGTCGTGGAGGTCGCGGAGACTCTCGGCGCGATCAAGATCGACCCGACCGCGACGATCGCGCCGGCCGAACACAGCATTCTCTGGTCGCGGATCGGACCAGGCTACGACCCCATCCAGTTGTCGAAGGCGGTCGAACGGGATCGATTGCTTTTCGAGTTCGACGGCGCGTTTCGACCGATCAGCTTGCTGCCGCTCATGCTCCCGGCGATGCGGCGGTGGCCGCAGCGGGCGAGTAGCAGGGAGTGGCTGGAGGCTAATGACAGTTTCCGCACGGACGTGCTCGCCCGATTGCGTGCGGAGGGGCCGCTGCTCGCATCCGACATCCCCGACACCGCTGCCGTCACGCGCGGGACCGAATCTGGCTGGTACGGGACCGGGCAGGTGGTGCACATGCTCGATTTCCTGATGAGGCAGGGCGAGGTGGCGATCGTCGGGCGTGCGGGCCGCCATCGGAGGTGGGATCTGGCCGAACGGGTCTATCCGCAGAACTTTCCCGACTATTCGCTCGAGGATGCGGAGCGGATGCTGCAGGAGCGCCGCTTGCAGGCCGCCGGCATCGCGAAGCAGAAGTCGCCGTGGACCCCGGTTGGCGAGGTTGGGGAGTCGGCGACGGTTGAGGGCAGCGCGTGGAAGTTCCGCGTCGACCCGGAGGCGCTGACCGCGTTGAACGACGACCCGGGTGGCCGTGTGGCGTTTCTGAACCCTTACGACGGCATGCTGTTCGACCGGCCCCGGCTGAAAGAGATTTTCGAGTTCGAGTACGTGCTCGAGCAGTTCAAGCCAAAGGCGCAGCGCAAGTACGGATTCTTTTCGTATCCGATTCTCATGGGCGATCGCTTCGTCGGGATGCTCGACGCAGTGGCCGGCGACAAGCTCACGGTGAACGCCGTGCACGAGTTTCTGCCGTTCGACGCCGAAGAGGACGAGATGGTTCGGGCCGAGATTGAACGTCTCGCCGAGTGGCTGGGTCTGGGTCTCGCGGCCTGGTGATGTGTGGGCGAAGGGTCGCCGCCCCGCGTTAGAGTCGTCGCCATCCGGACGAACAGTGTGCTGACAACGTTGGGTTGCGATGTTGTGGGTTCGCGTTCACTCTGGCCTCATGGTGTCTTCCGACGCGTCGTTCGAGCGCGCCTACATTCAGTACTTGCCCGCGGTGAGCGGATACCTGATTCGTCGCGTGGAGCGGCAGCACGTCGAAGATCTTGCGGCCGATGTGTTCGCGATCGCGTGGCACAAGCGAGCGGCTGTCGCCGAGGGCGAAGAGTTGCCGTGGCTCTATCGGATCGCCGCCAACGTTGTCTCCAATCATCGCCGCAAGCAATCGTCGAACGCGGCGCTCCTCGCGTTGCTGCGTCCGGCCGACTCGGCGCCTTCGGCCGAAGAAATCGTTTCGGCGGATGCGGCGCTTGCCGCGGCGTGGAGGCAGCTGCGCGCATCCGAACGTGAGGTGCTTGCCCTCGCACTCGTCGAGGACCTGACTCCGCTCGAATTGTCGGTGGCACTTGGGGTGAGTGTGAACGCTGCGACCGTCCGGGTCCACCGGGCACGCGCCAACCTCACCCGTTTGCTCACGGCCGAATAGTTTTTCGATTCCGGTGAAAGAATCACTCCTTCGCGACATTTCCCCCCTATGAGCAACGATCACGACGAACTTCGCCGACGCCTCCGCAGCAGCCTCGACCACAGGGCGGCTCCCGAACTTTCCGCCGATCTCGTCAGCGGTGCCGCCGGCCATCCGACCCCACGCCTCACCAACCCGGCGAAGACGCTGCGCATTGCGGGATCGGCCGGAGTGCTTGTCGCCGCTGTGACGGTTGGCGCTCTGGTGCTGGGGCCCACTGCGACGCGAGCTCCGCTTTTCACTGCGGCGGCGAACTCCGGTGCTCCGGCATCTGGTCCGGGCGTCGCCAATCCGAACGAGGCCAATTCGGGTGACGCCATGATGAGAATGTGGGCGGAGTATCACTACACTGCCGACCCGTCGCTGTCGACGGCGGGGGCATCCGGGCCGGTTTATCAACTCTTGCTCGACGCCGCCGACCCGAAGGCTCGCACGGCGAGCCTTGCCCGAGTGCTCGGTATCGACGGGGCTGTGAGCAGGGTCGACTCTGCCGACCCTGCCTATCCGACCTGGATCGTCGGCCCGCAGGACGGTTCGGCCTCGAACCTCTCGTTCAGCGATTACGGAACGGGCGACTGGTGGTTCAACGATCCGACCGCGACCTCGTTCTACTTGTGCGATCCGAGCGTGTCGGCGCTCGAGGCCGCCAGTCAGGGATGCGTGCTGCCGTCCGAGGCCCCCGCCAATAGGGCGCCAACCGGTGAGGCGGCGCGGTCGGCCGCTCGTGCGCTGTTCGCGTCCACCGGCTACGAGGCGACAGCCGCCGACATCGAGGTCTCCACGAGCTTCGACGGAACAAGTGCGAGCGCGTACCTCACTGTCAACGGGATCAGGACGGGTCTCGGCTGGGGCGCGTACTGGACCAATTCGGGCAGGCTCGCATATGCGTACGGCCACTCGGTGCGCCCGGAAGCCCGCGGCACTTTCGGCACCGTTTCGCCAACGGATGCCGTTCAGCGATTGGCCGACTATCGCTGGTACGGATCGCCCGGCCCCGACTTCCAGAACGGCCCGATGATGTACGCAAATGGTTCCGCAGTCGACGATGCTCCCGACGGCGGGAACGGGTCGGTAGTCCGGACTGTGCCGGGAAGCGAGCCGACGACTTCGCCGACGGCCGAGCCCGGCTCGCCCACCGGAACTCCTGTTGCCGAGCCACCGGCCGAGCCCACCGGTGAGCCCAGTGCCGAGCCCACCGGCGTGCCCACCGCGGAGCCCACCGAACCGTCGACGCCAGCATCGGAGGAGACGCTGCCTCCTGTCGACATCCAGCCCAGCCCGCAGGTCATCGAGGTGACGGTCGACAACGCCACGGCGACGCTCGTGCTCATGTGGGACGCCAAAGGCAACGCGTGGCTTGTCCCCGGTTACGCCATGAAGATGCCCGAGGGCTGGTGGAGCGCGGTGGTGAGCCTCGTCGACGGGGTGATTGCGCTTCCCAAGCAGATGTAGCGGCGGTCGCCGAGAAGATGGTGCTTCGGCGAGATCAGAGCGCGAGCAGGCGTTCGGTCTCGCCGAACACTTCGAGACCAGCGCACTCGCCGACACCCTCGATGAGGATTGTGCCGTCGTGGTCGGTGTGCCGGAACTCGATGCGGGCATCCAGGGTCTCTTCGACGCGCTGGTGCATGGCGGTGCGCAAGGGGGCGTGCAGGAGGCCGCCGCGCACGCGTTCGGCGGTGAGGTCGAGCACGCCATCCGGGCCGATCACCGACCAGCGCACGTGGCTGTCGTCGATGCCCAGCGTCGTTTCGGTGGAGCGGTTGTAGGTGGTCCACTTGTGGAGGCGGCCGCCGTGCCGGAATCCGATGATGGATCCGCGGAACGACCCGCGCAACCAGGGGATGATGGCGACGGAGGCGATGAGGGAGGCATCCGAGTTGAGGCTGGCGGCGCCGTTGCCCGTGGTCGTGTCGATGTGGTTGCTGGCCATCCAGACGTAGCCGGCGGGGAACGCTTTCCCCCAGTCCTTTTCGATGTAGCCGCGGCCATCATCGAAGGAGGTAGCGACCCCTTCGACTTCGATCGTGCCGCGCAGTTCGTGGCCGAACGAGACGATGCCGTGGAAGCACTCCATGAACGGTACGAGCCCGTACCAGCCCATGATGCCCGGCTCGCGTGCCGTGACGGGCCACGGAACCATCGGCGTCGCGTAGTCGATGCGCCCCTTAAGTTGCGGCAGGTCGAGCGTGATGCCCTCGGTGGAGTAGTGGTTGCCGCCCACCTGAACTTCGAAGCGGCGGTCGGATGCCCGGAAATCTTCGACCGGGAACCGGTGGTACCAGGAGCGCCCGGTGAGCCCGTCGAGCACCTGCACGAAGGCTTCGTCGCGCCGACTTTCTTCGCTTGCTCTGTCGTCGCCACGTAGTGGATCGCCACCGCCGAGCCCGCGGAAGATGCCGGAGATGACCGCCCAACGTTGCGAGCGGTCGGCCGACACGAGCTTGTTGTACCAGCCCTCGAAGAATCCGCTCCTCACGCCGTCGCCGTGATAGGCCTCGGGGTGCCGGATGCCGCGGAGCGTGGCCGCTGGGGAGCGCATGACCTACAGACTAAGAGTTAGAGCCGACGAGTGCGTCACGTGTGCATAATTCAGGCTATTTGTTCGCGGGGTGGTCCGAATTTGCTGAAAATACGGGATGGCGCGGTGGCCGACAGCACATTCTGCCTGAGTTAGGAACGGGCCATACGCACCCAACCGCGATCACGGGGTGAAGTGGCGGGAGCAGGTCCAAGCGCCTGCAACGGAGCCCCCTGTCGGATTCGAACCGACGACCCCCGCTTTACAAGAGCGGTGCTCTGGCTGGAAGAATGATGAACTGCTGTGGAAAAGTCGGATCTAGGACTTGCTTCACATTGGCCTCGCGAAACGTAGGCGCGCGGTGTGCTAGCGGAAAAGGGAGGTCATCCCCTAATCTTGACCAAGCCTCGCACTAATTCTTGGCGTTCGCTCCGCGACTTTTTAGGAACCACAACTCATGCGCCGTATTTCGCCCCGCCAGCGTTCCGCAGGCACTATTGCTGCAGTCGCATCGGCCCTGGCACTAGCGATGCTCATGCCGATGTCGGCGTCTGCTGACCCCATCGGCTCGATCGTGCAGGTGTCGAACTTCAGCCCGACGGATTCATTCACCAGTTGCGGCAGCACGTCGATTGCGACGAACGCCGATTCCGGCGTCACGCTCGCGGCCTGGGCAGGCACGCAGGGCGGGCCCGCTGTGTCCGCTCCTCTCAACGTGGCCAAGATCGGCGCGAACGCTGCTCCCGGCCCGACCGCTACCTACCAGCCGGCCGACGCTACGCCCCTGGCGGTTCCCGGTGATTGTGATCCGCTCTCCGTCAACGCCGGCAGCAACGGCGGCTTCATCGTCACCTGGAGCGACGCGGAAACCGATGGCGCCGTCTACGGCATCTTGGTCAACAGCGCTGGCGCCTTCGTCGGCACCACGTTTACCGTTTCTTCCCATACCGACTACGACGACATTGAGACGACCAGCGCAGCGTGGTCATCCGCTGACGCTCGGTACCTCGTCACGTGGAAGGCGAATGTCTCAGGGCCGTTCCCTGCCGCTCTCGACAGTCAACAACTCGTCGGTCGATTTATCGATGGCGCAGGTGTTCCGATCGGTGCCGACTTCCTGGTCACCAATATTGCCGAAGGCATCAACGACTCAGAGGACGTCGCATATGGCGGGGGCACATGGGTCGCGGTGGGCGTCGGCAACTCAGACCACATTCTGCGCGCGGTTCGCGTTGCGGCTGACGGAACTGCGGACGCACCGATCGCCGTGCCCGCACCGGCAGGCACGGGCAACGGGCCCGCGGTGGAGTTCAATGCCGCAACCGGGCAGTTCCTGGTCACCGGGCAGTACTCGCAGGGCCCGTGGGGCCAGCTCGTCCAGCCGTCTGGCGTACTGGTTGGCGCACCGTTCGCCATCGACCCCATCGTCAAGGGAGGAAAGCCCCGGATCGCGAGCCTCGGTGCTCAGGGCTGGCTCATCGCGTGGCACTCCCCTAACGGAGCTGATGTCTACGGCATTCGGGTCGACGCGGGTGGCGCGCCGGTCGGCGTTGCAGGATTGATGTCGTCGGGTGCGAATGACACCGATGTGGAGTCGAACTTCCGGCCCGAGGTGGCTTTCTCCGCCGCGACAGGTCAGGCTTACGTATTCTGGAGTCGCTACATTGATGACGCCGATGAGACGAACGTCGTCATTCGGGCGTGGCGGGCCACAGAGCCTACTGCCGAAGGCCCGACACTGGCCGAAACTGGCATGGACGCGCAAAGCACCGGATTGTGGGCCGGGGCAGGCGCACTCGCTCTCGTGGGTGGTGTCGTCGCTGTCGCGTTCAGCGTGCGTCGCCGCAAGTCCCTAGGCCGCTCAGTCAACTAAGTCATGGTTGACCAATAGGCGCCCCAGTCAAATGGGGCGCGAATTGCGGCGTCACGTTTTCCATTTTGGGCTCACAAAAAGGGCCGGGTCACCGGCTCACTTCTATCTGGGCTTGCAAGAAAAGAGCCAAATCTTTGGCTCTTTCTATCTGGGCTAAAAAAAGAGCCGGGTAGCCGGCTCTTTTTTGCGAGCCCCCTGTCGGATTCGAACCGACGACCCCCGCTT
>JAHBST010000032.1 GCA_019638975.1 Cryobacterium sp.
CGCGCAGTCGACGGGCGCGGAACACCGGATGCGGCGCTCGCGGATGCGCTGCGCGAGCTCACCGCAGCGCAACTCGCCCCGACACCGCCCATCGCCGACGGGCGGGCGGCCGCGCTCGCGGGGGCGACCGCGATGATCGACTTGAGCGATGGCCTCGCGATCGATGCGGATCGGGTGGCGAGGGCGAGTGGCGTCGCAATCGACTTCGATCGATCCGCGCTCGGCGGCGATCCCGAACGAGCTCTCCGCGGCGGCGAAGACCACTCGCTGCTCGCGACGTTCCCGCCGACGGTCGCGTTGCCCGGCAACTTCCGCCGCGTGGGAATCGTGATCGAAACGGTGCCCGACAACGGCAGCGCGATCCTGCTGGACGGAGTTCCGCATCCGGTGACCGGCTGGGACCCCTACGCGGACCATGGCACCAGCCAGAGTGGACGGGCAACCCGCTGATTCAATCGGCGGATGCCCACCACAAAGTCGTGTCGCCGTAATCCTTTCGGCGGTCGAGCGTAATTCCGGCCGGCCATGCCGGTTCGGGCGCTTTCGACGCCCGCTCGACGAGGATGATCGCTTCCGACGCGAGCCGCGGACGGAGCGACGAGAGGGCTCGCGCGAGCTCATCCTCGCCCACGCCGTACGGAGGGTCGAGAAGCGCGAGATCCCAGGTCGCTGTACTCGTGTCGAGGAACGTCTGCACGGCTAGCGCCGCAACGGCAATTCGCGGTTCACTGCCCTTCGGTGCGTTCCGGAGGATTCGCGCCGTATTGTCGCGGCACGCTTTGACCGCCCCCGCGTCGCGTTCCACGAGCGTCACAGACGCCGCACCGCGCGATGCCGCTTCGAGCCCGAGCGCGCCCGAACCCGCAAACAAGTCGATGACGCGCGCATCCCGAATCGCTTCCCGCGACTCCAACGCCGAGAAGATCGCCTCCCGCACTCGATCGCTCGTCGGCCGCGTGCCAGCGCCGGGAACAGCCAGGGCGAGGGAACCGGCGAATCCGGCGATGATGCGTGTCACGATGCAAAGGTACCCTCTGAGTGTGGCCTCACCACTCGACCAGAAGCTCGGCGGCGCGCTCGGAGCGCGTACGGCATCCGCCTTCGCCAAAGCATTCGGTATCGCGACCGTCGGGGAACTGCTCACGCATTACCCCCGGCGGTACGCGCGGCGAGGGGAACTGACGGAGCTCAGCCACTTGCCGCTCGACGAGAACGTGACGATCGTCGCCGAAGTGATCGACGTGCGCGAACGCCCGATGCGAGCAAAGAAAGGTTCGATCCTGGAGGCGCGGATCACCGACGGCAAAGGCATCCTGACTCTGACGTTCTTCAACCAGGCGTGGCGGGCGAAAGACCTTCGGCCCGGCGTTCGCGGCATTTTCGCCGGCAAAGTGGGGGAATACCGGGGTAGCCGCCAGCTCGCCCACCCTGACTACGAGCTTTTCACCGACGAGGATCCGGCGCCGAGCGTCTCCCCGGAGGCATGGGCGCTCACCCCCATCCCGATATACCCAGCGACGTCGACCGTGTCCAGTTGGCAAGTGCACAAGGCCGTCGGGGTTATGCTCGACGTTCTGCCCGAACTCGATGACCCGGTGCCGGATGCCGTGCGGGATGCGCGCGGGCTCCTCCCGTTCTCGACCGCGATCCGACTCATCCATCAACCGAGCGTCGACTCGGAGTGGCATGCTGCGCGAAAATCGTTGCGCTTTCAGGAAGCGTTCGTGCTGCAGACTGCGCTTCTCGAACAACGGAAGAGACTTCGCGAACTGGCAGCGACCCCTCGAGTGCCGAAAGAGGGAGGGCTGCTCGAGCAGTTCGATGCGGCGTTGTCGTTCGAGCTCACGGCCGACCAGCGGGAGGTGGGGGCGGCGATCGCCGACGATATCGCGGCCGCCGAACCGATGAACCGCTTGCTGCAGGGCGAAGTGGGTTCGGGGAAGACTGTCGTTGCGCTCCGCGCGATGCTCGCGGTCGCGGACACGGGCGGTCAATCCGCGCTTCTCGCCCCGACCGAGGTTCTCGCCGGTCAGCACCTCCGCTCGATCGTCGCGACGCTCGGGCCGGATCTTGCCGCGCGGTTGCGCCCGACTCTCATCACGGGGCAATTGCCCACGGCCGACCGCCGCAAAGCGCTCCTCGCCGCGGTGACGGGCCAGGCGCACATCGTGATCGGGACGCACGCGCTCATGAGCGAGACCGTCGAGTTCTTCGATTTGGGACTCGTCGTCGTCGACGAGCAGCACCGGTTCGGGGTGGATCAGCGCGAGGCGCTCCGCCGCAAAGGCGCGGTGCCGCCGCACGTGCTCGTGCTCACCGCGACTCCGATTCCCCGGACCGTGGCGATGACCGTCTTCGGCGACCTCGACATCTCGACGATCGCCGAGTTGCCCGCCGGGCGCATCCCGATCGAAACGTTCATCGTGCCGCTCGCGGATCGACCCGGCTGGGCGGACCGCGTGTGGGAACGCCTGTCCGAAGAGCTCGCGCAAGGTCGGCAAGCCTTCGTGGTGTGTCCCGCGATCGATTCCGACGCGGAGGCGCCGCCCGTGGAGGCCGGCGAACAAGACATTGTCGGTGAGCCCTCGCATCCGCTCACGACTGTCGCCGAAACGCTGCAGAGATTGCGAGCGGATCCGCGTTTCGCGGCGCAGCGCGTGGAGGGGCTGCATGGCCGACTCTCGAGCGAAGAAAAGGATGCGCGAATGCGGGCGTTCGCGGCAGGGGACATCGACGTTCTCGTGGCGACGACCGTCATCGAAGTGGGAGTGGACGTCCCGAACGCCTCCGCCATGATCGTGCTGGATGCCGACCGGTTCGGCGTCTCTCAATTGCACCAATTGCGGGGTCGCGTGGGTCGCGGAGGCGTGCCGGGGTTGTGTTTGCTCGTCACGGCTGCGGAAACGGGAACGCCTGCGCGCGAACGCGTCGAGGCTGTCGCCGCGACGCTCGACGGTTTCGAGCTTGCGCAAAAGGACCTCGAATTGCGGCAAGAAGGCGATGTGCTCGGCAGCGTGCAGTCCGGTCGGCGCTCGAGCCTCCGGCTCTTGCGTGTCGTGAAGGACGGCGAACTCATTCTGGAGGCACGCGAACTCGCCAGCCTCGTGCTCGCCGACGATCCGACGCTCGCGAGGCATTCGGCGCTGCGCGAGGCGCTCGACCGTCGCCTCGATGAGGCCGAGCGTGACTTCCTGGCCAAATCCTGACCCCTGTGCTTTCATCATTCAGGAGGTAGCGGTGCCAGTGGTGCTGGTGGGACGGCCACCCATCAATGCCAGACCACAGCAACCACTCTCGTCCCATCACCTCCTGAATGATGAAAGCTACGAACGATAGGGTTGGGGGATGCACAGGATCGCCGTCGTTCCGGGGTCATTCGACCCGATCACACTCGGGCATCTCGACGTCATCGATCGTGCCGCGACTTTGTTCGACGAACTCCACGTTCTCGTCGTCCACAATCCCGACAAGACGGCACTCCTCCCCGTCGCGCAACGCGTCGCGCTCATCGAGCGCTCGATCGCCGAAGCGGGGTTGCCTTCCAACATCAAAGTCATGTCATGGAGCGTCGGCCTGCTCGTCGACTATTGCACCGACGTCGGCGCGATCGCGCTCGTGAAAGGCGTTCGCTCGCAAGTGGATGTCGCGTATGAAACCCCCATGGCGATCGTGAACCGCAATCTTGCGGGCGTCGAGACGATCTTCCTTCTGCCGGATCCCGCACACGCGCACGTGTCGAGTTCGCTCGTGCGCCAAGTGGCGTCTCTCGGCGGAGACGTGAGCCCGTACGTTCCGAAAGCGGTCGCCGAATACCTGCAAACCCCGACCACGAACGGCTGAGAATGCTTCCCTTGAAGTTGGGCTACAAAGCCTCCGCGGAGCAATTCGCGCCCCGCGATCTCGTTGAGTACGCGGTCGCCGCCGAGCGGCACGGATTCGAAACGGTCACGGTGAGCGACCACTTTCAACCATGGCGCCACGAGGGTGGGCACGCGCCGTTCTCACTCGCGTGGATGGCCGCGGTCGGCGAGCGCACGAAGACCATCTGCATCGGCACATCCGTCATGACGCCGACGTTCCGATACAACCCCGCGGTGATCGCGCAAGCGTTCGCGACGATGGGATGCCTGTATCCGGGTCGCATTCTTCTCGGCGTCGGCACGGGGGAGGCGCTCAACGAGATCGCGACCGGATTCCGCGGTCCGGGCGAACAGGAGTGGCCCGAGTTCAAGGAGCGCTTCGGTCGGCTTCGCGAAGCGATTCGGCTCATGCGGCAATTGTGGACGGAGGATCGCGTCGACTTCGAGGGAGAGTTCTACTCGACCCACGGCGCGTCGATTTACGATCGTCCCGACACTCCGGTCCCGGTCTACATCGCGGCGGGCGGCCCCTTCGTCGCGCGTTTCGCCGGCCGCGAGGGCGACGGATTCATTTGCACCTCGGGCAAGGGCATGTCGCTCTACACCGAGGAGTTGATCCCCGCCGTCGCGGAAGGGGCCGAGGCCGCCGACCGCGACCCCGCGTCGATCGACCGCATGATCGAGATCAAGCTGTCCTACGACACGGATCCGGATGCCGCGCTCGCCAACACGCGATTCTGGGCCCCTCTCGCGCTCAGCAAGGAGCAAAAGCACGACATCGACGATCCGATCGAGATGGAGAAAGCCGCGGACGCTTTGCCCATCGAGCAAATCGCCTCGCGCTGGATCGTCGGCTCAGACCCGGACGCCGTGGTCGCCGACATCCGCGAATACATCGATGCGGGCTTCAATCACCTCGTATTCCATGGGCCGGGACACGATCAGAACCGGTTCCTCGAACAGTTCGAGCGGGATCTCGCGCCAAGGCTTCGCGCGCTCGCCTAGCCCCGTGCGGCGTCGCGCGCTCGCCGCAGTCCGAGTGCGGCGTCGTAGAGCGTGCTGCCTCAGCTCGCGTGCTGCTTGAACACGACGAAGGCCGCCGCGGGAGACGATCTCCCACGACGGCCTTCGCGTGCGGCAACGAGTGCGGTGGTGTGCGGTGGCGCGCGTTTGGCGCGCATCATCGCTGCGTTGCCTCCAGGTAGTGCATCCGCTCGGCCGCGAGTTCGCGTCCGAGGGCTGCGAGGTGCAGTTCGACCCGGTTCGCTCGCCGCTCCCGCGACTCGACCGTCACGGGGCGCCGTCCCCAGGCCACGAGGGCCACGCCGACGTGCAAGGCTGCACGGTCGACGAGACCGACGCGCCTGACGGGTCGCTGCGACGATTCGCGGCTCACCGACTCGCGCTGCACTTCGTGTTGAAGTGTTGCTTCCATTGTTTTTCCTTACTGTGGGTGGCGACGGTGTTTCGGGGATGCTCGCGCACTCGCGCAACGGTGTCGCCGGGGGTGCCGCCCCGGTCGGATGATCGAGACGGTCGTCGGATGTCCTGCACGAGGGATCGTGCAAGTGGGGCCAGTGGGCCCGACGTGGGGCAATCGACCGCGGTCGTCGGCGGATGCCGTGCCGAGAGTTGCCTCAGCGCGACCTTCGCTCGCGGCGCGTCAGCGCGATCGCGAGGTGCCGAATCCGCCTAGGCGGTGAGAGCGCCGCGGAAGCCGACGGTCGAACGGGAGATTCCCGGAATGAATTTTGCGAACACGCTGGCCTCCTTTCGTTTGTAGCGCGGGTTACACCGTACTGCGCGAATCGCACGGCGTGCAACGTCCGGATGCCTCGAAGTCGAGGGAGTTATGCATCCGTTATTCCCTAGACTGGCGAGCATGTATCTCGTGCTCCCGTTCGTCTCGCTGATCCTCATGGTGGGCTCGCTCGTGGACATGATTACGATCGACCAATCGCGAGTGAAGCACTTGCCGAAATTCGCCTGGATCATCATCGTGATCCTGATCCCGCTCATCGGCGGAATCCTGTGGTTCACGATCGGGCGCGAGTATGTCGTGCGCGCTGATCGCGGTTCCTTCGGGGACCCACGTCGATGGGCCGAGCCGGAAAGTGCGAGCGGCGCGCCGTCCGACAGTTATCGGCCCGAACACCGGGTTCGGGATGCCGCGGCGGAACTCGCGGCGCTCGAGCGCGAGATCGCCTCGCACGAGCGCGCTGAGCGCATCCGCAAGCTCGAGGCGGAACTCGAGCACAAACGCGCCGAGAAGGACGGAAGCGCGTGAGCGCACTTCACGCGCACTCCGGCAGCGCTCAAACGCGCAAACGGCAACAATAGTCACGTGTCGTCTCTTGCACCCCACATCGGCTATGCCGCCGCGCTCGACCAGTTCGAGCCGGCAGAGGTTCTCGAGTTCGCGGCGCTCGCGGAGAGTCGCGGATTCCGCGGAACAATGGCGGCGGATCGTTTCCAGCCGTGGGTTCCTCGGCAAGGGCAAGCCGCGTTCTCCTGGCCCGTGCTCGGCGCGCTCGGCCAGGTGACGACGGGGGATCTCGGAACCGGGATGACCGTACCGAGCTTTCGCTGGCATCCGGCGATGGTCGCGCAAGCGAGCGCGACGCTCGCGGCGCTCTATCCGGGACGTCACTGGCTCGGGATCGGCTCCGGCGAAGCGATCGACGAACACATCACGGGCACGCACTGGCCGGAGACCGCGGAGCGCATCAATCGGATGTTCGAAGCGGTCGAGGTGATCCACAAACTCTTCGCGGGTTCGCTCGCGGGCCGCGACGTGAAGCATGCGGGCCAGTACTTCACGCTCGAGTCGACGCGCTTGTGGACGATGCCCTCCGAGGCGCCGCCGATTTTCGTTGCGACTTCGGGCCCCGTGACGGCGAAACGCGCGGGGCGCACCGTCGACGGCATCATCGTGGATGGTGCGCCGATCGAGAGGATCGCGGCCTTGTTCACGCGGTTCGACGAGGGTGCCCGAGAGGCCGGCCGAGCGCCGGGCGCTCGAGTGTTGCGATTGCACGTGAGCTGGGCTCCCACAGACGAGGAGGCCATGGCGAACGCGATGCGCGAATGGCCGAATGGCGGCTTGCGGTTCCCGCGCTCCGACATCCGCTCGCCGTTCGAATTCGAACAATTGGCGCGACTCGTGCGGCCCGAAGATTTCGAAGGGCGCATGGTCGTGTCTGCAGACCCCGACGTGCATCGGGCATCCATCCAGCGATACCTAGATCTGGGTTTCGATCGGATCTACCTTCACAACGTCGGCCGGAATCAGCGCGAGTGGATCGATGTGTTTGCGCGGGACGTGTTCCCCGGATTGGCGCGGTGATGAGCTCATTCAGCGGTTGGGGTGTCGGCGGAATCCCCGAGATCGTCGCGGGCGACGACTTGCCGGCGATCGTCGTGGCGGCCGTGACGTCGCGCGAGAGCACCCCGCTCGAGGACGGCGATATCGTCGTCGTGACGAGCAAGATCGTCTCGAAAGCGGAAGGTCGTCAGATCGTCGCCGCCGACCGGGAAGACGCCATCACGGCGGAGACCGTGCGCGTCGTCGCGACGAAAGCGCACGCCGGCGGTGTCACCCGAATCGTCGAGAATCGCCAGGGCCTCGTGCTCGCCGCAGCGGGAGTCGACTCGAGCAACACGCCAGAGGGCACCGTGCTTCTCTTGCCCGTCGATCCGGACGCATCAGCGCGGGCCGTATGCGCGGCTCTGCGCCTTGCGACCGGATTGCGGATCGGAGTCGTTATTTCCGACACTCTCGGCAGGGCGTGGCGGCTGGGGCAAACGGATGTCTCTATCGGCGCCGCGGGCGTGCGCGTGCTCGACGACTTGCGCGGCAGCACGGATGCCGGCGGCCGCACGCTCGAAGCGACCGTGATCGCGGTCGCGGACGAAATCGCGGGAGCGGCGGATCTCGTGAAGGGCAAGGCGACGGGAACGCCCGTCGCCGTCATCCGCGGGATCGGCCATCTCGTCGGCGACATCGACGAACCGGGAGCGCGCTCGATCGTTCGTCCGCTCGAGGAGGACCTCTTTCGGCTCGGTGCGGATGAGGCCTACCGGCAGGGAGTCGAGGACGGCCGCGCACGCTCCACGCGCTGACCGCCGGGCGAAACGGCTACCAGCCGCCTCCGCCCCCGCCGCCGCCTCCGCCACCGGACGATCCGCCTCCACTCGAACCACCCGAGAAACTGCTGCTTCCGCCGGAGGAACTCCACGACGATCCGCTCGACGCAGGCGGGGGAGTAGTCGAGAAACTGGTTGCCGCGATCGCCGTGTTGAATCCGACGACGCCGCCGAAGTTCGCGCCGCCGCTGTACCACTCGGGTTGTTCGGTGACGTCGTAGCGCCGACCGAGTTCGTCGATCCACTCCTTGTCGAGGCCGAAAATCATGGCATACGGCAGAAGTTTCTCGTACAGCTTGATGATGGCGGATTGATCCGTGACGTCGATGCGCTCCGCAGTCCCCGGCGCTTGCAAAACGCGGATGCGATCGACTTCGGCGAGCTTGATGTAGTCGCGGACGCCGAGCAGATAGTCGCGCACTTCGGCGCCCTTGACTGTGATGAGGTAGGGCGGGACCGCAAGTGAGAGGACGACGATCCAGCCGATGCTGCAGAAGAGTGCCGCCATCCAGATTTGAGGCGCATTGACGTCGTTCACGTTCGCGACGATCCAGATGGTGACGGCCGCTGCCGCAGTGACAAACGTCGACCAGCCCAGGAGGCGCGGTGCGCGAGTGGCGGGGCGGGCGCGCCAGCCCCTCGTCCGAACCTCCTGGTACATGTTGTTCCGATGCGCGGCCAGCCGGTCGCCAAGAGCTCTGTCGCTGCCGTCGAGCGTCATCCGCCGCCCCACGGCGAGGGTGCCGAACAGGTCATGCAGCACCCACTGTTCCGATTCGGGCGCGGCGGGCCATCCGGCGAGCAGTTCGAGCGTGTATCGCTTATTGGTCGATTGCTTCGGATACTCGCGGATCGCGAGAACCCTCGCGACCGCGAATCGCACGATTTGAGCGGGCAAGGCGGAACCCTGCCGTTGGAGCAATTCGGCGGCGAGCATCGGGTATGCATCATTCGGCGGGCTGTACTCGGGGATGATGATGCCTCGTCCCCGGGCATCCCGCCACACGAAGATTCGCAGCGACAGGACGAAGAGGAACGCGAGCCCCGTAATGCCGAGAAGAATCCACGGGAGAACAGCGAAAACCCAGTTGTTTTTCAGTAGTGGCGGGTCGACGAAAGTCGAAGGATCGAAGCCGATCGCGATCGTCATCGTCTGGTATGGATTGAGGTCGTTCACGGTCGACGTGAACGTGTTCCCCGATGTGACGATGTCGCAGCGATCGGTGCTGCCGCTGTAACCGTAGTAACACGCGGAATTTCCGGTCAGCGAAGACTCGATTCCGTCACCCAAGTGGACGATCGCGGTGACGGTTCCGAAGGGCTGCGCCCACCCCGTACCGTTGACGTCCCAATAGAACTCATCGGAGGCGGTGTCGGCGAAAGAGCCGATCACGTTCTGTTCGGTGTATTCGATGCGGTAGGTCATGGTTCCGTGCACGTAACGGTCGGCGCTGCCGATACGCAAAACCGCGAAACCGTCGGAGTCGCTGCGAGAGTAGGGAAGAGATCGGCCGTCACCGTCCTGCACCGATCGGATTTCCGGATGCAGGTCGGCCTCGCCGTACTTCAAGGGGATCGCCCGCTCGATTCCGTGGTTCTGGTCGAAGTCGGGGAATACCGCCACGAGCGTTTCCACCGTGCGCAAGGTCGCGTTGCCGCCGGCGTCTCGCCCGAGGTAATAGTCCGCGGTCATCGACGTGAACGTGAAGTCCTGCGGTGATGCCGACGCGGGGGATGCGGTGAGTGTCAGGCCGCCACTGATGACCGCGGCGAGCAGTGCGATCAGAGCGGATGCCGCGACGGTGCGGAGGCGCATGGGGAAAGGGTATCGGAGAACTCACTGCGCGTCGTTATACGAGAATGGAAGAGTATTGGCTTGCGGGGCTTTCCCGGGCTCAAACGGAGTGCGATGAACACAGCGGTTCACGAACGGCGCGGCAGGAACGTCACCCTGACGCTTCGCGGCGGCGCGCTCATCGGAGCGGCCGTCGTGGCCTTCAGCGCCGCCTACATCGCCGGATGGCCGGAGCTGTTGATTCTCGCGAGTTTTTGCGGCATCCCGCCGCTTCTGGCGCTCGCCCTCGTCGCGCGCAGCCGCCCGAGGCTGAGTGTCGCGCGGTTCTCCTCGCCCGCGATCGTGAGCGCCGGAAGCACGGGCTCGGCCCAATTGAGATTGGTGAACACGGCGTCCGTGAAATCCGCGGCGGGCCATTGGACGGACACTTTGCCGTGGAGTCCCGGTCAGACCCGCAGTCAGGGGCTTCTGGCGATCGCCGCTGGCGCACACTTCTCCCTGCAGTACGCGTTCGTGCCGCCACGCAGGGGAATCGCCGAACTCGGGCCGCTCGTCATCCGAGTCGTCGATCCGTTCGGTCTCGCGCGAGGCGATTTTCCGGTCGGCGACCGCCAGCGCGTGACGGTTGCTCCGGAAACCGTGGACCTCGATCAGGGCGCCGTCGACATCGCATCCGATAGTGGATCCGCTCGACTGTTTCAGCATCGCGCGCTCGCCGGCGAGCATGACATCATGACGCGCGACTACCGGCCGGGAGACGCCCTCCGACGCGTGCACTGGAAGGCGTCGGCCCATCACGGCGACCTCATGGTCCGCGAGGATGAGAAGCGCAGCCACGCGGAAGCGGTTCTCGTCGTGGACACGCGCAGGGGAAACTGGCGCGACGTCTCCCGCACCCAATCGACCGACCGCCCGGAGAGCGATCGCTTCGAGTGGGCGCTCAGCATGATCGCTTCCCTGCGCGACCACCTCATCCGAAACGGTTTGCGCGTTTCCGTTGTCGAGACCGCCGTCAGCCAATTGGCGGATGCGAGCCATACCGATGATTTCGTGGAGAGCCTTGCGCGCATCCGGCTCAGCTATCAGGAGGGACCGGCTCTCCGGTTGTCGTCTCAAGGTCCGAACAGCTCGGGTTGCGTGTTTGCCGTCATGGATTCGGCCGACAACGAGATCGTGGACGCACTCATCGAGCAACGCGGTTCGTTCGACGTCGCTGTCGCGTTTCTGTTGGGCCCCGCGAGCAAGTCTCTCGATGAGAAGCTCGAGGGAGCGGGGTGGAGAGTGCACCGGATCGCGCCGGACGAATCGGTGCTCGCGGCGTGGCGCTCACTCGAGTCGGCGATCGTCGGTGCCGCACATGTCTGAGACCGCCCGCGCGCCGCGCGCCCCGAGGTTCAACCGCACCGATCTCGCGCGGGCGGCGCTCCTTCTTGTCGTCTTCGGCGTGACGCTGGGGGGTTTGCACACCATCCTGGAGGGTGCCGCATGGTGGGTCCTTTCGCTGAGCCTGAGCGTCGTCGTGTTCGCGACGGGGGCGATCGTGCGCGCGATCCTCCCACGGGTGCCGATCGCCGCTCGCGTGCTGGCGCCCCCCGTTGCCGCCGTGGCGCTCGGAATCACGATCGTCATTCGGTTCGCGTCGGATGTCTCGCTGTGGGGTTTCATCCCCACGGGCGAGACCTTTGCACGGTTCGCGACGCTCGTGCGGGATGCGGGCTACTCCATTACGTGGCAAAACGTTCCCGCGAACGCCGACGAATCGATCTCTTTCGTCCTCGCGCTCGGTGTCGGAACGCTCGCGCTTCTGGGCGAACTGTTCGCGTTTTCGCTTCGGCTGCCCGCTCTCGTGGGCCTTCCGCTCGCCGCAATATTCCTCGTTCCCGGGATGACCCCGGAAGGTGCGACGGACGGCTGGTTTTTTGCCGGAAGTGCGCTTGCGTATTTGGCCCTCCTCCTCGCTGAGCGCCCCAAGCGATACGTCCCGGTTCTCGCAGTCGGCGCCGTCGCGGTCATCAGCGGTCTCGTCGTGCCGGGATGGTTGCCCAGCACGGACATCACCGCGACGAACAGCGGTCTCGGCCCGAGCGTCGCCACGGGCGTCAACCCGATGCTGCATTTGGGCGACGATTTGAGGGAGAACGACAAGCATGTCGCGTTGACGTACAGCACGGTGTCGGATCAGCCGGAGTATTTGAGACTCGTCGAAGTGTCCGATTTCTTCAGCAAGGACTGGGGCCCGAGCCAGCCCTTCCTCGACACGGACAATCGGCCCGTCGACATGCCGCGTCCTCCGGGGCTCGCAGTCGGCGTGAATACCGAGAAGGAAGTCACCTATATCCACGTCGCGAATCTGGTCAGCCCATGGTTGCCGATTCCGTATCCGGCGTCGAGCGTCACGGGTCTGACCGGATCGTGGCAGTACCTTCCGAATTCTTTGACCATCGCGAGCAACCTCACTCTCGCGCGGGGCGAGAATTACACGGTCTCGAGCGTGAAAATCGCGCCGTCGCCCGCGCAATTGCTCGCCGCGGGCACCACTGTTCCGGCCGGGCTGCACGACTATTTGTCCCTACCGCCCGACACTCCCAGGATCATCGCGACGACGGCGGCCAGAGTGACCGCGGGGGAAACCAGCAATTACCAGAAAGCGCTCGCCATCCAGCAATACTTGCGGTCGGCTCCCTTCGAATATTCGGAAGTCGCGCCGGTGACGGATGACTATGACGGCACGGGTGTCGAGTACGTCGCCGCGTTCCTCGAACAGCACCGCGGATACTGCATCCACTTCGCATCCGCGATGGCGGTCATGGCGCGCGAACTGGGGATTCCGAGCCGCATCATCGTCGGTTTTCAACCCGGGCATTTGAAGAACGGCGACGATCAGGGACGCCACATTTTCGAGGTCACGACGGCCGATCTCCACGCGTGGCCGGAACTCTATTTCAGCGGTATCGGTTGGGTGCGGTTCGAACCGACTCCGAGCCGCGGATCCGTTCCCGACTACGCGAACCAGTCGACCGCAGGCGTTCCCCCGGTTCCGGTGCCCGGCACGGGGTCGGGTTCGCCGTCGACGGGCGACCACAGCGGCGCGGGCCCCCAAATCGACGAAGGCCCGACGGTCGCGCGCTGGCTGACGAGCGGCGAGTCGTCGAGCCTCTTCGCGATCGGCGGAGTTCTCGCGGCGCTCATTGTCGTGCTGTTCATTCCCGCGATGGTTCGGGCCGGACGCCGAATCCGCCGAATGCGCGGGCTGGCCTCGGGAACGGGCACGGCGGAATCCGCGTGGCGCGAACTTCTCGAGACAGCGGAAGATGTCGGCATCGGCCTCGGGCCGACACTCACGCCGCGAGGCGTCGTTGCACGGCTGCAGCGCGTGAAGGGAATGAGTGGAGGAAGCGCGGAGGCTCTCGAAAGGATCCGGGCTGCGGTGGAGATGGAGGGCTACGGTCGGCCCGCGGCGGACAAGGCGCTCGGTGCGCTCCACGGTCCGGAACTCGCGAAAGATCTTTCCACGGTCGTCGCTTGCCTCCGCACGAGCGTCGATGAGGGTACTCGGATAAGGGCCGCACTATTGCCGCCCTCTCTTGTGAGGCGGAGCAAGCGCGCGGTCGCGAGATTTGCATGACGGACGATTGGTACAGAATGATGACTCGGGCGAACCCGCCCGAGTCACTACTCGACAGTGAGGTGAACGGTGGCCAAGTCAAGTGACACGGTTGATTTCGGAGAATTCCATGCTTTCTCCCGAGACATCCTGCAGAGCGTGGAGACCGTCATCGACGGAAAGCACGAAGCGGTCGAACTCGCCCTCGTAACCGTTCTGGCTGAAGGACACTTGTTGATCGAGGATGTTCCCGGCGTCGGAAAGACCATGCTCGCCAAAGCGCTCGCGCGCTCGATCGACTGCACGGTCAATCGCATCCAGTTCACTCCGGATTTGCTTCCCTCGGATGTCACGGGAGTCTCCGTGTTCAATCAGGGCCAGCGGGAGTTCGAGTTCAAGCCCGGGCCGATGTTCGCGAATATCGTGATCGGCGACGAAATCAACCGCGCCAGCCCTAAAACGCAATCGGCGCTGCTCGAAAGCATGGAGGAAGGCCAAGTCAGCGTCGACGGCGTGACGTATCCTCTCGCCCGGCCGTTCACCGTCGTGGCGACGCAGAATCCGGTCGAAATGGAAGGCACCTACCCGTTGCCTGAAGCGCAACGCGATCGATTCATGATCCGCATTTCGATGGGATATCCGGATGACGCCGCAGAACTTGCGATGCTGCAGCGGCGGGAAACTTCCAGTCCCCTCGATCTTCTCGAACCCGTCGTGAATCTCAAACAACTCACCGCGATGATCGGTCTCGTCCGTGGGATCTTCGTGTCCGAAGCGGTTGAGCAATATGCCGTCAGCATCGCGCAGGAGACGCGCCGCGACCGCGAGCTTCGGCTCGGCGCGAGCCCGAGGGCCACGCTGCACCTCATTCGCGCGGCGAAAGCACGAGCCGCGCTCGACGGCCGGGAGTTCGTGCTCCCCGACGACATCGATGCGCTCGCGGTGCCCGTGCTCGGTCACCGGTTGATCGCTTCCGCGCGAGTCGCGGGGGCCGGTTCCGCGTTCCAGGCCAACAGCATTGCGGACATCATCCACCGCGTCGTCGCAGGGACGGCCGTCCCCCTCGGCACCGGCGCGTCCGCCTGACGATCGGACATGTCACGCCGCCGGGATCACCGTTTGCGACGAGCGCGACGCGGTTCGACTCGACGGCCACTGCGCAGCTCACTGCAGAACCGGGGACGCGCGCTCGTGGTTTTCGGAGCGATTCTGGTGGGAGCGGCCTATGTTCTGCCGCGAAGCGAGCTCTTGTATATCGGCGTTCTCCTCATCGCGCTGCCCCTCAGCGCTCTCGTGTTCGTGCGCTTTCGTCGGCACCGGATGTCGGTCGCCCGCCGTTTCTCGCCCGCGGTAGCTCACGCGGGCGTGCCGCTTTCCGTGGCCGTCGAAGTGCGAAACCTGGCGGCCCAGCGAACGGGTGAAGCGACATGGCGGGACGAGTGGCCGTGGTTTCCGTTCGGTACCGAGGTCAAACGCCTTGCTCCGCTTGCTCGCAACCGCGGGACGCTCGGCGCATCCAGTTCGATCGTCGTCGACTATGTTCTGAACCCTCCCCTGCGCGGGATTTTCGAGGTGGGCCCGCTCGTCGTGGAAGTCTCCGACCCGTTCCGGTTAGCGCGCAGCGAGATCGTCGTGGGGGGGTTCCACAAGCTCGTCGTGACCCCACGGGCGGTGGAACTTCCTGTGACGGGACAATCGGTTGCGGCAGATGACGGCTCGGCGCGCGCACGATTGCGGCGCAACACGAGCGCGGACGACGAACTCACGACGCGCGAATACCGGCAGGGCGATCCGTTGCGGCGCATCCATTGGAAGGCGACAGCTCGTCACGGAGAATTGATGGTGCGGCTCGAGGAGCAGCGGAGCCACGCACAGGCCTGCATCCTCGTCGAGACCCGCCGGGCGGGGTATCGCGACGCCGTGGCTCCCACGGTCGACCAGCCGGAGAGCGACAGCTTTGAGTGGGTCATCGCCTTCACCGCTTCGCTCGCCATTCATTTGCGGGAGCTCGGATTCTCTGTCGACATCGCCGAGACCGGATATCGGCAAGTGGCAAGTCCCGAGCACGAGGACGATTTCCTCGAATCGCTCGCGGCGGTCGAGCTCGTGCAAGGAGCCGCGACGTCGAGGCTCTTGCCGGGCTCGCCCGATCCCGGGCAATCCCGCGGGTCGATTTTCGCGCTCATCGCGGATGCCGAAGCGCGCACTCTGGATCGACTGGTTTCCCAGCGGGGCCAATTCGACACCGCAATCGCCTTTATCGTCAACCCGCACAACGACGTCGTGACCGGCGCATTGCGGGACGCCGGATGGGTGTGTGTCGCGGTAGGGCCTACCGACGATTTTTCGGAGGCATGGTTGACCGCCGCCGGAACGGGTTCCGGGCGTGTCGGAGCGTAGCGAGAGCGCGCGAGAGCGCGCGCGGCGGCGTTCCGCCTGGCGAATCAGCATTCCGCTCGTCGTGTCGTTCGCCATTGCGATCGCCGGATTGCACACCGTGCTGTCCGGATTCGATTGGTGGTTTCCGATCATGGGGATCGCTTTCGCGACGCTCGCGGCCGCGGCCATCGCTCGCGGAACGACCTCGCGGCCGTGGGCACCAGCGCTCGCAGGCTTTCTGGCCGCCGGGGGAATGCTCACGGCCATGTTCGCGGCACGGTCCGCGTACCTCGTGGTGATCCCGTCCTTCGCTTCTCTTGCGACATTCGGCGATCTCGCGCGGGCGGGGGTGCAGTCGATTTCGGAGCAATCGGTTCCGGCATCCGTCACCGCAGGAATTCTTTTCCTCTTGTGCTTGGGAGTTGCGTCGACCGCCGTGGTCGCCGACCTCGTTGCGGTCAGTTGGCGTCGCCCTGCGCTTGCCGCGATCACGCTCGCGGTCATCCTCGGAATTCCTGCGACAACCGGCGTTTTGCACAGCGACGTTTTCGTCCTCCTTCTCGCGATCGTCGCGTGGCTCGTTCTCTTGCGTGCGGGGGAGCCATTTCCGCAAACGGCGCGATCATTCGGGCTTGGCGCGGTCGCGGTGATCGTCGCCGTCCTCGCTCCTCTTGCCCTGCCGGCCATCGACGATTCGGATGCCGACAGCAATGCGATGGGGGGCTATCTCGCAGGAGTGAATCCGGTTCTACGGCTCGGGGACGACCTTCGCACGACTGTGCCGCGCACGATTCTGACGTACAGCACGTCCTCGAATGAGCCCACCTATTTGCGACTCGTGAGTCTTCAGAATTTCGCGGCGGAATCCTGGCGACCGGACAAACCCGTGATCGATCGGGAGAATCGCCCCGAAAACGTGGGTCCGCCTCCGGGTCTCGCGGCGGCAGTGCGCGTAACGGACGAAACGACCGAGGTGGATGTCGGAAACCTCGCGAGTCCCTGGTTGCCGGTCCCGTATCCCGTGATGTCCGTGGACGGCTTGGCGGGCGACTGGTTCTGGAATGCGGCCGATCTCACTTTCACGAGTCCCGAACGGCTTGCCAGGGGCGAGGAGTTCACCGCGCGCAGCCTCGTCGTCGAACCGACGCCAGCCCAATTGTCGGCGGCAGGTCGCGTGATTCCCGACGACTTCAACCAATATCTCGTTTTGCCTACGGGAATCCCACCGATCATCGGAACCGAGGCGCGTGCCGTCACCGCTTCGGCCACGACCGATTACGGCAAAGCGGTCGCCCTCCAGAGCTTCTTCCGAGACGGCCTATTCGAATACTCGGAAACCGCTCCCGGCGAGAACGGCTACGACGGAACGGGCATGGAGGTTGTCGCACAATTCCTGCAAGCGCGAAGCGGGTATTGCATCCACTTCGCGTCGGCCATGGCGGTCATGGCCCGCACACTGGGAATCCCTTCGCGGGTTGCCGTCGGGTTCCTTCCCGGACAGAAGCAGCCCGCCGCCGTCGACGGAGTCACTCGTTACCGCGTCACGACGCGCGACGTGCACTCGTGGCCTGAGCTGTATTTCGAGGGAATCGGGTGGGTTCGATTCGAACCGACTCCGGGCCGGGGCTTCGTGCCGAGTTACGCAGACGAGAGAACGCCGGGCGTGCCGATCACCCAGACGCCGGGGCCGACTCCGGCGCCGACGGCATCCGCGACGAACGCGCCGAACCCGAGTGACGCGCCCGGGACCGCAGGCGGTAGCGAAACGAACGGCAGTGGTCAACCCGCAATCGCAGTGTGGCTGTGGTTTGCCCTTTGCGGTATCGCGATTCTTGCGCTTCTCGTCTCGCCCGCCATCGTGAGGGTGTTCCAGCGACGCATCAGGATGGCGAAGCTCGTTCGCGGGTCGCCCATCGCCGAGACCGGGTGGCGCGAAATCCTTCACAGCGCGGACGATCTCGGCGTCGCGATCAGCGCGACGGCCACACCGCGGGAGGTCGCCGGAACGATTTCGGCATCCGCTCGCCTCGACGACCGGGGCAACGCCGCACTCGAGGCGGTTCTGGAGCGTGTGGAGGGGGAGAGCTTCGCCCGGAACTTCGGCGGCCGCTCGGGCAGCGATGTGGCCGAATCGGTGGCGTGGCTGTTGCGCTCGCTCCGACGTTCGGCACGACCCCGCGCTCGGATTATTGCCGCTCTCGTACCGCCTTCGATGTGGCGTCGCGTGCGAGGTATCAGTCGATCCGAGTGAACGCGATCGTCGGTCGCTCGCCCGGCCGTTCGATCACTTCGGCACGCACGCCGTAGACCTCGCCGATGAGCTCGGGCGTGAGCGTCGACGTCGTGGGTCCGGATGCGACGACGCGGCCGTGATCGAGAACGATGACGTGGTCGCTCCAACCCGCGGCGAGCGTGAGGTCGTGGAGAGCCGCGATGACGGTCACTCCTCGCGAGGCGAGGTCGCCGAGGAGTGTGAGCGTTTCCAATTGCGCAGAAATGTCGAGGTGGTTCGTCGGTTCATCGAGCAGAAGCAAAGCGGGGTCTTGCGCGAGGGCGCGCGCGAGGAGAACGCGCTGGCGCTCGCCTCCGGACAGCGCGGTCACGTCCCTCGTCGCGAAGGTTTCCATGCCGACGACGCGAAGCGCGTCGGTGACGATCTCGCGATCGGCGGCGGTCTCCTCGCCGAACATTCCGAGGTGCGGGATGCGGCCGAGCGCGACGACATCCGCGACCGTGAGTGCGAGCTCGGTCGTGGCGCCTTGCTCGACGAGGGCGATCGTGAGAGCGCGCTGGCGGCGCGGCATCGCCGATAGCTCGTCGCCGTCGAACCGGATGACGCCTGATTCGGCCGAGAGCACGACGGCGAGCGCGTGCAGGAGCGTGGATTTGCCCGCGCCATTCGGCCCGATGAGTGCGGTGACGGCACCCGGCGGCGCGGTGCAGTCGATGCCGTCGATGACGAGGTTGCCGTCGAGGCGCACCGTCACGCGCTCGATCTCGAGGCCGCTCACGACGACATCCGTCTGCGCGCCAGGAGGACGGCGAACACGGGCGCGCCGATGATGGCGGTGATGATTCCGACGGGGAGTTCGCGCGGATCGAAGAGCGATCTCGCCGCCGTGTCGGCCCAGATCAGGAAGCTAGCTCCGACGAGCGCGGAAAGCGGAAGCAAGAGCCGGTGGCGCGGCCCCACGAGCAGCCGCACCGCGTGGGGAAGGACGAGGCCGACGAATCCGATCGCGCCGCTCACCGACACCATCGCGCCAGTGAGAAGAGCGGACGCTGTGAGCATGATCCATCGAGTGGCGGGAACGTTGACGCCGAGGGTTGCCGCTGAGGTGTCGCCGAACGCGAATGCGTCGAGTACGCGTCCGCTCAACGCGATCGGGATTCCGGCGATGAGGATCGCGGTGGCGGCGATGCCGACCGCGGGCCAGTGAGCGCCCGCGAGGGAGCCGAGCAGCCAGCCGAGGATTTCGCGGTACGAGTCACCCGTGACCGTCCAGAAGATGATGAGACTCGTGATTGCGGCCGCAAGGGCCGAGACGGCGATTCCCGCGAGCACGGTACGGCTCGGGGTGATGTGACCGAACGCTCCCGCGAGCACGAGCGTGGCGGCGAGAGCGAGCACGGCTCCGGCGAATGCGGCCACTGGGAGCAGGAGCGCGCTGCCGAGGAGCAACACGGCGACGGCTCCGAGCGAAGCGCCCGACGAGAGCCCGAGAAGATAGGGGTCGGCGAGCGGATTGCGCGTGATCGATTGCATGACGACCCCGGCGAGGGCGAGTCCGGCCCCGACCGCGCCGGCTGTGAGCACGCGCGGAAGGCGCAGATCCCACACAATGCTGTCGCGCAGGGTGCTGAGCGGCGAACCGCCGAGCCCGAGGTGGTGGAGGATCGAGCCCCAGACATCCATGGGCGTGATGTTCGCCGGGCCGAAGGTGACGGCGAACGTGATCGAGGCCAAAAGGGTCGCCGCGAGAACGACCGTCCAAACCGCTGATCTGCCGTTTCGAGAACTTCGCGAAGCGATCGCGCTTGTGCTGGTTGCGCTCTCTGCCTCACCCAAGATCGAGTGCCTTCAATTGCGCGGCGAGGTCGGCCGCGGCATCCACGGTGCGAACGCCCGCTTCGCTCGCGGCAAACGGCACGATGAGGTACCTGTGGTGTTTGACGGCGTCCAATTGCGCGGTGGCGGGGTTGTTTTCGAGCACGCCGATCTTCTTCTCGGTCGTGCTCCAGCTCGCGTTCACGAGAACGATCACGTCGGGGTTCGCGGCGATGACGCTTTCCCAGTTGTAACTCGCCCACGTGTCTTTCACATCGGCGGCGATGTTGCGGACGCCGATCGTGTCGAGAATGAGTTGCGGGGCGCCGATGCCCGCACCGACGTAGGGAATGTCCGAGCCCGACGAGAACCACAGTGCGCTGAGGCCCCGGTCGTCCTTTTTGATCGACGCGAGCGTCGCGTGCTGTTCGGCCAGGAGCGCGGAGTCGTCGACACCGAAAATGGTCGCGATCTCCCCGATCTCGTGATCGATGTCGGCAAACGTGAGGCGGCTCGGTTGATAGGCGGCCTCTTTGCAGGCCGCGGGCGAGACGTAACTGCGGATGCCGAGCGCGGCAAGATCGGCGCGCATGCCGGCGCCGTCCGCGGAGAAGTTGGATTCCCATCCGGCGTAGATGAAGTCCGGATTCGCGTCGAGGACGACCTCCTGCGAGGGCACCTTGTCGGCGAGAACCGGGATGCCCGCCGCCGCCGCAGCCCATTTTTCCGGAACGGGGCCATCCTGGAACGCCGTGCCGACGATGCGTTTCTGGAGCCCGAGCGCGAGCAGCATCTCGGTGGATGTCGATTTGATGGTGATGACGCGTTTCGGCGGCGCGGTGACGGGAACCTCCACGCCGCAATTGTCGATCGTCGTTGAGCTCGACGGTGAGGGAGCCATCGGACCGGCGCCGGTCGCGCATCCGCCCAACACGAGGGCGAGTGCTGCGAGTGCTGCGAGTGCGGGAGCGGTTGTCAGTGGGCGTTGCACAGGGTCTCCGGATGCGGTTGAGGGTTGTCGCGAGGACCGAACGAAACGTTCGGCGGAGTCAACCACGCAGCCCAGATCGAGGACACGCAAACCACACCACATCCGGTGAGGGGGTCAGGGTTCCACTGTAGCCAATTTCAACTCATCTCCTCCACAACCGGCTGTGGAACGCAGTTCTCCCAAGATTTCACCAAACTGTGGCAGACAAGTATTCGATTCTGAAACAATAACTGCATGTCAACATTCGCACCTATGATCGTCGACACCGCCTCCGCGGTCTCGGCGTTCGGTGCGAGCACTCATGACTACGACGCGCTCACCGATGACCGGATTCTCGACCTGGGCGTCGCCATCGCTGCCCATGAACGCGCCTTCGGCCTCGTGAAGGCCCAGCATGCCGCTCAAGTGGCACGTCGCTCGCGCCGCGAGTTCGGTCATACCGGGCTTGCCGCACGCAACGGGTTCGCATCCCCGCAAAAGCTCCTGCAGCAAGTCACCAAGGTCACCGCGCGGGAGGCGAGCCAGCTCGTCTCGCTGGGCAATGCCATCGGGGAGGCAGAAGCCACGCGCGACCTTCTCGACAACGGCGTGACAGAGATCGGCGGAGTGCCCGTGGAGACGGCCTGGGACGAACCGATTTGTCAGGCAGTGACGAGCGGTGCGCTCAGCGTCGAGTGCGCGGATGCGATCCGGCGCGGACTCGGCGCACCGGGCGGCGAGGTCACCGCGGAAAGACTGCGCGAGCTGGCAACCGAACTCCTGGCGCGATACGGCGAGCTCCCCGCGGATGCGCTGTTCCAGCACGCGAGAGCGGAACGCGACCTCAACGACATCGAAGGGATCGCCGCGCGTCAGCAGGAGCAGTACCTTCAGGGCGGATTCCGCTTGTTCCGCAAAGCCAACGGCATGTTCGGATACGCCGGGCAGGCCGACCCCGAATCCGCCGCAGTGCTCATAGGCGCTCTTGATCCGTTGACGAGCCCCCGCCGAGGCGGGCCCCGCTTCATCCGACCCGAGGACATCGCCCGCGCGCAGGCCATCGTCGACGACCCGCGCACCACCGAGAGGATCACCCTCGACGGGCTCGTCGCCCTCGTGAGGGCTGCTGGCGGCCTCGACCCGCAGTCGATGTCTTCCGGCGACCACGTACTCGTCAAAGT
>JAHBST010000033.1 GCA_019638975.1 Cryobacterium sp.
GGGCAAGGTCGATCCCGGCGAAACGCTGCCGCAAACAGCCGTGCGCGAAATCGAAGAAGAAACCGGAATTCGTGTCGCGCTCGGTGTTCCACTCGGATCGATCGAGTATACGCTCAGCGGTGGCCGCGACAAAGTGGTGCACTATTGGGCGGCGGAGGTCGGAGACGAGATGCTGGCAGCCTCGACATTCACGCCCAATAGCGAAATCACGGCGCTCGACTGGCTCACGCTCGACAAGGCGAAAGCCGCGCTCAGTTACGAACGCGACCGAGAAGTGCTCGATCGATTCGCGGCACTGGTCGATGCCGGAACGAATCGCACATTCGCCCTCATCGTCGTACGCCACGGCAAGGCGGTCCCACCCGAGAACTGGGACGGACCGGATTCGACTCGGCCCCTCTTGCATCGCGGACTCGACCAGGCCACCATGATCGCCCCCGCGATCGCGGCGTTCGGTCCGACCAAACTCGTGAGCAGTTCCGCCGCACGATGCCGCGCAACACTCGAACCCCTCGCCGCGCTTACGGGACTGCCCATCGCCCAGACGGACGACATCAGCCAGGATGCCTACGAACGCGGCGCGAGCAAGGTTGCGAAAACAGTTCATCGCCGGCTCGCCAAGAAATCGCCTGCGGTGCTGTGCAGTCACGGGCCGGTCATTCCCGAAATCATTTCCGCCGTCCTGAACGAGGTCGGCATTGTTGGAAGCACGCAACTGCACCACTCGGAGCTGCGAAAGACGGCATCGTTGTCGACGGGCGAGTTCAGCGTGCTGCACGTCTCGGCGGATCGACCGGCATCCGGAATCGTCGCCGTCGAAACGCATTCACCTGTTCCCGCGGCCTGACGGCTTCCATCTTTCGGATGTTGTTCACCTCGCGTTCACCCTGATCGCGCAAGGTAGTTAATCGTGAACTCCTTGCGTGTGAGCAGGCTCGCGGCCCTGGCTGTCGTCGGGGTCGTTCTCTTGTCGTCGTGTGCGGCGAACGAAATGCAGGACGGGGGCGGTGCGGAATCGCTCTCAGGAGAATTGAACGGTTCGGGTGCATCGTCGCAAGGCAGCGCATCCGATGTTTGGATCGCCGCATTCCAGACCGCCAACCCACGAGTGACGATCAACTACTCACCCGACGGCTCGGGTGCGGGCCGCAAAGCCTTCATCAGCGGGGGCGTGGCCTACGCGGGCTCGGATTCGTCGCTCAGCTCCGAGGAACTGGCCGGCGACTTCGCCGCCTGCATTCCGGGCACGAAAGCGATCGACATTCCCGTCTACATTTCGCCCATCGCGCTCATCTTCAACATCGAAGGCGTCGCGGCATTGAAACTCGACCCTGCGGCCATCGCGGGCATATTCTCCGGCACGATCACGATGTGGAGCGACCCTGCGATCACGGCGCTGAATCCGGATGCCGAATTGCCCCACGCCCCGATCACCGCGGTGCACCGTTCGGATGACTCCGGCACGACAAAGAACTTCACCGACTATCTCGCGAGGACTGCGCCCGAGGTCTGGGATGCTCCCGCCGCCGACACCTTCCCTTACACGGGAGGAGAGGCCGCACAGGGCACATCCGGAGTCGTGGGTGCCGTGACCAACGGACACAACACGATCGGATACGCCGACGCCTCCCGCGCCGGCGGGCTCGGCGTCGCCTCCCTCAAGGTCGGGGACAGTTACGTCGACTACTCCGCCGCCGCAGCAGCACAGGTTGTGACCGGATCGCCGCTCGTCGACGGCCGCAGTGCCAACGACATCGCGATCGCGCTCGACCGCACGACCACAGATCCAACCCACTACCCGCTCGTGCTCGTGAGCTACCTCATCGTGTGCCAGGAATACGCGAACCCGGAGACCGGAGCTCTCGTCAAGGCCTATGCGAAATACGTGGCGAGCCCGGCGGGCCAGGCCGAAGCAGCGAAGTCCGCGGGTGCAGCGCCACTCTCCGCCGAACTGTCGGCTAAGGTCGCCACTGTGATCGAGTCGATCAGGTGACCTCTCCCGCGGCGAGCGCACCCGTGAAGACCCGATCCCGCCCAGCGGATCGTGTCTTCGCCTCGAGTGCGCTCGCCGCGGGCATCCTGATTCTCACGGCGCTCGGCGCCGTCGCCGTCTTCCTCATCGCGCAAAGCCTTCCCGCGTTCCTCGTCGATCCTGCAGAACTGCCGACCGCGCCAACCAGTTTTTGGGAGTACGTCGCCCCGCTCGCGTTCGGTACGGTGTGGGCGGCGGCGCTCGCTCTGCTCATGGCCCTCCCGGTGTCGATCGGGATCGCGCTCTTCATTTCGCACTACTCGCCCCGCCGCATCGCGCAAACACTTGGCTACATCGTCGACCTGCTCGCCGCCGTCCCGTCCGTCGTCTTCGGGCTTTGGGGCATCACGGTTCTCGCCCCATTCGTGCAACCTTTTTACGCGTGGCTTGTCGCCAATCTCGGCTGGATTCCCCTGTTCGCGCCGCCCGTATCCGGCACGGGACGCACCATACTCACGGTCGCGATCGTGCTCGCCGTCATGATCCTGCCCATCATCACCGCGGTCTGCCGTGAAGTGTTTCTGCAGACTCCCGTGCTTCACGAGGAGGCAGCGCTCGCGCTCGGCGCCACGCGCTGGGAGATGATCCAGACCGCGGTGATTCCGTTCGGGATGCCGGGCATCATCTCGGCATCCATGCTCGGTCTCGGGCGCGCGCTCGGCGAAACAATGGTCGTCGCGATGGTCCTGTCGCCCGCTCTCGTCATCAACTTCGTGCTCACGGGCTCCGCGAATCCGCCGACCATCGCGGGCAACATCGCCCTCAACTTTCCGGAAGCACACGGCGTCGGAGTCAATGCGCTCATCGCGACCGGTCTCATTCTGTTCGTCATCACGCTTCTCGTGAATTCTGCCGCTCGAGTGCTCATCAACCGGCGCAAAGCATTCTCGGGGGCCAACTGATGACCGTGACGACCGGAATCGTGAACAGCCTCACGAGCGCGAGACTGCCGAAGTGGGTGCCGTGGGCGCTGCTGGCCGGAAGTTGGGCCGTGCTCGCCGTCGTCTACGGCATCCTTGCCGCCGGCTCGGGCGGCGACTACAACATCGTCGCCGTCATCTTCCTCGGCACCGTGCTCTTCGACGTGCTCCTCGTCACGACCTCCTACCTCGTCGAAGGTTCACGCAAGGCGAGAGACCGATTGGTCACCTCTCTCGTGGCGACGGCCTTCGTGATTGCAATGCTTCCGCTCGTTTCCCTCGTGTTCACGGTCGTCGTCGACGGCTGGAAGCGATTCGACATAGCGTTCTTCACGCAATCCATGCGCAACATCGTGGGGGCCGGCACGGAACAGTTCCCCGGCGGCGCCCTGCACGCGATCGTGGGGACGCTCGAAATCACCGGAATGGCGACGCTCATTTCGGTTCCGGTAGGACTTCTCGCGGCGATCTACCTCGTCGAGTACGGCCGCGGGCACCTTTCTCGAGCGATCACGTTCTTCGTCGACGTCATGACGGGCATCCCGTCGATTGTCGCGGGGCTGTTCGCATTCGCGCTGTTCGCGCTCGTGTTCAACGATCCCGGCATCCGCTTCGGATTCGGCGGAGCCATCGCCCTCACCCTGCTCATGGTCCCGACGGTCGTTCGCTCGAGCGAGGAAATGCTGAAACTCGTGCCGAACGAATTGCGCGAAGCGTCCTTCGCCCTGGGCGTGCCCAAGTGGCTGACGATCGTGAAAGTCGTGATTCCGACGTCGATCGCAGGAATCACGACGGGAGTGACCCTTGCGATCGCGCGCGTCATCGGCGAAACGGCACCGCTGCTCATCATCGCGGGCTTCACGTCGAGCATGAATTACGACTTGTTCAGCGGCCGGATGATGGCGCTTCCCCTTTTCGTCTACACGCAATACGCGAACCCCGGGACGGACGTGCAACCCTACCTCGATCGCGCGTGGGCGGCGGCGCTGACCCTCATCCTGATCGTCATGCTCCTCAACCTCGTCGCGAGGTTGGTCGCTCGGATCTTTTCACCGAAACTCGGCCGTTGAGCCATGATGGAACCCTGAGGAAGGCACCGTGTCCAAACGCATCGAAGTGAATGATCTGAACGTCTTTTACGGCGCGTTCAAAGCTGTCGAAGACGTCACGCTCACGATCGAACCCCGAACGGTGACGGCTTTCATTGGGCCGAGCGGATGCGGCAAGTCGACGTTCCTGCGCACGCTCAACCGCATGCACGAAGTCATTCCCGGCGCGAGAGTGCAAGGCGAAGTCCTCATCGACGGCAACAACCTTTATGGGCCCGGCGTCGACCCGGTGCTCGTTCGGCGCCAGGTGGGAATGGTGTTCCAGAGGCCGAATCCGTTCCCCACGATGTCCATTCGCGACAACGTCCTCGCGGGCGTGAAGCTCAATAACCGTCGCATGTCGAAGCCGGATGCCGACGACCTCGTCGAGAAAGCGCTCACGGGCGCCAACCTCTGGAACGAGGTCAAGGATCGTCTCGCGCGGCCCGGGTCCGGATTGTCGGGCGGCCAGCAGCAGCGCTTGTGCATTGCGCGGGCGATCGCGGTTTCGCCGGATGTTCTGCTCATGGACGAGCCGTGTTCGGCGCTCGACCCGATCTCGACCCTCGCGATCGAGGACCTCATCGAAGAGCTCAAGCAGGACTACACGATCGTGATCGTCACGCACAACATGCAGCAAGCGTCGCGCGTCTCCGACCGCACGGCGTTCTTCAACATCGCGGGAACCGGCAAACCCGGAAAGTTGATCGAATACGACGACACGACGACGATGTTCTCGCGGCCGTCGGTGCAAGCGACGGAGGACTACGTTTCCGGCAAGTTCGGCTGATCCGGGGCCCCGCGAGACCCATGTGCGTGCGGAGCTTTCATCATTCAGGAGGTGATGGTGCCAAAGTGACTTCGCGACCAGCAAACTGCATGCCGAGTCACTCCAGCCCCAGTAACCCCATCACCTCCTGAATGATGAAAGCTCCGAGAAGACGGGGCGCAGGTCAGTGATGGTGATCGGGGATGTTCAGTTCCCCGTGGTGCGCGTGGGGATTGTCCACGCCGGCGCCCGTTGCCGCGAGCGCGGGAGTCGTCAGCGCAGAGACCGCGAGAGCGCCGACCATAAGTCCCGTGAGATAGAGATACGCGGGGAGGGGGCGCTTCGGCGACTTTTCGCGGGCGCTCGCGTCCGCATCCGCCGACCGTGCGCGACGGCGCTGACCGGCGAGAACGCCGGCGAGGATCAGATTGAAGAGCGTGGCGATCAGCATCGGCAATGCCGGAAACGATGAAGCGAGCGCGGGGTTGTCGAAAGCGACGGCCGCGAGCAGAACGAGTCCCCATCCAATTACGGGAAGGAATGCTCCCACAAAGGCGAGTCGCGGCACGAGAAGTCTGTCGCGAAAGAGAACACCGACGCCCCAGGCGAACTCGGCAGAGCCGAGAACGCCCAGGGCGACGGCGGCGGGAATCGCAGTACCAGGTGCCACCCCCAGGTGGATCACGCCGGCCCCCATGGTGGCGAAAGCCAACCAGCTCCGCGTGACCTGTGACATCAGTTACGCGACCGCCGCGTGCGTGCGCTTGTCGGTTCCGAGTGCGGTGCCAAGGAGAACAACCGCGCTCGCGAAGTGCAGCACATGGTCTGCCGAGTTGAGTGCCAGAACGTTCAGTGCGGTTCCCGTCAGGAACAGCCCCGCAATGCCGAGCAACAGGTATGCTGCGCCGACGGTGCCGTTGACACTCTTGGCCGCACGAGTGCTGACCAGGCCGCCGATGATGAGCGCGGCACCGATGAGCAAGTGCGCCACGTTGTGGAACGCGTTGACCTCGAAAATTCCGAGAAGCAACCCACCCGTGGTGGAAAAGAAGCCGTACCCGCTCGTGACGGTGAATCCGATGAGCCCGACCACGATGTAGACGGCCCCGAACACAACGCCAATGAGGCGGTTAGGTGATTTACTCACGATATTCCTCCTTGTCTTGCGTGCAGCGGATGTCGCGCACACTGACTATTCGGAACCGCGGCGCAGGCGGATTGGTGCGAATTCAGGAGCTTGCGATGGCGACGATCGGATCCGTCGTCGGAGCAGCGGATCCGCCCGCCGGCTCGACCGTCACGCCGACCGTGTCGCCCGCGCTCATCGCGCCGTCGAGCACACGCCACGTCGTCGCGCTCGCGTCCGCCTCGAAGGTTCCGGCGGAAACGGGGCCGCTGCTCCCGATGTACCAGAGCTGGTAGGTCTTGCCTGACGACAGGGCCGGAAGATTGTTGACGAGAATGGCCGACTTGCGCTGGTCGAGCGACCAGATAAGCGTTGCCACCCCGCCACCGGCGACGTCGGCGGATGCCCGCTGCAAGTCGCTCGCGGAGGTGAGAACCGCAAGGCTCTCGGCCTGGTTCTGGGCGGCGCGATCCGCAGAAAGCCCGACACCGAGCACGGTTCCGCCGGCGAAGAGCAGAACCGCCGCCGCCGCGGCGACCAAAGCAGTCAGCGGCTTCGAAAACCAGCGCGATTCGGCTCGCCTGGCCGCCGGTCCCACCGCCTCTTCGGCAGGCTCGACGAGCGCGGCGTGCGGCTCCAATTGCGGCGTCGTCGCAATTCTCGCCATGATCTTCGCCTTCAATTCCGGCGAAGGCGCTTCGGGCGCTACGGCGAGCGCGAGGGCGGTTTCGACCTCCTGCACCTCTTTCGGGTCGAGGTTCACGATGCCACCCCCAATTCGTCTCTCAGTTTGATCATTCCATCGCGCAATCGCGTCTTCACGGTGCCTAAGGGAACGCTCAGGATTTCGGCCACCTCGGACTGGGTATAGCCGCCGTAGTAGGTCAGGGTGAGCGCCTGGCGCTGAAGTTCACTCAAGCTGGACATCGCAACCTTCACCCTTTCGCTCTCAATTCTGGTTTCCACTTGCTCGGAAGTGTCATCGAATTCGGTACCCAAATCGCGGATTCCGATGCGCACATCCCGGTCCCGACCCGACTGGGCGGATCGAACGCGGTCAATCGCTCGTCGATGAGCCATCGTAAGCATCCACGAAATCGCCGAGCCCTTCGATCTGTCGAAACGTGTTGCCGTTTGCCAGATCTCCAGAAAAACCTCTTGCGCCACCTCTTCCGATTGCGCATGATCGACCAAAATTCGCTTGATCAGACCGAACAACCGGGGAGAAGTTTCGTCATACAAGTCGCTGAATGCGCCCTGATCCCCCGCGGCAACCCTGCCGACAAGCTCATCGATTGAGGGGCCAGCGTTCGTCACGCTGCCGCTGTCGGTGTCGGGGAGGCTGGGCACAAGTACTAGCTTCTCAAACATCGAAGCAGGTTGGTTGACAACGCCAACCTCGCGCTCCCTCATTGCGGTGAGCATGCAAGAGATTCGGCGCGGACGCCGTTTCGGATTGGGGTGTTGGCCGGGCCGCAGAACGCCTCTCGGCGCGAGGCCGCTCGGAGCGGCGAATATTGGAGCCCGGGGTTACTGCGGCCCGGCGCTGGCCCCTTCGGACCACGTCGATTCTAACCGTTGAGGCAAAATTCGGTCGAAGCTGCGTTCTCCACATTCAGTCGAGCTGGCCGCGCCTCCACAATTGCGCGCAGGATGCCAGCTCCGAGGCGGTTTCGGATAGACGCAGTGCGCGCGTCGTCAGTTCTGTGCCCCTGTCCGGATTCACGGATTCGACGTCGTCCGCGAGACTCGCCGCCCCGCCCGCCGTCAGTCGGCAGAAAGCGGCGGCGCGGTCGAGTGCGATGGCGAAATCCCCCTGGAATGCTCCGCGCAGAATCTGGTTTGCGAGCGCGAGGATCTCGACAGGCCCGGTCGGTGTCGAGGCGCCGGCGACGACGTGGTCGATCGTCGGCGTCACTTCCGTGCCGCGCTGGAACAGGTAGCTTGCGAATTCGGCATCCTGCCCCACGAACGCCCGTACGAGGTAAATGCGCCACAGCGCTCCAGGAAGGCTGCGGGGGCTCGAGCGCGCCCACAGTTCGGCGACGGCGTCGATTCCGTGTTCGTCGGTGTAGGCGATCATCCGTTCGACCACGGCCGCATCCGGATTCTCTCGCACGCGCGCCAGCAGGGCTCCCGCCGTTTCGTGCGCGACTCCGCTGATATGGGCGGGGTCGGCTCCGCCCTCGAACTCATCGAACTTCGAGCCCGAGAACTGGGTCGGCTTGTGGAACTCGTCGGTCACCCTTCCCACACTAGGCGAGCATTCCCTAGCCGAAGGTGAACGAATACGCCTGGATGCCGCTTCCGAATCGCACCTCGAGCGTGCCGGCGCCGAGGCTCGCGGTCGACAAGAGTTCGTAGGACTTCGGCGTCCCGCTGACGTGAATCGTCCGCGTCGTGCCGTCGATCGTGAGCGTGACTGTCCCCTCGCCCGCCAGCACGATGCGCACTTCACTCGCGTGATAACCGAGCCGGATGCCTGCAGCTGGGGTCGTCGGGGTGATGTACTGACCATCCAGTTTCCAGTTGCCGTCGAGAGCGAACGTGTCGGGCGGGAGCGTCGCCGGGTACGCGAAGGATGTCGTAAGCGCCGAATACTTCTCCTGGCCTCCGAAGTTCCGCACCTTGTTCGGGCTCAGGAACGTTTCTTGCGTAATCTTTCCCGTCGGCGTCGTGTCGGCCACGTCCGTGCGCGCCGGCAATTGCAGACCGGGATCGGCATCCTTCAGAAGGGCGCGGATGAAGTCCTCGGTGTCCGTGTAGTTGCCTTCGCCGAACTGCACGTTCCTCACGACACCGGTCGCGTCGACGAGGTAGTGCGCCGGCCAATAGCGGTTGCGGTAGTTCGTCCACGTCGACAGGGTGTTGTCGAGCGCGACCGGATAGTCAATGCCGAGCGCCTCGGCGCCGGCCTTGACATTGCGCGGCTCCTTCTCGAACGCGTACTCGGGCGAGTGGATGCCGATGACCTCGAGCCCGCTGTCCTTATAGCGGTCGTACCACGCGGTGACGTGCGGCACGGAGCGCTGGCAATTGATGCACGAGTAGGCCCAGAAGTCGACGAGGACGACCTTCCCCCTCAACTCATCGAGCGCAATCGGTTCATTGCCCGGAGTATTGAACCACTCCTGAATGCCCATGATGTCGGGAGCCGTCCCGCAGCTCTCCAACATCGTCGCGTTGTTGTGGCACTGGTCGAGCTCCTTGTTCTGGTCGTTGACGAGACCGCCGAGGTTGAGCGACTCCTCGACTTGCGACGTGCCGCCGAACGTGTCCTGCAACGCGCTCGTGTAGTCGGGGATGACGCGCTGCAGCAATTGCGGGACGTTGAAGACGAGGCCGATCGCGAGAGCGATCATGACGATTCCGCCCGTCATCCGGATGCCGCGCTGATGTTTGCGGAACGTCTTCACTCTCTCGGCGACGCGGCGCCCGGCAAGAGCGAACGCGAGCAGAGGGAGCGCGGCTCCCACCGCGAACGTGACCGTGAGGATGATCGTCTCGATGCCGATCCTTCCCGTCGAGCCTGCGACGGTGATCGCTGCGAGGACGGGTCCCGCGCACGGCACGTAGACCGCTCCAAGAGCGATGCCGAGGAAGAAACCCCCTCGCTCGGTGCTCACGTTGCGCTGGGGAATCCACGAGAACGGCTTCTCGAGAATGTGTTCGAACTTGGGGACGATGAGCCCGATTCCGATGAGAACGAGCACGATGAGGCCCGCCCAGCGGATGAAGTCCTGCGGCAGGTGAAGGAGCGCGAGCAAGAGCGATCCGACGAGAGTGAAGACCGAGAAGCTCACGACGAGACCCGAGATGACAAGATACGGCCGCCAGCGCGAGACGGTAGCCGTGCCCTCGCCTCTCGCGCCTTGAGCGCCGCCGGAGAAGAAGATGACGGGCAGGACGGGCAGGATGCACGGGGAGATTCCGGTGATCAGCCCACCGACGAATCCGATGAGGGCGAGCGTGAGCATGATGGCCTTTCCGCGGTGCTGGTGTTGTTCCGACTCGGCGAGCGGACTGGTACCTGGTTCGTAAGCGGTCCTTCTTTGGGATTGGTTTCCCAGCGAAACCTCAGGCTTCGAACCAATTCCAAACCGGTTGGCGACTCGCTCCGAAAGCCCTCCTGAAGCCGGACAGATTCTTCGGCTCGAGGCCGCAATTCCCGGCCTGACAATCACGAAGGAGAAGTTCCATGCGCGTCTTCAACCGCACCGCAATCGCCGCCCTCGCTCTCGCGTCGGTCGCCGCATTCGGCCTGTCCGCTTGCTCGGCCACGACCCCGGAGCCGTCGAAGCCCGACACCTCGGCGGCACCGTCCACCCCCGCGATGGACCCCGCTGCCGATCTCGTCGGACCCGGATGCTCCGCTTACGCGGACGCCAACCCGTCGGGCGGCGGATCGATCGTCGGAATGAGCCAGGACCTGGTCGCCCAGGCAGCATCCAACAACCCGTTGCTCACGACGCTCGTGGCGGCCGTATCCGGTCAGCTGAACCCGGATGTCAACCTCGTCAGCACGCTCAACGGCTCCGAGTTCACCGTGTTCGCACCCGTCGATGACGCGTTCGGAAAGCTCGACCCGGCGACGGTCGAGGCTCTCAAGGACCCGGCCAACGCCGCACTGCTCACGAGCATCCTGACGTACCACGTCGTGCCCGGTCAGATCGCTCCCGACCAGATCGACGGAACGCAGACGACCGTGAACGGCGCAACCGTGAACGTCACCGGTAGCGGAGACAACATCATGGTCAACGACGCCAAGGTCATTTGCGGCGGTGTCCACACGGCCAATGCGACGGTGTACCTCATCGACACCGTACTCATGCCGCCGGCCAAAAAATAGTCCCGGCTCGAAACACCTCCGGCCCGTCACCCTCGCGGTGGCGGGCCGCTTTCGTGTTTTGGCGATAATCACTTCCAGATTGTTATCGTGCGATTCGCCAGTCACCGATATTCTGTCGGGATGCCTCGACTCATGCGTGTCACCGTTGTTGCTCTCGCTGCCAGCCTCACGCTGGGCGGATGCTCCATTCTCAATCTGGATGGGTCGCCAACTGACCAGAGTGGGACGAAGGCCGCGGAACCCGCCGTTGCCCCGGCAACGGGCGTGACGATCAATGGCGATGGCTACAGCTACTCGGCGCCAGAGGGCTGGGTCACTCCAGAGAACATCGCCAAACCAGAGAAGGTTGACACGTTCGCAGTGAACGTTTCCGATTCGGACGGTTTTGCCGACAACATGAATGTGCTGCCTTCTCCCCGAGGGCAAGTGTCGTCAGAGCAAGTGGAAACTCAAGGCGTGCAGGAGCTCAAGGATGCCCGGGCAACCGAGGTGACGGTCGGTTCGCGATCAACGATTGCCGGATCCGAGTCGGCCCACCTTTCGGCCTTGTTCACTTCTGGCCAGACGGAATACCGGATTGAACAGTACTACCTGACGCACAACGCGAAGACTTTTATCGTGACGTTCTCGTTCAGTTCAACGGTTTCTCAAGCCGATCGCGAGACCCTGGCCAAATCGGTGCTCGCGACCTGGAACTGGAGCTGAGTCGACCAGAGCCTCCCAGTTTCGTTGGCGCGCCGGTGAACGATAGATTTGCTTCGCGGGCCTCTAGCTCAGTTGGTAGAGCAAAGGACTTTTAATCCTTGGGTCGTGGGTTCGAGCCCCACGGGGCCCACCGCGGATTGGCGCTCTCAGTCAGCAGCCGCAGCCTGCACGCTGATAACGTGGTGCCGTGGGCGTGCGCGTAGAAAAATCTGACCTCCCCGGCATCGGTGTCCGGCACGACCTGATCACCGCGAGGGGTCGCCGAATCGGCGTCGTCACGTTCCGCGACGGCCGCCGCGAACTCGCGATCTTCGATCTCGACGATCCTGATCGCTGCCGCGTGTCCATACCGGTCACCGACCCCGAGGCCTCGACGCTCGCGGAACTGCTCGGCGCATCCGTGGTCCTCAGCAAGCTCAGCGAGCTCACGGACGACGCGGCGGGCCTGTTCACCGAGCACATTCTCATTCCGTCCGACTCGTTCTACGCTGGGCGACCCCTCGGTGACACGAAGGCGCGCACACGCACGGGAGTGTCGATCGTGGCTGTCGTTCGGGACAAGAAGGTGATCGCCTCCCCCACGCCCGACTTCACGATCGAAGCCGGCGATGCCGTCATCGCCGTCGGCACTCGACCTGGTCTCGATTCGCTGTCGGAATTGATCGTCTCCGGCACCGGCTAACCAGCCATGGGAGACCAGGTGCACGATACGACCATTCTTCTCATAGAGGTCGGCGCGCTCCTGCTGGCGCTCAGCCTTCTCGCCCGATTAGGCAACAGGTTCGGAATTTCGCCGATTCCGCTGTACCTGCTCGCGGGCCTCGCGTTCGGAAGCGGCGGTGCGCTCCCGCTGTCCGCGAGCAGCGAATTCTTCGAAGTCGGCAGCGAGATCGGCGTGATCCTCCTCCTCGTGATGCTCGGTCTCGAGTATTCTGCCGCCGAGCTTGTGGGGAGTCTCAAGCGCTCCAAGCTGGCCGGCATCCTGGATGCCCTCTTCAATGCGCTGCCGGGTGCAGCCTTCGCATTCCTCCTCGGCTGGGGTCCCATCGCCGCGCTCGCTTTGGCCGGGATCACGTGGGTGTCGTCATCCGGGGTCATCGCAAAACTGCTTCGCGACCTGGGAAGGATCGGTAACCGAGAGACGCCGGTGATCCTCTCGGTGCTCGTCATCGAGGACCTCGCCATGGCGTTCTACCTTCCCGTGCTGTCGGCCGTGGTCATCGGCGCGGGCATCATGCAAGGCGCCATCACGCTCGCGATTGCCGTACTCGTCGTCCTTGTCATCCTTCTCATCGCACTGCGCTGGGGACGGTTGCTGTCACGGCTCTTCCCGGCCGAACACGCCGAAGCGCTGCTCCTCGGCGTTCTCGGGTTGACGATGCTCGTCGCCGGAATCGCGGACCGGGTGAACGTGTCCGCCGCCGTCGGCGCGTTCCTGGTAGGGATCGCTCTCTCCGGTCCGGTAGCGCACAACGCGGTGCAACTCCTCACGCCGCTCCGGGACTTGTTCGCGGCGATCTTTTTCGTTTTCTTCGGACTCGCGACGGATCCTGCCGACATCTGGCCAGTGCTGGTTCCGGCGCTCGGGCTCGCAGCCGTGACCGTTGCCACCAAAGCGGCGAGCGGATACCTCGCGGCCAGGCGGGCGGGAATCGGGAAGCTCGGCCGGTGGCGCACGGGGTTGTCCCTCGCGCCGCGAGGCGAATTCTCTATTGTCATCGCGGGCCTCGCTGTCGGCGCGGGTCTTCAACCGCAACTCGCGCCGCTCGCCACCGCGTACGTCCTCGTCACGGTCATCGTCGGGTCGATTACCGCCCGACTTCCGGATGCCGGCTGGTTCCGTCGGCTTGTCTCCGGTTCAACCGGCCAGGACGGTCAGTTCAACCAGATCCCGACGAGCGAACCCAGCGCATAAGTGACTGCGGCGGCGCCAAAACCGATGGCGAGTTGGCGTACGGCTTTCCGTGCCGGCGACGCGCCGGAAACGAGACCGACGACGGCACCCGTGGCGAGGAGGAAGAGTCCAACGAGAATCGCCGCAATCACGACCGCGACGAATCCGGATGCGCCGAACAGGTGCGGAACAATCGGCACGAGCGCCCCCGCCGCGAAGAACGCGAAACTGGACGACGCTGCACCGCGCGCAGAACCGATCTCCTCGTGCGCATCCGCCTCGGATGTCGAATCGAGCTTGTGGTCGCGCAAGACTGCCGCGGCGCGTTCCGTCGATTCCTCCTCCGACATGCCGCGTGCCCGGTAGACGAGCGCGAGTTCGTTCGCGTTCACGTCGAGATTTGAGATCGCGCCGCGCCGATTCGGACCGGGAGCGCTCGATTCGAGGAGTTCCCGCTGGGAACTGACGGACACGAACTCGCCCGCGGCCATCGACAGTGCACCGGCCAACAGACCCGCGAAGCCCGTGACGATGACGAATTCATTCGTGACCCCCGTCGCAGCAATGCCCAGCACCAGGGCGAAATTGCTGACCAGGCCGTCATTCGCGCCGAACACGGCGGCGCGGAAAGTCCCGGACACTCTCGCTCGACCTCGCGCGGCGAGGCCACGGATGACCTCCTCGTGAATGCGCTCGTCCGCTGCCATCGAACGAGTCGCATCGTCATCCGACTCATACGGAGAACGTGCCTCCGCGCGCTGCGCGAGCGCGAGCACGAAGACCGAACCGAATCTCTTCGCGAGCCAACCGAGAAGTCGCGTCCGCCATTCGCCGCGCAACGGCGGGCCGACCTGATCGCCGAGAAGGGCGAGCCAATGACCCTCGTGGCGGCCCTCCGCCTCGGCGAGCGCGAGAAGAATTTCGCGCTCCTCACCGGTTCGACGCGCAGCCAGGTCGCGGTACACGGCAGCCTCGGCGCGCTCGTTGGCCAGGTACCGCCGCCAGCGCCGCACATCCGCGGCCGTGGGTTTACGCGCGGACATACGCAACGCCCCAACTGCCGCTCCACTCTTCGCCGGGATCGAGCCAGCGCACGCCGAGGCCGCTATTGAAGGCATTCGGCGGCGCCGTCATCGGTTCGATCGCCACCGCCTGGCCGACGGCATCGGGCTGTTCGCGGCTCGGTCGAGGGAACGTGTGCGGCGTGAATGCCTGAACGTAGCCGAAATCCTTGCTCTGCCAGACTTGCGTGACGCGACCGTCCGGAGCGCTCAGAGTGTGCCTCGCCCGGCCGTCGGAATCATGGACCACTCCCCCGAACGCCATGTCGAGATGGAGGTCCCCGAGACGGCGTCCCTCGCGCAAATCAAAATCGGTGTACTCGACGGGAACCTCTTCGCCCGGGTTCAAACGGTCGTCGAGGACGAATCTCGTCGCTGCATTCAGTCGCAACGTCAACTCGCCAAGCGGCGCGTCGCCGACCCGGAAGAACGGATGCGCGCCGACGGCGAACGGCGCGGCGGCATCCGAACAGTTCCGAAAGCGGTGGGTGACGACGATGCCGTCCTCCACAAGGTGATAGCGAACGCTCGTGTCGAGAAGGAACGGATAACCGTGCTGGGGATACACGGTCGCGTCGAGCGTGATCGAATCGGCACTCCGATCCGCGACGCGATACGGGCGCGAACGCAGCAAACCGTGAATCGCGTTGTTCTTCGCAACTTCCGTGATGTCGAGCTGCTGAATCTCGCCGTCCAACAACCACTTGCCGTCGCGAATCCGGTTCGGCCATGGCGACAGAACGGTGCCGGAACCGTAAGGGGGCACGGATTCCACCGAAAACGAATCGATCACCTCGTCGCCATCGACCTCGAGGACCCGGAGGGCGGCCGCGACCTCCGTAATGATCGCTCGTGTCCGAGAGGATCCGCCCTCCAGCGTGAGCGTAAACTGTTCGCCTGTCGGTGCGCGCATAACGTTCAGCCTAAATGCAGAGAGAGCCATGGCTTCGATCAACAAAATCGTCACAACCCTCGCCGATGGCCGTGAACTCATCTACTTCGACGACGCGGATTCGCAATTGGGGCCTGAGCGCAGTGTCGACGCTCGCACGCTCGATCCGCGACCCGACACTCCGACCATGCGGCTCGACGCGCTCACGGGCGAATGGATCTCCATCGCCGCGGCGCGCCAGAATCGAGCGTTCCTTCCCCCGGCGGACCAGGATCCCCTCGCTCCCGCATCGGCATCCAATCCGTCCGAAATCCCCAGCAACTACGACGTCGCCGTCTTCGAGAATCGCTCCCCCTCGTTCGGGCCGGCCCTCACCGGCGACAATGCGCCCCACGGTCTCGACGATTTGGATGACCTCGGAATCGGGCGCTCCCGCACGGCAATCGGGCGGTGCGAAGTGGTGTGCTTCAGCCCGGAGACGCACGGTTCATTCGGAAGCCAGACCATCTCGCGCGCCCGCACGGTGATCGAAGCGTGGGCGGATCGCACCAAAGAGCTTTCGGCATTGCCGGGCATCCAGCACGTGTTTCCGTTCGAGAATCGGGGCGAAGCGATCGGCGTGACGCTGCACCACCCGCACGGACAGATCTACGCGTATCCGTACATCCCGCCGCGCACTCGACAATTGATCTCCTCCGTCGAGAAGATGCCCGACCTCTTCGAGCGGATGCTGGAGAGCGAACTCGAATCGGATCGCGTGGTTCTTCGCGGCGAACGGTGGAGCGCGTACGTGCCGTTCGCGGCACGCTGGCCGCTCGAAGTGCACCTCCTTCCGCACCGGCACGTGCCCGACTTCGCGGCGACGGATGATGCCGAGCGCGATGAGCTCGCCTCGCTGTACCGGACACTTCTTCGCGGCATCGACCGCATCCACTCCACGGAAACCCCCTACATTGCGGCATGGCATCAGGCCCCCGTCAACGTTCACCGCGACGACATCCGGCTGATGCTGCAGATCACCTCGCCGCGGCGGTCTGCGGACAAGCTCAAATATCTCGCCGGCTCCGAGTCTGCGATGGGCGCCTGGGTGAGCGATGTACCGCCGGAGCACGCGGCGGAACTCATCCGCGAAGGCATCGACACGGCAACCCGCGAGACCCCGTGAGCGACATCCGCGACGACGCCGAGCGTGGGTTTCACGCGCTCTACGGCGCCCCGCCCGACGGGATCTGGTCGGCTCCGGGCCGGGTCAACCTGATCGGCGAACACACCGACTACAACGGCGGATTCGTTCTGCCGTTCGCGATCGATCGCCGCACCGCCGCCGCGCTCGCCCTTCGGGACGACCGGCTCATCCGGGTCGCGAGCGCATTCGCCGACGAACTCGTGGAAATCGATCTCGGCGAACTGTCGCCGGAGCATCTCTCGGGGTGGTCGGCGTATCCGCTGGGGGTCGCGTGGGCGCTCGGTCAGCTCGGCGCAGACCTCGCGGCGGTGCCGGGGGTCGAGCTCTTCATCGATTCCGATGTCCCGGTCGGCGCCGGGTTGTCGTCCTCGGCCGCGATCGAATGCGCCGTCGCGGTTGCGCTCAACGAGGTGTGGCATCTTGGCCTCGACAAGTCCGCGCTCGCTCGCGCAGGACAGCTCGCGGAAAACACGGCCGTCGGCGCCCCGACCGGGATCATGGACCAGACGGCATCCATGCTCGGCGAGCCCGGCGCTGCGATCTTTCTGGATTGCCGCTCGCTCCACTCTCAACTCGTGGCGCTCGGACTCGACGAGGCGGGGCTCGAAATACTCGTCATCGACACGGGCACGACCCACAACCTTGCGGAGAGCGGATACCGCGAGCGCCGGGAATCCTGCGAGCGCGCGGCGCACACGCTCGGCATCGCATCCTTGCGCGATCTCACGGTCGCCGGGCTCGCGCACGCGAGGGAAGTGCTCGACGACACGACATTCCGCCGGGCACGCCACGTCGTGACGGAGAACCAGCGGGTACGTGACGTCGTACGCGTTCTGGCGACCGAAGGACCTGGCTCGATCGGCGACATTCTGGACGCATCCCACCGTTCCATGCGCGACGATTTCGAGATATCCACTCCCGAATTGAACCTCGCTGTCGAAACCGCTGTGAGCAACGGAGCGCTCGGTGCGCGGATGACCGGAGGCGGCTTCGGCGGCGCCGCAATCGCGCTCGTTCCCCAAGCTGGGGAATCACTGTTACGAGTTGCTATCGATGGGGCATTCGCCGAGCATGGCTATCAGCAACCTGATATTTTCGGAGTTGTTGCATCCGTCGGTGCGCGACGGGACACGTAAAAATATTTGCGCGTCAGTGCCAAACTTGCGCGTCAATGCCAAAAGGAGTCCAAAGTGGGGGTCCCCTTTATCCGGCTCGCGGGAACCTCGGTCGCGGCCGTCATGCTCGTGGTGGGGTTGACCGGTTGCGGTGGCGAAGCCACTCCGGAACCCTCCGACTCCGGCGCCGTGAGCGAATCTCCGTCGCCGTCCGCCGAACCGACGACCGACCCCAACGCGGATGTGCTGTTCACGATCACCGCGAATGTTCGCGCCGTCGATGGCCGCACAATCGGAATCTCGATGGCCGCGCACGCTCCGCTTGCGAGCACCGACGACGCGGCAGCCGACATCCGGGCCCAGTTTCTGAGCGTGTGCGGCGCCGGCACGGGTGCCCAACCGATCACCGAGCAATATCTCGAGGACAACGGGAGCACGCTCGTGCGGATTTCCCTCGCCTCGACGACCCCGGACCTCACCTTCGCTTCGCCGATACAGCTCTTCTTCGGCAGCCCGTACTTCGCGCAATCCGCTTCCGGCGCCGGCATCACGCCCAGCCAGGGCGGTCAAGTGTGTTTCAACGGATTCGACTGGAGCAAGTCCGGCGACGCACGCGGAGTAGCCGATTTCGAGAACTCGGATGGCGTGCCCGACTTCAGCCAATGGCACTTCGGTCGCTACGGTTTCTCGGTCGACCCGAATTCGGGCGCCACGATCGAAGCGTGCAAAGTGACCATTTCGGAGATCGGAATGAAGGACAACCTCTCGGATGCACCCGGTTGGGATCCGACCAGTGCCGGCGACGGAATCTCGTGCACGATCGGTTACGTCGGGGAGTAGTTCCGTTCGGCCAGATCGACGACGTTCGTCAGGAGCATGGCGCGCGTCATGGGGCCGACTCCGCCGGGATTCGGTGAAATCCAGCCGGCCACATCCTCGACTCCTGGCGCGACATCGCCGACTATGCGGCTGCCTTCGCCATCCGGAACCCTGCTGACGCCGACATCCAGCACAATTGCGCCAGGCTTCACATTCTCCGGTGCGACAATTCCTGCGACGCCGGCCGCCGCGACGATGACATCCGCTCGTCGAAGGTGATCGGCGAGGTCGATGGTTCCGGTGTGGGTCAACGTCACCGTCGCGTTGTATTCGCGGCGAGTCAGCAGTGGCCCGATGGCCCGGCCGACGGTGACCCCGCGCCCCACCACGACGACGTTTCGACCCGACCAGCCGATGCCGTGCCGTTCGACGAGTTCGATGACGCCCCGCGGAGTGCACGGCAGCGGCGAGTCGATCGGGCGGTTCACGTTGAGCAGAAGGCGGCCGAGGTTCGTCGGATGGAGACCGTCGGCGTCCTTGTCGGGGGAAACGCGCTCGAGGATGGCATCCGTATCGATGTGCGAAGGCAGCGGCAATTGCACGAGGTATCCGGTGGTCGCCGGATCGCCGTTCAGCTCGTCGATGACGGCCTCGAGTTCGGTCTGAGTGACGGATTCCGGCAGTTCACGGCGGATCGAGGCGATTCCGATCTCGGCGCAGTCTCGGTGCTTGCCGGCGACGTACTGTCGCGACGCAGGATCATCCCCGACGAGGACCGTGCCGAGACCCGGGGTGATCCCGGCCGCGGCGAGCACGGCGACGCGCTCGGCGAGTTCGGCTTTGATCGTCGCGGCGGTGGCGCGCCCGTCCAGTTTCTTCGCTTTCATTATTCAGGACTTCGTGTGACAGGAGTGACTAGCGGATCGGCATCCGCGCGAATGATGCCCGAGGCCCGCCACTTCTGCCCCACCAGCCCCATACCCTCCTGAATGATGAAAGCCACGAATCACCAGGACTCCAAACCGGGGTAGAGGGGGAAAGCATCGGCGAGCGTTTTCACGCGCGCGCGCAAGGCAGCGATATCCGGATTCGGCCGCAACGCGGTGGCGATCACATCCGCCACCTCCGTGAACTCTTCATCACCGAAACCGCGCGTCGCGAGCGCGGGCGTGCCGATGCGAAGCCCCGACGTGACCATCGGCGGTCGCGGATCGAACGGGACGGCGTTCCGATTGACCGTGATCGCGACCTCGTGCAGGATGTCTTCGGCTTGCTTTCCGTCGAGCGGAGACTCCCGCAAATCGGCGAGTACCAAGTGCACGTCGGTGCCACCGGTGAGAACGTCGAGACCGTTCTCTTTCGCGTCATCGGCCATGAGTCGGTCGGCAAGAATCTTCGCGCCGCGGACGGTGCGCTCCTGGCGATCCTTGAACTCGTCGCTGCCCGCGAGGAGGAACGCGGTCGCCTTCGCCGCGATGATGTGCATGAGCGGACCGCCCTGCTGGCCGGGGAAGACATTCGAGTTGAGCTTCTTCGCGAGCTCCTGGTCTCGGCTGAGAATGAATCCCGATCGGGGGCCGGCGAGCGTCTTGTGCACGGTGCTCGAGACGACATCCGCGTGAGGGACGGGGCTCGGATGCAGGCCTGCGGCGACGAGGCCGGCGAAGTGCGCCATATCGACCCACAGTTTCGCCCCCACTTCGTCGGCGATCGCCCGGAAGGCGGCGAAGTCGAGCTGGCGAGGATATGCCGACCAACCCGCAATGATCACGGCGGGCTTGTGCTCAAGCGCCTTATCCCGGACAACGTCCATGTCGATGAGGAACGTCTCCGGGTCGACACCGTAGCTCGCGACGTTGTACAGCTTGCCCGAGAAGTTCAATTTCATGCCGTGGGTGAGATGACCTCCGTGCGCCAACTCGAGCCCGAGGATGGTGTCGCCGGGTTCCGCGATGGCCGACAGCACCGCAGCGTTCGCGGTGGCTCCCGAGTGCGGCTGCACGTTCGCGAATTCCGCCCCGAACAGCGCTTTCGCGCGGTCGATCGCGAGTTGCTCGGCGATGTCGACGAACTCGCATCCGCCGTAGTAGCGGCGCCCCGGATACCCCTCGGCATATTTGTTGGTGAGCACGGATCCCGCCGATTCGAGCACGGCACGCGGCACGAAGTTCTCGCTCGCGATCATCTCAAGGTAGTCGCGCTGACGGCCGAGC
>JAHBST010000034.1 GCA_019638975.1 Cryobacterium sp.
ACCGCTCAGCTCGCGCGCGAACACAACGACGCGAACGTGATTTCCATTGGCGCGCGCCAGCACACGGTGGACGAGGCGATCCTCTTCATCGACACGTTCATTGCGACCCCGTTCTCCGGCGCAGAGCGTCACGCGCGCCGCATCGCCCAATTGCGCGAGTACGAGGACACCGGCACGATCGCGGGCAAGCAGGTCGACTGAAGTGCCCGAAGGCCATTCCGTCCATCGCATCGCCCGGCAGTTCACTCTCAATTTCGTAGGGCACCGGGTTGCCGTGAGTTCGCCGCAGGGAAGATTCGCGCACGGCGCAGCACTACTCGATGGGCTCCTCATGACGGATTCGCAGGCCGTCGGCAAGCAAATGTTCCTCGAATTCGCGGCCGAGGAGGATGCGCCACGGCTCTGGTTGCGCGTGCACCTCGGCATCTATGGCGCGTGGGATTTCGCGGGCGACATCACGGCGGATGCGACCACGACGTCCGCGGGCGGTCGGATGGGGCAAACCGGCATGCTCGGCATCGAAACCGTCGTCGGCGAACACGAAGACTCCCTTCACTCGATCGGCGCACCTCGTCGAACGCGCTTGCGAATGGCCGAGCAGGAAACCGAGCAAGCGCTCGAAGCGTTCCCTCCGGAGCCCGTCGGCCAAGTGCGCGTGCGAATCCTCACCGATACCGCGGTGGCCGACCTCCGCGGCCCGACCGCGTGCGAAGTGCTCGAGCCTGAGGAGGTCGCCGCGGTCATCGCGAGGCTCGGTCTCGACCCGCTCGTCGACGACAGCCAGGCAGCGGAGAATCGCTTCACCGACGTCATCCGGAGCAAGCCGACCCGCATCGGCATGCTGCTCATGGACCAGTCCGTAGTGAGCGGCATCGGAAACGTCTATCGCGCGGAATTGCTCTATCGCGCGGGAGTGAATCCGCACACGCCAGGGAAGAACCTCCCTGAGGACGTCGTCCGCGGACTGTGGAAGGACTGGTCGCGATTGCTCCGCATCGGCGTGCAGACCGGCATCATGATGACCATGGACGGCCTCTCGAATGAGGACCACGCGAAGGCGCTCGCGAACCGTGACGACCGCCATTGGGTCTACCGCCGCGCAGGGCTCCCGTGTCGCCGTTGCGGAACGCACATCGCGCTCGAAATCATGGCAGCGCGGAAATTGTACTGGTGCCCGGTCTGTCAGGCCTGACGGTCGCGCAGGCCGGACGGTCGCGGCGCAGTAAATTCGCCGTTCGCCGCATGGCAAGCTTGAGTCCATGCGATACACACCCCACTACGTGACGAAAGACGCGGACGAGGTGAAGAAGCTCATCCGGGAGAACCCGTGGGCCACGATCGTCGCGAACACCGCGAAGGGTCTCGTCGCGTCGCATTATCCCGTTCTCCTCGAGGAAGGTCGCGACGATATCAGCATCGTCAGCCATGTCGGTCGACCGGATGATCGCGCTCTCGAGCTCGGCACGGCCGAAGTTCTTGTCATCATTCAGGGTGCGCACGGCTACGTTTCGCCCGGCTGGTACGGCGACATTCCCTCGGTCCCCACCTGGAATCATTCCACCGCGCACTTGTACGGTGTTCCGGAAATTCTGAGCGACGAAGAGAACTGGCGCGTGCTCGACGAACTCGTCGAACACTTCGAGGGGCGGATGCCGCATCCGAAGCTCCTGAAGGACAACGAGGAATACGGCCGCAGCATTTTCGATGGCACGGTCGGCTTCCGCGTCGTCGTCACTCGATTCGAGGCGCGACGCAAACTCAGCCAGGACAAGTCGGCGGAGATCCAACGCACGATCGTGGAGGAACTCGACCACGGCGCGAATTATGCGCACCCTCAACTCGCGGAAGACATGCGCCGCGCGAACGGTGTGACGAAATGACGACGCTGACTCGTTGCCGCGTCGGAGCCGAACTGGTCGACGTCGAGCTCGCCGACGGGCGGATCGCGTCGATCGCGCGTGCGGCCGGCCGACCGGTAGCGGGTGAGTCCATCGACCTGGATGGCCGCTGGCTGCTGCCGGGACTGTGGGACCACCACGTTCACGCGAACCAGCAAGCGCTCGCCGTGCGGCGCGTCGACCTTTCGGCGGCGTCGTCCGCGGCGGAGGCCGCCCACGCGATGACGGAACACCTCGCCCACGTTCGGCTCAAAGAGGGTCAGCCCATCATCGGCCACGGTTTCCGCGACGGATTGTGGCCGGATGCGCCCACGCTCGAATTGCTCGACAGTGCCGTCCCCGGCATCCCCGCCGTGCTCATCAGCGGCGATTTGCACTGCTGCTGGCTCAACACGCCCGCGCTTGCGATGTACGGACATGCGGGACATCCGACCGGCGTGCTGAGGGAAGACGAGTGCTTCGAAGTCACGGGCAAACTAGGACAGGTGCCCGACGCGACGCTCGACGAATGGGTGGCGGAATCGGCGAGTGCCGCAGCGGCTCGAGGCGTCGTCGGAATCGTCGACTACGAGATGACGGACAATCTCGCGAGCTGGACGCGGCGATTCGCCGGCGGTTTCAACGCGCTTCGCGTGCAGGCCGGGATCTACACCGAACACCTCGATGCCGCGGTCGCGGCGGGCCGTCACACGGGCGAAATCATCGGCGGTTCGCACGGGTTGCTCACCGTGGGCCAGTTCAAGATCCTCACCGACGGCTCCCTCAACACGAGGACTGCCTTTTGCGTCGACAACTATCCGGAGACGGATGCGCGCGGCCTTCTCACGGTGCCGACCGACGAACTCGTCCCCTTGCTGCGAACCGCTTGGGCAGCGGGCATTCACCCGGCCGTCCACGCGATCGGCGATGACGCGAACCGGCTCGCCCTCGACGCGTTCGAAATCGTCGGATGCCACGGACGAATCGAACACGCCCAACTCGTGCGCGACGAAGATTTCCCGCGATTCGCCGCGCTCGGAGTTGCCGCGAGCGTGCAACCGGAACACGCGATGGACGACCGCGACATCGCGGAGCGCTATTGGGCCGGTCGAACCGATCGCGCCTTCGCCCTGCGTACGCTCCTGGATGCCGGTGCCGCCCTCTTGCTCGGTTCCGACGCGCCGGTCTCGCCTCTCGATCCGTGGGTGACCATGAGTGCCGCGGTGTCGCGCTCGCGCGACGGTCGCGAGCCGTGGCATCCGGAACAAGCGATCAGCGTAGACGAAGCGCTCGCCGCATCCACTCACTCGACCGTGGCTCTCGGTCAACCTGCCGATCTCGTCGCCGTCGAGAGCGACCCGACCACGGCATCCGGTGACGACTTGCGAACCATGCCCGTCGCGCTCACCATTGTCGCCGGCCGGCAGAGCTACTCCTCGCTCGGGGGCTAACCCCACCTCGTTTTCGGGCGTCGACCGTATGTCGCCCGTGCGCGGTCGAAGCGAGGCTGAATTCATGACAACAACAACCATCGCAAATCGCGACTCCTCTGCCACGCTGGACGACATGAGCGGCAACTCGTACGTGCGGTTGTGGCGCAACGTGCCGCGCGAACTCGGCTTCCTGCTCCTCGCGTTGCCGATCGCGTCGATCGGGTTCGGCGTGGGCATGGCGCTCCTCAATGCCGGAGTCGGCACGATCGTCACATTCTTCCTCGGGATCTTCTTTCTCGCGGCGCTGCTCTACGTGGGGCGGGCGTTCGGGACGCTGGAGCTCGTCCGCCTGACCTGGGCGGGCCGACCCGCCATCCCGAGACCGGCATGGCCGCGCCAACCCGGATTCTGGGGTTGGTTGTCGTCGCTCGCCGGCAACGGACACTACTGGCTCTATGCATTGCACACCTCGCTCATCAACTTCCTGATTTCGCTCATCAGCTGGACGGTCACGGTCACGTGGGTCGCGGTCGGCCTCGGCGGTTCCACCTATTGGTTCTGGAGTCAGTTCCTGCCGGCGAACCAGAATGCGTGGTTCCTCTCCCGCTGGTTCTTCCAGGTGTTCGGCGATCGATCGGTCGAGTGGGCGGCAAGCGGCCTGAATTGGGTGCTGCTCGACAATCTGATCGAGTTCGTGTTCGGAATCGTCTTTCTCGCAACCCTCCCGTTCATCACTCGCGGATTCGTTCTCCTTCACCACGCGATCGCGCGCGGCATGCTCGGTGCATTTGCTTCGGATGCGCTGCGGGGGCAGGTTTCACAGCTCAATGCATCCCGTGGCGCTGCGATCTCCGCGGAGGGGCACTCGCTCCGCCGGCTCGAACGCGACATCCACGATGGACCGCAGCAGCGGCTCGTGAGACTGCAAATGGACCTCGCCACGGCAGAGCGCCAGCTGGACAGCGATCCGGTGGCGGCGCGCACCCTCATCGAGGACGCGAAAGCCCGTGCGCAAGAGGCGTTGGAGGAATTGCGCGCGTTGTCGCGAGGATTTGCGCCGCCCATCCTCATGGATCGTGGACTCGTGGCTGCACTCGAGTCCCTCGCCTCGCGAAGCACTTTGCCCGTGACCGTGACGAATGCTCTCGCGGAGGGCGTCGAGCTGCCCCAGGAGATCGAGCGAAACGCGTACTTCGTGGCGAGCGAACTCGTCGCGAACGCCGTCAAACACTCGGGAGCGACCACGATCGGCGTGACCGTCGGACTTCGACGCGTCCCCGAACACGACGAGTGGTGGCTGGACATCGCGGTGACCGACGACGGTCACGGTGGCGCAAAGTCGCCCGCGGGCCATGGTCTCGCCGGTCTCGACGAACGCTTGCGCGGACTGGGCGGCACGTTTGAACTCGACAGCCCCGACGGCGGGCCGACGACCGCGACCGGGCACTTGCCCGTGACGTATTGAGCCTGACTACTCTGGAGACCATGACAGCCCTTCGCGTCGCCGTCGCCGATGATTCGGTACTGCTGCGGGAAGGGCTCGTCCGCGTCCTCATCGAAGCGGGAGTCGACATCGTCGGTTCCTTCGGCGACGCCGAAAGCCTGTTGGGCTCGCTCACCGACCTCGCACCCGACTTGCTCGTCCTCGACGTTCGGATGCCGCCCAGCTTTCGCGACGAGGGCGTACGCGCCGCGATCCGAGCCCGCCACCTGCACCCGGGTATCGGCATCCTCTTGCTGTCGCAATACGTCGAAGTTGCCTACGCGCGCGAGCTGCTGTCGGATGGCAGCGGCGGTATCGGCTACCTCCTGAAGGATCGCGTGGCGTCCCTCGGCGATGTTAAGGATGCGATCGAGCGCATCGCATCCGGTGGCACCGTTCTGGATCCCGAAGTCGTATCCCAATTGCTCGGGCGCCAGCACGATCCCCTCGAGTCGCTCACCGCGCGGGAAAGGGAAGTCCTTGCACTCATGGCCGGAGGACGCACCAATGCCGCAATTGCGGACGCGCTGTTCATCGGCACCGGCGCGGTCGAAAAAAACGTGACGGCGATCTTCCAGAAGTTGGGGCTGGAAGACTCCGGCAGCGATCACCGACGCGTCCTCGCGGTTCTGGCCTGGCTGCAACGCTAGGCGTTGAGTCAGGCCAGAACTGCGAACTCAGAAATGAGAGGGAACTCTTACGACGCGAGCAAGTCGCGCTGGCCGAGATTCGAGGTCGTGTATCCCGCCGCGGGTTGGATCTCCGGACGTGGGGCCTCGAGCTGGTCAGTCCACGCGGTTCCGGTCCACCAGCGCAGCATCGGAAGCCCTGTGGGATCCGGATACCAGCCAAATGGGGGGAGGGACTGTTGGGGGGTAGAGGACATTTTCATTCCTGCATTTGCCTGCCGCTGGGCGCTTCGGGTTGCGGCGGTTGGCTTACCGTGAGCCGGGGGTAAGACGGTACCCCCCATGATAGGGACGCAAAGAGCGGTATACAGTCCCCCATTTGGGGGTCACTTTCATCGCAATGCGGCGAATCTGAGCGCGACGCTCTTGAGGTTGGCGATTCGTTGCTCATAGCGCGCTGCCAGCACAATTAACAACACCCCACCTGCGCCGAGCCACAGCCACCAGGGAAGCGATTCGTAGGCCAGGCGAAGCTGGGGGAGGAACGTGGCGACTGCGTGAATGAGCACCACGATCACGCCGAGCGCGAAGGGCGCTTGCATCCGCCATGCAACGCCCACGACGATGACGGCAATTCCGACGACTCCCAACCCGACGAGCCGCCACAACGGCCGTTCGTCGAGAGTCGCAATAAGCGACGTCACGAGCAGCACCGTGACTCCTGGTGCAAGCCACGCCCAGCTTCTGGCGGATGGCGTCGATCGGAGGTGGACGAACCCGGTTGCGATCAATGCGGCGGCAATCGGAATGCTCGCGAATTCGACGGGGTGAAGAGTGTCCGACCACACTCCCGCGAGCGCGCTCACAACCGCGAAGGCGATGGCGATGACCGCCACGAGCTTCGTCAGCGGAACGCGCGAAAGGAGGAACGCGACGACGTGGATGGCGGAAAACAGCAGCACGAGAGTCTCCGCTCGGATGCCTCCCGTGCCAGGTTCGCGGATGGCCGGAAGTTCGGGGATGATCACGGCGACCATCGCGACGATGACGAGCGCCTGGCTTGCAAGAGTGCGAAGTCGGGCAGTGGACTCGGAGCGAGATCGTGCTTGCGAGAACGCGGCGAGCACGAGTAGCACGAATGCAGCCGCGAGCCAGAGGTCACGCTCCGGTGCCGGCGACGGAAGCGAGAGCGCGCGACCAACCGCGACGACGACGACCCCGATCGCGCCCGCGGCTGCCGCGGCATCCGCGAAGCCTTGCCATCGAGCGCGCCAGGAGATCGCGCTCCCCGCCAGAAGAAGGACAGCGGATGCCGCGAAGATGACGACGGCCGTAGTGACGGATCCGGTTGCGGCGTTCGCACCGAGAGGCAGGACGCTCACGAGCAATCCGCCAAGGGCGATAGCGGGGGCGGGCGCCGAAACGCGCGGGGGCTGCTCGCGCACCGCGGCGCGAGCGATGAGGACGGCGATGCCGACGAGCGCGAGAGTGAGTGGAATGACGTAGAACTCGAGCTCGGCCACCCGGTCCGAGCTGAGTCGCCACCACAGTCCGGCGGTCGCGAGCGCCAGGCCGAGCCAGCCGATGTGGTGCCGTGCCGAGCGAGCCGAGAACAGGCCGCCCCGGTCGATGGCGAGGAGAAGCGCCGCGACGGCAGCGAGAAGGAACACGAGCCAGGTGAGTCCGTTGTCGTCGCGGACGGCGACCCACAACACGAGAACGCCCACAAGAGCGACGCCCAATTCTCTCGTCCAGCGTGGTGACATCGTCGGGCGCATGAGCGTGACGGCGAGCGAAGCGGATGCCGCGAGCACGGCGGCGGTCATGGGTGCGATCGTGGCGGCGAAGTCCGGGCGACCGATGAGCCGGACGAGCGAGGACGCCCCGAGAGCGAGAATCGGGGTCGACGCTATCGACGCGACGATGCGCTCGGGACGCAGCGATTGATTGCCCCGCAGCACGACCCATGCGGCGCTCGCGACGAGAAGCACGACGGAGAGAGAGAAGAGCGCCCAGTGATCCGGTATCAGCAGGCCGGGGCGATCGGATGCGCGGAGCCCGAGAACCACAGTGGCGGCAGTCGGTACGGTGACCGTCGCGACTCCCGCCGCGATCCAGAATTCGACTCGGCGATCCGTCGCGCTCACGCCACCGCCCGGAATTCCGGCGCCCAGCAGAACCGCTCCCGCGGCGAACGCCGTGATGGCAAGACGATTGGCGACACTGACCTGGAACCCGAGCCCCGCGTCGAGGGACAACTGGTCGGCTACGGAACCGACCGAGAGGAGCGCGAGGCCCAATCCGATTCCGAGGAGAGTCGCTTTGGCGCCCGGTCGTGTCACGAGAGGCCGTGCGGCGATCAGCATCCCGACGACGGTCGCGGTGCCGATCCACCACGTCGTCGTGGAAGCGAGCCCGGTCAGGTAGCCGAGCGATCCGGAGACGATCGCCGCGGTAAGCAACGGAGCCCGGTAGCGCGGTGAAACGCTCGCGCGCGAGCGAACGATCACCGACGCGACGAGGCTGGCGGCGGCGACGGCGAGCCATCCGGCCATGACGGCCCATTGCGTGCGAAGTTCCGGAACGGCGGCGACGATCGTGGCGGTCGACCCCCACGCGAGAGCCGTGCGGCGTGCGGGCGAGGCGAGTTGGCTTCGAGACGCCCAGACCGCTGCGGCGAGCGCCGTCACGATGGCGAGACAGACGACCGCCCACACATTGCTGGACGAGAACTCTCGTACAGGGTCCGTCGGCTGCAGCAGCCAGGAAGGAATGCCGGTGCCGGCGGATGCATAGATCGCCGTCGCACCGGTGGAGATCACGGGCGCGAGGAGCTCCAGAGCCGCGACCCCGGCCGCGCTCCATCCCGCGACGGTGAGCAACGAGCGAGTCGTTCCGCGCTCGAGTCGCGTCACTCCTGCGTCGAGCAGCAGGGCCACGGCAACCCCCGCGACGGCGGGGACGATCAGACCGAATTGTTCGGCCGAGATACGAGTTGCCGAAAAGCCGACGGCTGCGGCCGCGCCGATCCCGAACAGAGCAGCGAAGATCCTCGCGACGACGCGGCTGAGACGCGAGGTCGCAAAACTGGCCGACAGCATCCAGACATGAAGTGCGGCGATCGCGGCGAGGACGACGGCGCACACGGCCGGGGCCCACGTGACATGCGGGAACGCCGCGAGGCATACCGCGAAGCTGACGAACAGTGCGATAAGGGTAATGACGAACACGACAGCTCGCTCGGCAACAGCCGGAGCCCCCGGACGGAGCGCGAGCCGATGAACGAGACCCGCGAGCGCGATCGAGGCGAAGACGAGGAACGCCGTGGAGGCATCCGGCAGTTGTCGCGCCAAACCGGCGACCAGGATTCCGACGCCGATCGGGAAACTGCCGAATCCCACGATGTTGGGGATGCGAAGTGTGGACACTCGACTCCACGCCAGGAAGATGATGGCCGTAGCGATGACGACGATGCCCCAATAGATGGCGTTGTGCGACCGGCCCGCGTCGAAGAAATTGTTGGCACGGATGGCGTACGCATCGAGGTAGATGAGCACGACCCCGAACGCAGAAATTCCTTCGGCGGTCGCTCGCAATCCGCGACGGCGGAGGAGAGTGGCGCCCGCGATGGCGGCGATCGTGATCGCGCCGATGATGACGCTGCGCCACACGATCCCGAAGTTGATGTAGGCGTAGACCAGAAAGAAAATTGCGGCGACGGAGAGGAGCGATACGCCCACGATGAGAAGCGTGACTTGCACGCTCGAGCGGCGGGGGACCGCGGTTGGCGAACTCGGCGCCGGCGCCGCTGTCGCCGGCGTCGGGGATGCGGCCGCTCCGGCGGCAGCGGGCGGCGCAACGGGCGGCGCAGCGACGGCCGGATGTGCGGCTGCCGCCGGCTGTGCGCCCGAAGGCTGTGCGGTTGCCGGCTGTGCGCCAGGCCGACTAATCGGGGCCGCCGCGAGAGGGCTTTCCTGGGGAACTGCCGCCACACCGTGCGCGGCCTCGAACCGCATCTTCCCGATGATGGCGAGCCGCTCGTCGAGGGTGCGCGCGGCCGCGACGGAAGCCTCGTACAGCTTCGCGGCATCCGGATGCCCGAGGTCCAGCCCGCACACCGAACACACCGTGCTCGAGAGGACCGCGAAACATGCCGGGCACGAACTCGTGCTCACAAGGTCGGCGGGATTCCGCGGAAAAACGACGTGCCCGGCAGACCGGCTGTAGTCGATGGTGTCGTCAGCCATGTCGTCTCCCGGTGTCGGCGTCGGTTCAGGGTATCGGAGGACGGCATCCGCGGTGAATAGCGCCGCAGTTCGTCCTTTGCGCGGCCGAAATTTCGCCGGCGCAGAGCATAGACCTCGTCGCAGTCGTCTTCAATCGGTAGAGTCTGCTCATGTCGACCCGAACGTCTCAACTATTACGTCAACAAATATGACGAAACGTACGTGGGCGGCGACATCAATTTCGGGGATGCGCAATTGCGCCAGCTCGGGTTGAACCCGAGCGATTACGAGCAGGTCACCGTCGTCAAGTGACACCGCGCGGGGCACGGCGACTCCCGTGCCGAATGGGTGCGAGTGCGGACGAGCGAATGCGCCTCGGCGCCATCGCTCGTCCGCACGACTATCTCTCGGCGGAGGCTGTCTAGCAGCAGCCGCCTGAGTTGCAACAGCCCGCGGTGCAGGCTTCGGGGCAACAAGCCCCTGACGTGCAGTCCTCGTTCATTGAGCACCTCCTTCATCGATCGTTGTCGATGCTTTCATTATTCAGGAGTATATCGACGGATGTCAATATATGTGAGAGAATTGGCGAATGACGATGACCGAATTGCTCCCGATCCGCGACCTCCAGTCCTGCTGTGCGCCGATCACGCGAGAGCCATTGTCGGTAGAAAATGCGGAGAGCCTGGCGGTGTCGCTCAAAGCGCTCGCCGATCCCGCGCGACTGCGCATCCTCTCGATGGTCGCCGCGCATGCGGATGGCGAGACGTGCGTGTGCGACCTCACGGCACCCCTCGGCTTGTCGCAGCCGACCGTTTCGCACCATTTGAAGGTGCTCGTGGATGCCGGATACCTCGATCGCACGAAGCGAGGCACGTGGGCGTACTTCCGGCTCGTGCCCGGTGCGCTCGACTCGGTGGCCGGTCTTCTCGCGACCGTGTGATTTCGCCGCACAAATACAACGTCGACGCGCAGAAAACACGACACACACCGATATTTCTGCAACAAAGTGTTGCAGAAATATCGATTCGACTGTCACAATGGTCGAAATCACCGTCGCTCTGCGGCCGTGCCCGCGATGACAAGGAGACCCCCCGCGATGAATCGACCTGCAAAGGCAGCGGCTGCGGCCGTGATCCTCGCCGCCGCACTTACCCTGTTTGGCACACCCGCCGCGCAAGCGTTCGCTGATCCCGCGACACTCTCTGTGACCGCGACCGACCTCTTCCCTGAGGCCGGCAAAGTCCATGTCGTGCTCGAGTGCCCAAGCGGAAGCACTTACGGCGTCGTGCTCATTTCGACCACCGAACCATCCTTCCCGCCATTCCAATTCGATGATGCGCTCGACGCATTCGGTGTGCTCGACTTTTACCAGGACATGGCCGGTTTTAGTGCCGGCGCACCTTACGATGCCCCACCCGGGATGAACGTGGCATTCGCCGGATTCTGCTATTCGGATGACACCGCGCTCAAGATCTTGATCGGCACGACACCCACCGTGAACTACGCCGTTCCCAACTGGGGGATGGCCGTGTCGACTCCCGCGAGTACAGCGCTCGCGGACCCGATTCTGGTCTCCGCGAACTGCGGTACCCCGGTTTCCGGATTCGTTCCAAGCTTCTTCCAGATCGTCATCTACCAGGGGTCGAATCCGCTTTTCAACGGATACACGCCAGCTGGTTCGGTGCCACTCGTCAATTACGCGCTCGGAAGTCCTGCGAGTTTTGGGCTGACCTCGGGCCAAAGTTACAGGCTTCTGGTGATGTGTCTGGGTTCCTACAATTCGAGCCCGCCCGACATTGGGGCGAGCCGCTATGTCAACGGTGCGGCGGGCCCACGAGTGAGCCCTCCCGGCGACCCGGGAAACCCGGGAGGTGGTGAACTCGCGAACACGGGCACCGCTTCAGCCGGAGTCCTTCCGCTCGCCGCAGTTTTCCTGTTAGGCGGCATCCTTCTCATCGAGCTGGAACGACGCTCGCGTCGCGCCGAGGGTCTTCCGCGCCGCTGAACGATGGTGGCGGGCGGGCTCCCTGGTTCGGCACGGCCACAGTTAGGCTTGTCGAACGTCCACCGAACACGGGAGCCCGCCATCAGCCAGCCGTTTTTGCGAGGACTGTCGATCGTTGAGGCGGTCGGCAGCCATCCGTCGACGATTTCGGAGCTCGCGCGGATGCTCGACCTCGACAAGGCCGTCGTGTCGCGTCTCGTGGCGAGCGCGGAGGGCGAAGGCTGGCTCTTGCGGCACAACGGCATTGTTGTGCTCGGACCGAGGGCGGCGGCACTCGGCAGGGATAGCCCGGAGCGGTCGTTTGTTCGTGCCGCGACCGAACTCTGTCACACGGTCGCCGGCGTGACGGGTCTGGATGCCGCGGTGAACCAGTTCGGCGGTGATCGTGGCCATGTGCTGGCTCACTCGCCGGGGCGTTACCCGATCGGTCTCGGTGAGGTCGAGTTCGGCCCCGAGTCGCTCTTTCTGAGTGCGGTCGGGCAGAGCGTTGCCGCGCAATTGGATGCCGAAACGGTCGAGGTGGTGCGCTCGCGTCTTGCCAAGGCCGGCCCCGAGGAGTCTCGTTTTGGCCGGGATGCAGTGGAAGCCGTTCTCGCGCCGATTCGTGCAGGCGAGCCAGCGCGGGAGCAGGGAAATTTCGTGGAGGGTCTCGGATGCATCGCGATGCCGTGGCGGCATCCGCTCGCCGTCGCACCGACCGCGTTCTCGGTCATCGGACCCGTCGAAGACGTTCTGGCGTCGACCACTTTGATCGAGGGAGTTCTCGCGGCGGCGACCGCGCCCGCGGCGACTTCCGCGACGATCATCGCGGCGGCCGCTCGAATCGGAGGGTGATTGTCAGCGGAGGGGATGACGAGAATCGAACTCGCATCATCAGTTTGGAAGACTGAGGCTTTACCACTAAGCTACATCCCCGCAATTGCAGGCTTCGCGCGGCGCGGAACCAGCAGTGCGGTGCAATCCTAATACAAGTCGCTCGTCCTGTTCTTCGTCCACATCACTCTCCGCGCCCGGCGAAGAAAAGAGGCATCGCCAGAACTCGGCTAGACTTGCCGAGGCCAATTTCTGTGTGCGTGCGTGTCATCCGATTCTCTGGCCGACATCCTTCGGGGCGTAGCTCAGCTTGGTAGAGCGCCCGCTTTGGGAGCGGGAGGCCGCAGGTTCAACTCCTGTCGCCCCGACACGGTAATCCACCCCAGACATTCCCGACGAAACCATCCAGACCTCAGCATCCAGAATCACCAACCAGGAGAAACCGAATCGTGAAGACCAACGTCGAGCGCTTGAGCCCCACCCGAGTGAAGATGACCATCTCGGTCACGCCCGAAGAGCTGAAGCCCAGCCTCGATCACGCGTACAAGCACATCGCCGAGCAGGTCAACATTCCGGGTTTCCGCAAAGGCAAGGTGCCGGCGCCGATCATCGACCAGCGCGTCGGCCGCGAAGAGGTGCTCAATCACGCTGTGAGTGACGGGCTCGACCGCTTCTACCGCCAGGCAGCGGATGAGGCGAAGGTGCGTCCGCTCGGCCGCCCGAGCGCCGACATCGTCGAGCTTCCCAGCATCAAGGACTTCAGCGGCGACCTCACCGTGACTGTCGAAGTGGATGTGCGCCCCGAATTCACTTTGCCGAACCTTGACGGGTTGAAGCTCTCGGTCGACGCGGTCGAGGTGACGGATGCCGAGGTCGACGACGAACTCAACGGCTTGCTCAGCCGCTTCGGAACGCTCGTCACCGTCGACCGTCCCGCGAAGACGGGCGACTTCGTTCAAATCGATCTCGTCGCGACGATCGCCGGCGAAGAAGTCGACACCGCGAACGGGATCTCCTACGAGGTCGGAAGCGGCGAACTCATCGACGGCATCGACGAAGCACTTGACGGCTTGAGCGCAGGAGAAGACACCACCTTCGAGGCGCCCCTCATGGGCGGCGACCACGAGGGAGAGGCGGCCCAGATCGCCATCCACCTCACCGCGGTGAAGGAACGCGAACTTCCCGCGGCCGACGACGACTTCGCGCAGATCGCGAGCCAGTTCGACACGATCGAGGAACTGAAGGCGGACATCCGCGAACAAGTGGGCCGTTCGAAGGTCTTCGGGCAGGGCGCTCAGGCGCGCGATCAGATCGTCGACAAGTTGCTGGAGTCCGTCGACATCCCGGTTCCGCCGCAGCTCGTCGAAGACGAAGTCCACCGCCACCTCGAGAATGAGCAACGCCTCGAGGATGACGCGCATCGCGCCGAGGTGACGGAGTCGAGCGAGAAGACGTTCCGGAGCCAGATTCTGCTCGACGCGATCGTCGAAGCCGAAGAGGTCAAGGTCACTCAGGACGAGCTCACGCAATACCTCATGCAGGGTGCGGCGCAGTATCAGATGGAGCCGGGCGAGTTCATCAAGATCCTCGACGAGAACGGCCAGATCCCCGGCATGGTCGCCGAGGTCGCGAGAGGCAAGGCCCTCGCGACCGTCCTGGCGAAAGCGAAAGTGACCGATTCGAACGGCAAGGCGGTCGACCTCACCGAGTTCACCGCGGCCGCGACCGCCGAGGGCGGGGACTTCATCGAAGCGGATGCCGGCCACGATGCCCACGACGGGCACGACCACGACGGGGACGACCACTAGCTCATAGAGCGCGCGCAACGGCCGCTGCGAGTTCGGCGCGCCGACGATCTGCCCACGGCGAACACTCCGATGTGGCTCGCCCGGCTCCGATAGATTCGACTCACAGCGACAACGGAAACGGAGCTCGACAGAATGGCCCAACCGGCACTGGTCAGCAGCATCTTCGACCAACTTCTCAACGACCGCATCATCTGGCTGGGGTCAGAAGTGCGCGACGACAACGCGAACGAGATTTGCGCGAAAATACTTCTCCTCGCGGCGGAAGATTCGAAGCGCGACATTTTCCTGTACATCAACTCACCGGGTGGTTCGATCACGGCGGGCATGGCGATCTACGACACCATGAAATTCGTGCCGAACGACATCGTGACGGTCGGCATCGGAATGGCCGCGTCGATGGGCCAGTTCCTGCTGTCGTCGGGAACGAAGGGCAAGCGCTACATCACGCCGAACGCGCGTGTGCTGTTGCACCAGCCCTCCGGCGGATTCGGCGGCACGGCCGCGGACATCCAGACGCAAGCGAACCTCATCAACGACATGAAGAGGCGGATGGCGGAGCTCACCGCCGAGCAAACCGGCAAGAGCGTCGAACAGATCATCGAAGACGGCGACCGCGACAACTGGTTCACCGCCCAGGAGGCCCTCGAATACGGTTTCGTCGACCACCTTCGCGAGTTCGCGACGGATGTCGTCGGCGGCGGCGGTACGGATGACTCCGGCAATTCAGGCAAGAAGTAGGGACACGGCAATGGAATTCACCAATTTGAACCCGAGCGGCATTGCCCGCCCGACCGCGGAGTCCCGCTACATCCTCCCGAGCTTCGAAGAGCGCACGGCTTACGGCTACAAGCGCCAGGACCCGTACGCGAAGCTGTTCGAGGACCGCATCGTGTTCCTCGGCGTGCAGATCGACGACGCGTCGGCGGATGACGTCATGGCCCAGCTTCTCGTGCTCGAAAGCCAGGACCCGGACCGCGACATCGTCATGTACATCAACTCTCCCGGCGGCTCGTTCACGGCGATGACGGCGATCTACGACACGATGCAGTACATCCGTCCGGAGATCCAGACCGTGTGCCTCGGGCAAGCGGCATCCGCTGCGGCCGTACTTCTCGCGGCCGGCTCGCCCGGCAAGCGTCTGGCGCTCCCGAACGCGCGCATCCTGATCCACCAGCCCGCCACGGGCGACTCCGGCCACGGACAAGCGTCCGATATCGAGATTCAGGCGCGAGAAATCCAGCGGATGCGCACGTGGCTCGAGCAGACGATCTCCAGCCACTCGAACCGCACGCCCGAGCAAGTCAACAAGGACATCGACCGGGACAACATCCTGAACGCCGCGGAAGCGCTCGAGTACGGTCTCATCGATCAGGTGTTGACGAGCCGCAAGACTCAGCCGGCCGCAATCACCGCGAAGTAGAGGCTAGGTCTTCTTCGGGCGAATCAGGAGGAGCGTCGCGACGACCGCCAGGGCGACGGCGGCGATCGCGCCGCCGATCCAGAGGATGTCGGTCGTCGAATCGCTCGCAGCGTCCTGGGCGTCTTTCGGCACGTCGGTCGCGGCAGGTCCGGGATCCTTGCCGCACGTCGGCGGCGAGACGGCACCCGTGGTCGCCGTCTCGGAGTCGGATGCGGGCTGCCAGCTGAATGGCACCTCGCCCGACACCGTGTGGCCGTCGGCTGAGATCACTTGCCACGCGAGCGAATAGTCGCCCGGGGGGCCGACCGCGGCCGCCATCGTCACCGACGGCCCCGCGACGGTCACGCATCCGTCCCCGTAATAGAGGCCATCCGGACCCTTCACTTCCATGAAGAATCCGCCGCCGGAGCCGCCGAGATCCAGAAGATTGTCATTGGTCGTGACGATGAACTGTTCCGGCAGGCTCGTGAGCACTTCGTTGACCGACGGCGTCGAGGAGATGTAGTAGTTGTGCGCTGACGCGGGAGCGGCCACCGCGAGGGCCCCGAGGACTCCGAGCGCTGCGGCGAGAGCGAAGAGCCGTCCCGCCCTGTGGAGTGTGAGTTGCGCCATTCTCTAGTTCGCCGCCTTCTGACGCAGCGCGGCGATCGCGACAACGATGCCGATCGCACCCACGACGAGACCGCCGATGCCGAGAGAGCGTGCGAGAGTGTCGGCAGCTGCCGAGTCGTTCGTGCCTGCATCGTGGTCATCCGTGGCCGCAGGGGTTCCTCCATGCCCACCGGACGGCGGAGCGTCATTCACGTAAAGCGCGGGCGCGGGATGCTCTGCGCCCTCGGTCGTGTCCGTCCACGAGACGACCGTGCCATCGCTGTAGCTTTGCTCGGCGGGCATGACGATCCTTCCCGTGTCCGGTACGGGGCCGAGCGACAACGGAAACACTTGAAGCTGGCCGGCGCTGATTTCGTGGCCGGGAGTTGCCGTCCAGACCACTTTCGTCACCGCTTCCGTGATGGTGTTGTCGCCGATCTTCACCGGAGCAGGAAGAGTCTCGCGCACGAGTTGGGTGGTCCATCCGGCGACCGGCACGTAGCTCACGCTCGTGAACGGGGTATCGGTCGGCAGTGAAACCTCGATTTTTTTGGTGACCGCGGTAGCGGATTCGTTCGGCACTTTGATGTTGACGAGAGCGTAGGAGCCGGCGGATGCCGTGTTCGGGCTCACGGTCACGTGGGCGGATGCTGCAGCGGGTGCGGCCAGTGCGAGGAGCACCGCAGCTCCGGCGGCGGCGACAACGGAGGTTGTGCGTTTCATGACGTTCCTTTCGGCCACACCACAGGCTGGCCTCGTCGTTCAAACAATTGGGTCTGCGCACGCGCAGAAGGTTGGGGATTCAGGCGCTCAGGAGCGAGGGCGGACCGCGATAGCGCAATCCCGAATGATCCACGCGCTGGGATGCTGCGGGGACGCGCGGTACGCCCGTCGGCGAAAGCGTCGATGGGACGCGATTCCCGACCGTGCCCTCGACGGAAGGGAACAGAGCGCGAGCCACCGCGAAAGCCCAGTGCGAGATTGCCGCGATGGCGCGCTCGCCGCAAGCCAGGAGAGTGAAGGTAGCGACGGCGGCCGCAATGTGCGCGACGAGCATGTCGGTTCCCGAATGCGCGTGCGGTGAGACGGAGCCGAAGTCGACGGGCGCGTTGTGCACGTGTCCCAGCGTCGGAGCCGTCGCGAGCGTCGACGCGCCGAGAGAACCGAACAGCCAGTGGTACATCGCCTGGCTCGCGACGATGGATGCGGCAAGTCGAGTTCGCGGCATCCGACGCCCCGCGAGGGCGATGCAGGCGAGTACCGAAAAGGTGAGACACAGTGCGATTCCCGCGAAGCCGGGCAGCGAACCGCCCGCGAGCGAATGCGAGAACGCGGCGATGAAGAGTGAGACCGCCGCGGCGACGGTTCCGCGGGCAACCCTCGCCCAGCGTGTCATTCCGTCACCCCGATTTCATCCGTCACTCGCTCGCTCCATTCTAGGCGGCGCGCCGGAGCCGGAAATCGTCACGTTGCGGCGACTGTCCGTGTCCCGGGTTAGGCTCGTACTCGTACGGTATTCGTCGCGCACGGCCTGAAGGTTTGGGCGGGAATCACAGGGAGGCGAGCATGGCACGCATTGGCGAGAGCGCCGACCTGCTCAAGTGTTCGTTCTGCGGCAAGAGCCAGAAACAAGTGCAGCAGCTCATCGCGGGGCCGGGCGTCTACATTTGCGACGAGTGCGTCGAATTGTGCAACGAGATCATCGAGGAGCGCCTGGCCGAGTCCGGCGAGGAGGCGGCGAGCGAGTTCGAGCTGCCGAAGCCGAAAGAGATCTACAGCTTCCTCGAGGAATACGTCATCGGCCAGGAGCAAGCGAAGCGCGCACTCTCCGTCGCGGTCTACAACCACTACAAGCGCGTGCGCGCCGAGAAGACGATCGTTCCCGCGGAGTCGGTCGGGGACGACGTCGAGATCGCAAAGTCCAACATTCTTCTCATCGGTCCGACGGGATGCGGCAAGACCTATCTCGCCCAGACGCTCGCCCGTCGGCTGAACGTGCCGTTCGCGGTGGCGGATGCGACTGCGCTCACGGAAGCCGGCTATGTCGGCGAGGATGTCGAGAACATCCTCTTGAAGCTCATTCAGGCGGCAGACTACGACGTCAAGCGCGCGGAGACCGGGATCATCTACATCGACGAGATCGACAAGATCGCTCGAAAGGCGGAGAACCCCTCGATCACGAGGGACGTCTCGGGCGAAGGCGTGCAGCAAGCGCTGCTGAAGATTCTCGAGGGCACGGTGGCTTCGGTGCCTCCGCAGGGCGGCCGCAAGCATCCGCACCAGGAGTTCATCCAGATCGACACGACGAACGTGTTGTTCATCGTCGCGGGCGCTTTCGCGGGGCTCGAGGAGATCATCTCGCACCGCGCGGGTAAGAAGGGCATCGGATTCGGTGCACCTTTGCACATCAAGGGCGACGAGCTCAACATCTTCAGCGAAGTTCTGCCGGAGGACCTCCACAAGTTCGGCCTCATCCCCGAATTCATCGGCCGTTTGCCGGTCGTCGCGACGGTGACGCCGCTCGACCAGGTGGCACTCATGGAGATCCTGACGGTCCCCAAGAACGCGCTCATCCGGCAATATCAGCGCATGTTCGAGATCGACGGCGTCAAGCTCGAGTTCGAGGCGGATGCGCTCGAAGCGATCGCGGATCTCGCGGTGCTGCGCCAGAGCGGTGCCCGTGGGTTGCGCGCCATCATGGAAGAAGTGCTCGGCCCGATCATGTTCGAGGTGCCATCGAACAACGATGTCGACCGCGTTATCGTGACGAAGCAATCGGTGCTCGAGAATGCCGCGCCGACGATCGTTCCGCGCAAGCCTGAGCGCCGCGAGAAGTCGGCTTAGTCTTCCGTTTTCTGTGCGCCTCCCGCCGGGCGCTCCCTTAGGTGTTCCGAAAATTCAGGAACTCCGGTGAGTTGTAGGCCCATTCGTGGGGGTTTTGCCGTCGGGCCGACGTGAGTTCCTGAATTTGCGCGGGCACGAGGGGGAGGCGGGCCCTTGACATAGTTCACTACTTACTTCTAGAGTTCCTTTAGTACTAAACAAAGGCGTTGCTCTCACGCAAGGGAACTTTCATGGCGACTCGCTCCAGCGGACGAACCGATGTGAATCGATCGGCTATCCTCGCGCGACTCGGCGCTCACGGCCCTGCTTCACGCGCGGACCTTGCCCGCATGCTCAATGTCTCGCCCGCACTGATGACTCAACTCACGAGAGACCTCCTCGCTGAGGGGCTCTTACAGGAACTCGAACACTCGCCGTCCCAGGGGGGCCGACCAGCCCGGATGCTGGGGCTTGTGTCGACGGCCGGTCGCGCAATCGGCGCGAAGGTCGTTGCCGACCACGTCGCATTCGTCGAGGTGGGGATCGATGGAACGGTCAAACGATCGGCGAGCGAACCATTCGACGCATCGGCATCCACGATGCTGGCCAATCTTGCCGCTCTTCTCCGGCGATTCATCGCTGGAGGAAGCGACACTCCTCTTCTCGGCGTCGGGGTTGGCGTCCCCGGATCAGTCGATGGCCAGGACAGCGGCGTCGTCGACTCGACCCAATTGGGATGGCACCAGGTGCCACTCGGTCGAGTCTTGCGTCGCGAGCTCAATCTTCCTGTCCTCGTTGAAAACAACGTGAATGCCCTTGCCGTCGCAGAACGCTTGTACGGTCTGGGACGAAACCACGAAAACTTCCTCGCCGTGACGATTGGAACCGGCATCGGTTCCGGCATCGTGGTCGACGGAATCGTCCTTCGCGGATACGCGGGTGGTGCCGGAGAAATTGGGCACATTCCTGTCACGGACGGTGGGCCCCTGTGCAGTTGCGGAAACCACGGTTGCCTAGAGTCCTACATCGGTCAGGCGGCGCTCGTGAATTCGGCGCGCGAAAGCGGGGCCATCTCCAAACAAAGCGGCATCGCGGCGCTTCGAGCAGCTGCCGACGCGGACGACGAGCGAGCGACCGAAATCTTCAGTCAAGCCGGTCACTTGCTTGGCCGCACGCTCGCCGGCGTCATCCACACGCTG
>JAHBST010000035.1 GCA_019638975.1 Cryobacterium sp.
TCCCCACCGGATGCCCGTTCGGCCAGGAGCTTTCCAATCGCGTCGAAAGCGTTCCCGCATGGTCGATGTCGCGGTATCCGAAGATCACGATCGAACCGGGAAACACCCCCGGTACGTGGATCGTGCCGGATGCACAGGGTGCCGCTCATCTGAAGGTCGACGTGCGCTCGCTCTTCGACGGCACGCTCTCCACGTTCGACGAGGACGTGCAATTCGCGCTCAGCTGGGTCATGACGGTCGACGGCGACCGGATCGACGTGCAGCAGCAGTAACTGTCAGGGTTGCTTCTGCAGCTTCGCGAGCATGTCGTTGTATTCGGAGAGGTCCGCGTCCCCGTCGCGCGCTGCCTTGCGGTCCAGGCGTTTGGCAAGTGCTGTGTCGCTTCGCGCCCACATGAAAACGACGATGAGGGCAAGGGCGAGTGTGGGAATCTCGCCAACGCTCCACGCGATTCCACCCCCGATCTGCTGGTCGACGATCGCGCTCGGGCCCCACGTGCGACCCATGGCTCCATACCAGTCCGCCGCAAGCAAACCGGTGCCGGTCATGAGAGTCACGCCGAAGAACGCGTGGAAGCCCATCGTCGCAAGCAAGGTCACGAGCCTCATGGGATATGAGGCGCGATAGGGCATCGGATCGACGCCGATGAGAGTTTGCACGAGCAGGTAACCGGTGATGAGGAAGTGCACGATCATGAACGTGTGGCCGATGTGGTCCTCGACGGCGAACCGGAACAGCGGCGTGTAATAGAAGATCCACAGCGATCCGACGAAGAACACCGCGGCGACGACGGGTCGGGCAAAGACCGCCGCGAGTCGCGAGTGAACGGCGAGCAGAATCCATTCTCGTGGACCGCGGCTGCCATCCATCCTCTTGTGGATCGCCCTCAGTGCGAGTGTCACGGGCGCCCCCGGCACGAGAAGAACGGGAATCGCCATTCCGAGGGTCATGTGCGCGAGCATGTGCACGCTGAAGAGGTACTTGTGGTACTCGTTCACTCCGCCGTTCGTGATGTAGAACAGTCCCGCCAAACCGGCCAGAAACGAGATCGTTCGCAACACCGGCCAATGATCGCCTCGGCGATGGAGCCGCCACACGCCGGCCACGTAGAAGAACGCAGCGAAGCCGATGATGACGACCCACAGGATGTCGAAATCCCATGCCGTAATGAATCGGATGGGAGTGAGCGGGGGTGGCAGCGGTTCGCCCGTCAGAATGTAGGCGGGAGTGGCCGTGATGAGCACTTGAGGAATCGGCGTCTGGGTGCGCGCGAGCGCTGCGGCAACCCCCGACGCGATGCCCATGAACGCGAGTTCGGCGGCGACCATCCACCAGAAGTAACCGCGACCGCCGTTCGACGCCACTTGCATTTTCGCCACGAGGTAGCGCCGCTGCACCGCCCCGAATACGCCGAGAGCGCCGATAGCGAGCACCTTCACAATGACGAGGATCCCGTACGGCGTCAGGAGATTGTCGAACGTTCCCACGCGCAATTGGGCATTCACGACCCCGGATGCCGCAACCACGACGAAACACACGAGCGCGAGCGAGGAGAACCGGCTCAGAATCGGTCCGATCCGCCCCGCCTCGAGGGTGCGACGCGTGAACACGATCGTGAGGAGGCCACCGAGCCAGATCGCGGCGAAGACGACGTGGAGCCCGAAACTGCTCACCGCCTGGTCGTGCCCCGAGGTTCCCGCGGCGTGTCCCTCGAGGGCCATCGGCACAAGACCCACCGCGGCGAAGATCGTGACGAAGACGAGGGCGGTGCGATTCCTCACCGCGAAGCACAGCACCGTGACGACCGCGGGGATGAGCGTGCTCACGAGCGCCGCCTGCCCGATCGGGATGCTCGTCAAGTAGCTGCCGAAGAGCTCGCTGAAATTGTCATCGAACGTGACGGGCTGCAAGTACACGCTCATGAACGTCAGGAAACCGGTCGCGGCCGCGGCAACCGTCCAGAACGCGGCGGCGCCCGCCGCGAAATCCAGGCTCGCGTTGAATTCCGGTTTGTCCCTGTCCATCGCGAAGCACACGAGAACAAGCGCGCCGATCGTGCCCGCGGCACCGATGTTGAAGAGCAATTGCGCCATCGGGAGGCCGAACCGTACGACCGCGCCCGGATCCGCGAGCAATGCGGCATCCGCTCCGCCGCCGAACTTCAGTGCCGCGAGGAGTGACAGGAAACTGACGACCAGCAAGAGGGCTGGCCCGGCAATCCTCACGAGCCTCGGCACCCCTCCAGCCTATGCGCCAGTCGCGGATTAAATGGCGGCGGGGGCGCAGTGCCTCAGCACCACGCCCCCGTCGACTACTTCTGGGTGATTCAGCCCTTGGCTGCTGCCTTGAGCTTGCTGCCGGCGCTGACCTTCACGCCATAGCCAGCGGCAATCTGGATCGCGGCACCCGTTGAGGGGTTGCGGCCCATGCGAGCGGCACGGTGGGTGCGCTCAACGGAAAGCCATCCGGGGATCGACACCTTCGTGCCGTTGCCCACGTTCTTGGCAATCGTGTCGAACATCGAGTCCAGCATGCCGTTGACGGCAGCCTGACTCTGACCTGAGTGAGCGGCAATGGCCGCGACGAGCTCGGTACGGTTTAGTGACTTGTCAGCCATTGGGTGTCCTCCTCGGACGTCGTTCTTGCGATAGCGCCGAATTTACCAGCTTGACTTGGTGATTCCGGGCAATTCGCCCCGGTGCGCCATATCCCGGAATCGAACGCGCGAAACACCGAATTGCTTCAGGAAACCGCGCGGACGTCCGTCGATGGAGTCGCGACCACGCACGCGGATCGGCGAAGCATCGCGCGGAAGCTTCTGGAGACCGAGCCGCGCGGCCTCGCGCTGCTCATCCGTCGACGTCGGGTCGACGAGCGCCTTCTTCAATTCGAGGCGCTTCGCCGCGTAACGCGCAACGATGACCTTCCGCTGCTCGTTCTTGGCAATCTTGCTCTTCTTGGCCATGCTTTAGCGCTCCTCGCGGAATTCGACGTGCTTGCGTACGACAGGGTCGTACTTCTTCAGCACGAGGCGGTCAGGGTTGTTGCGGCGGTTCTTGCGGGTCACGTAGGTATACCCGGTGCCGGCGGTCGAACGGAGTTTGATGATCGGTCGGACATCCTGCTGCTTCGCCATCAGATCTTCTCCCCACGGGCCAGCAGGTCCTTGACGACGGACTCGATGCCGCGAGCGTCAATCACCTTGATGCCTTTCGCGCTGAGCGTCAGGGTGACGTTGCGGCGCAAAGACGGAACGAAATAGGTCTTCTTCTGAATGTTCGGATCGAAACGCCGCTTCGTGCGACGGTGCGAGTGCGAAATGTTGTGTCCGAAGCCGGGAACGGCTCCGGTCACCTGGCACACTGCGGCCATGGTTCTTCCTCCAATACCGTAGGGACGCGATGCCCTACCCAAGGTCACTTGTCGGCGCGCACGCATCCGCCGAAATCTTTGGTGGTGGAGGCAGCGCACATGTGGAGCGGAAATGCTCAACCGGTCAAGTGTACGCGAGCGCGTCTCGCACGGCAAACTTCCGTGGGCAGCACACGCGGATGCCGCGCTCGGTACGCTGGGCGCATGCGCATCGGGTACGCGACCGGCTATTGGAAACAAGGGCCACCCCCTGGAGCCCTCCGGGCCATCCGCGCCGCGGATCGCCTCGGCTACGAGTCGGTGTGGACGGCGGAGGCATACGGTTCGGATGTGTTCACTCCGCTCGCATGGTGGGGGTCGCGCACGAAGCGCGTCAAGCTCGGCACCGGAATCGCGCAACTCTCCGCGCGCACGCCCACTGCGGCCGCAATGGCGGCGCTCACTCTCGATCATCTTTCCGGGGGTCGCATGATTCTCGGTCTCGGAGCATCCGGCCCCCAAGTGGTCGAAGGCTGGTACGGGCAACCGTTCCCGAAGCCGCTCGCCCGCACACGCGAATACGTCGCGATCATCCGGAACGTTCTCGCTCGCGAGCACCCGGTTACCGCGCCCGGCCCGCACTATCCGCTTCCGTACGCGCCGCCGGAAACGGGAGGGCCGAAGCCCACGGGACTCGCGAAACCGCTGCGCTCGACCGTGCACCCGCTTCGCGCCGACCTGCCGATCTACCTCGCGGCGGAAGGGCCGAAGAACGTTGCCCTCGCCGCCGAGATCGCGGACGGATGGCTGCCGTTCCTGTTCGCACCCCGCGCGAACGCCGAATTCGCCGGATACCTCGCCGAAGGATTCGCCCGCCGCGACCCGTCGCTTCGTCCGCCGTCGGAGTTCGAGGTAGCCGTGCAGCTCGCGGTCATCCCGCATCCGGATGTCGAGGCCGCAGCCGATCTCGTGCGCCCGACGATCGCGCTCTATGTGGGCGGCATGGGAGCCAAAGGCGCCAACTTCCACCGAAACGTCATCGACCGCCTCGGCTACGCCGACGTGTGCGATCGCATCCAGGACCACTACCTCGCGGGCAGAAAAGCGGAGGCCATCGCAGCCGTGCCGACCGCTCTCGTCGAAGAGATTGCTCTCATCGGTCCGCCGGAGAAGATTCGCGACGAGCTCGCCGCATGGGAGGAATCCGTCGTCACGACGATGCTTGTGCAGGGTCCCGCGTTTGCGCTTCGCGCCATCCGCGATGTCGTCACTGGCACGGGTTCTCTCGCCGCTGCCCGATTTGCGGCGCGGATGTTCGCCCGGTCAACCCGCTGACAGGGCAGTGCACTCGGGGCAGAGCCCGAAGACATCCACGACGTGCTCAGGTTGCGTGAATCCGTGCTCGGTTGCGATCGACTTCGCCCACTGCTCCACGTGAGTCGCCTCGATCTCGACCGTCACACCGCAATTGCGGCAAATCAGGTGATGATGATGTTGCCCGGGAGTGCACGCGCGGTAGAGCGCTTCGCCCTCGGCCGACTGAAGCGAATCGGCTCCCCCCGCCGCCGCGAGGTCCGAGAGCGCGCGATACACGGTCGCGAGACCGATCGCGGTTCCGTCGTCGCGCAATGTCGCGTGCAACTGCTGTGCGCTCACGAAGGCCTCTTGAGCGTCAAGAGCAGATTTGACGGCTTCCCTTTGCCAGGTGTTGCGCTTCACAGTCGATTCCTTGTCTTTTGACTACTTGAGCGTGGAGGACGCGAAATGCGGTCTGCGCTCACGACGGACGATTGGCCCGCGGCCCGCATCCCGGACTCCGGTGCGCCAGCCGATCAGTCGGCACACGAGGTAGATGAGAAACGAGATGGACGTCACGTAGGGGCTGATCGGCAGGGATCCGCCGAGCGCAAGCAGAATCCCGCCGACGACAGAGACCACCGCGAAAATCACGCTCAAGAGCGGAGTGAGGAGCGGAGACGCCGTCACGCGCATCGCTGCAGCGGCCGGCGTGACGAGCAAAGCGAGAACGAGCAGCGCCCCCACAATCTGTATCGACACGGCCGTCGCGAGCGCGAGCAGCACCATGAACACGATGGAGATCGCCGTCACGGGCACCCCGCGAGCCCGTGCGACATCCTCGTCGACGCTCGCGAAGGTCAGCGGACGCCAGATCACGAGCAGAGTCGCGATCACGACGATCGAGACCACGACGAGCCACAACAATTGCGGATTGTCGACCGACACGATTTGACCGGTGAGCAAACCGAACTTGTTGGTGGACCGGCCGCCGTAGAGGGAGAGGAACAGGATGCCGAGGCCGAGACCGAACGGCATGAGCACGGCGATGATGGAGTTGCGCTCTCTCGCTCTCGCTCCGAGCACGCCAATGAGCACCGCGGCCGCGAGCGAACCGACGAGAGACCCCGCGACGACGTTCACACCGAACAGAAGCGCAGCGGATGCGCCCGCGAAAGACAATTCGCTCACACCGTGCACGGCGAATGCGAGATCGCGCGTCATCACGAACGGTCCGATGAGCCCGCCGACGACACCGAGCAAAGCGCCCGCGAGAATCGAATTCCGAACGAGCCACAGCAACTCGGGATAATCCGCGAAGTTGAAGATCTGTCCCCAGAAATCTCCGCTCATCAACCCACCACCCCCGATGTGCGCTCGTGGTGTTCGAGATGATCGTGCACGCCGTAGCCTTCCGGCGCGCCCAGTACCGCGACGCGCCCCCTCGAGCGGATGACCTCCACGGGAGTGTCGTACATGTACGAGAGCACTTCCGAGCGAAGCACTTCGTCGGGAGTGCCGACGCGAAACCGGCCGCCGGCGAGATACAGCACTCGATCCACGAAGGGGAGGATCGGATTCACATCATGCGTCACGAACACGACAGCCGTCCCGAGCGCCTGGCGCTGCGCGTCGATAAGCTCGCTCACGCTGCGCTGGTGGTGCAAGTCGAGAGAGAGCAGCGGCTCGTCGCACAAAAGGAGTTTCGGTCGCGACGCGATCGCTTGTCCGACCCGGATGCGCTGCTGTTCTCCCCCCGACAACGTTGCCACCGGTACATTCGCGTACGCGGTCGCTCCCACGGACTCGAGCACGTCATCCACTCGGTCGCGCACCAACCGCGATGAGACCGGCAGTCCAAAGCGGTGTCCGTCGACGCCGAGAGCCACGAGGTCGCGAGCCCGCAGCGGAGTTCCTTTGTCGAGCAGCTTTTGCTGGGGAATGTAGCCGATCTCACGACTCCCGCGCGGTACGGGCCTTCCGAGCAGCTCGACCGTTCCGCTCGTAAGCAATTGCTGTCCGAGAATTGTCTTGAGCAAGCTCGTCTTGCCGGACCCGTTCGGCCCGAGGACGGCGACGAACTCGCCCGGAATCACGTCGAGGTTCAAGCGATGCCAAAGCTGGCGTTCCCCGAAGCCGAGGGTCGCCGCCGTCAGGCTCACAACCGCCGCGGTCATGCGAGAGCCTTCGAGATCGCTTCGACGTTGTCGCTCATCCACTCGAGGTAGCTTCGACCTCCCGGCAGGGTTTCCGTCACCGGAATCACCGCCACACCATTGGCGCGCGCGTCGCGAATCACTTGCGCAGTCTCAGGTCCCTCGGTCTGCGCGTTATAGGCAACGAGAGCGACGCTTCCGGATGCGAGAAGGTCGCTGACGCGTTTCAGCACCGCGGGCGGCACTCCCTGACCGTCCTCGATCGCGTTGCTGAACGCCGCGGGCGTGAGGTTCGCCACGCCAGCCTCGTCGAGAAGATAGAGCGGAACAGGCTCCGTGACGATCACCCCGGCGCTTGGGCGAGCCTCCGCAAGACTCCTCAGCCGGCCTTCGAGGGCCGCGATCGCCGAGTCGAACGTCGAAGCGTTCGATTGGAACTCTCGAGCGTGTGTCGGGTCCATTTCCGAAAGCGAAGCAGCCAGGGCGTCCGCGAGCGCCCGCACGGTCGGGAGGTCATACCAAAGGTGCTCGTTGGCGTTGATCTGCGCCGCGGATTTCGCCGTCAGGTCCACCATCCGCACGACGGTCGCCGACTCGTTGCCCGCACCGCCGAGCAGTCTGTCCATGAAGTCGTCGTATCCGCCGCCGTTGACGATGACGAGCTGCGCGCGGGAAACCGCAAGCTGTGTGCGTGCGTTCGCCTCGAAGTCGTGAGGATCCCGACTCGGGTTGTCGATGATGCTCGTGACGGAGGCGCGGTCGCCTGCGATCGCTGTGGCGATGCTTCCGTAGACATCCGTCGACGCCACAATGCTGATGGTGCCGGGTCGAGTGGCTGTTTCGGCACACGCAGTGACCGTGGCGCTCAACGCGATCGCGGCACAGACCGCGATGACTGTTACAACGAATTTTTGCTTCACGAGCCGCAGCCAGTCCCAATCGGTGAGGAGAGAACCCGGCATGAAGGTCGGGCAACCGCTTCAGGCTACGTCTTATTGATAATGATTGTCAACATCAGGAGTGGTGGGCGAGCGTTTCGGGAAAACTCTCCGCGATCTCGGCGGCCGCCGCGAGCACGCGGTCTACCGACTCGGCCTCGCCGACGGACACGCGGATCCCCTCGGGTGGAAGCGCACGCGCGACGACGCCGTGCGCAAGGAAAATGTCATTCGCGCTCGCGGTATCCGATCCGGTCGGAAACCACAGGAAGTTGGCGTCCGAGCGCGGAACCGGCCAACCCTGCGCGCGGAGCCCCTCGAAAATTTCCTCCCGACGTCGTGCAATGATGTCGACGCGCTCCAGAATCTCGGCCTCGTGGTCGAGAGCAGCCAGAGCAGCGCGTTGCGCGGGTTCCGTCACCGAGAGAGGAATCGCCGTCGCCCGGGCCGCGTTCAGAATCTGCTCGGGCCCGACCGCATAGCCGACGCGCAATCCGGCGAGCCCGAACGCCTTCGAAAATGTCCGCAGGATGACCAGATTGGGATAGCGACCGAGCAGTGTGCTGCCATTGACCGCATCGAGGTCCGTCACGAATTCGACATACGCTTCGTCCAGAAGAACCAACAGGTTGTTCGGCACGGCATTCATGAACGCAGCGAACTCGTCGGCTGTCACGATCGTGCCGGTGGGATTGTTGGGTGTGCAGACGATCGCGACGCGCGTTTGATCGGTGACCGCGGCCGCCATCGACGCGAGATCGTGTCGATGATCGGGAAGATTCGGAACACGGACACTCGAGGCTCCGGCGACGGTGACGAGTCCCGGATACGCCTCAAATGACCGCCACGAGTACAGCACTTCATCACCGGGTCCGGCGGCCGCCTGGATGAGCTGGGCGAGAATCGACACCGACCCCGATCCGACATGCACTTCGCCGTGACCGACCCCGAAGCGCGCCGCGAGCCGTTCGCTCAACGCGAGAGCCGCCGCATCCGGATAGCGGTTCACGGAAGCCGCCGCGATCGCCTCGACGACGGCGGGGATCGGGTCGAACGGGTTTTCGTTCGACGACAGCTTGAATGAATCGGATGGCGCGGGCTTGCCCTGACGATAGGGCGCTGTTGCGAGGATCTCCGGGCGCAACCGCACGCCGGGGCCAGTCGGGGAATCAGTCACGCCTTCCAGCCTATTCCGGCTCGACGTGCAATTGCGCACGGCAGACCTGACGTGCATAGTGGTGGGATGTCTCGTTTGCTGATTCGTCTCATCATCAACGCCATTGCGCTCTGGCTGACCACGCTCATCGTTCCCGGTGTCAGCGTCACGGCCTTTTCGCCGGGCGACACCTTCGCCGTCGTGCTGACCTACCTTCTCGTGGCCCTCATCTTCGGCGTCGTGAACGGAGTGATCGGAAACTTCATCCGAATCGTGGCGTTCCCCCTCTACATCCTGACCCTCGGACTCATCGCCCTCGTCGTGAACGCCCTTCTGCTGTTGCTCGTCAGTTGGTTCTCGGGCCTTCTCGGGTTCGGGCTCCACGTGGACAGTTTCCTGTGGTCGGGAGTGCTCGGGGCTCTCGTGCTCGCGCTCCTCAGCTGGCTCATCGGCATCATCCTTCGCCCGTTCGTCAAGAAGCGCTAGGGAGCGGTTCGCTCCGCCCGATACAGGGTTGAGGTCACCATCGAATAGTGCGGGTGGTCGAACCGCGCACGCACGGTCTCGATCGTCGCGATTGTCGACGAGTCCACAAGCTCCGCCGTTTCCCGATAGTTCGACAGCTGGTGGGCCGGCAGGATGAAATCTTCGGTCGGAACCGGTCCGTCGAAGAGTTGACGGCGGACGACCACGGGCTCGGACGATGTGAACGTGCCGCCGAGAGCCGGTACGAGATCGTTCGTGTGCTCGATCGCGAGGTACGGGATGTCGTGCGGAACGGATACGTTTCCGGCCGGTGCGCCCACGGTCAGCAATCCGTTCACCGCGTAATCGCCGGACGCCGCGAGCTGCGCCGCGATGAGCCCTCCTTGCGAATATCCCGTAAAGGTCACCGCGGAATTCGAATCGATCCCGGCGAGACGCATCGCTTCGACGACCGCCCGGTACGAACCCGAACTTCCGCCCGACATCGCGGTGACGTTGCTCGTCATATCCCACGGGTCGGCGTCCGCGGCCATTCCGAGCTCCGCAGTGCCGGCGATGTACACCTCGAATCGATCAGGCAGCCCTGGGCTCGAATAGCGGTCGATTCGCACTTGCTCGGACCCCTCAGGGATGCGACCGATGCGATCCCGGATGCCCTCGGCATTGCTGTTCGATACCGTCGAAGGTTCCGCGACAACCGCCACAGCGGACTCCTTCAACAGCCCGACCCCGGATGCCGCCGCCGCGAGCGCGGCCGCGGAGGTGTCTACTCCGAAAATGCCGAGCCCTTCGTCGCCGAACAAGCCGGCGAGCTCGCGCGGCACCCTCAGCAAGCCCCAGCCGGCATCATCCGCGCTCATCGCGCTCATCCGCACGGCCTGAACGAATCCGGGATCCGACAAGGGGCCCGCATGTCGCCGAAACCACGAGCGGAGGTTGGCGAGCGCGGAGCGGCGAGCCGAATCGGGCAGGAGGGCGAATGCGCCCAGCCACACCCCGCCGATGGCGATGGCCCCCGGCAGCAGAAGGGCAAGAAGCAAGGGGGCCACGGAACCAAGCGCAAAGGCCAGTCGAGCGGCGAGGTCCTGACTCAGGCGATTGGCGAATCGGTCCGCGAAATCGTATTCGCGCGCCGCGTTGACGAGTCCCCAAGCGAGAAGATTGCAGTTTTCGCTCGCGAGTGCGAGCGCATGGCGAGCCGCTTCGATCGACGATTCTGCCTGCATTGCGCTCCAGGGCGCGTCGGCGGCCGAAAGAATTCCCTGACCGATCACGCCATCCAGCGATGCGATTTCGCGCCGACACGACATGACGACTCCGCCGAGAAATTCCACCCGTCGGGCTTCCTCGGCGAGTGCCGTCGTGAGAACTGAAGTCGTCCCGGCTCCTGTGACCGTGAGGCCGTCAGGCACGGCCGGCCAGAGTCGCGAAGGCGTGATCGCTGTGCGCGATCGCAAGGTCGAGGCTCGCTCGCGCGGACGCGAGCTGCGACATCAGCCGCCGAACGAGTTCGTCGTGCGCCTCTCGTGCGAGCCCGGACCATTCGCCGGCGGTCGGAACGAAACCTTCAAGGCATCCGTGACCCGGAAGTGCGTCGGCGACCCAGCGCAGTCTCTGCGACTGGTTCTCCAGCAGGGTCCGAAGGCTTGCGGCCGCGCTCACGTCGTAGTCGTCCACTCGGCGCCTCCGTTTCGACGAGTCCTTTGAGACCCGCGTTCCCTGACTCCCGATGCTGCCCCGTCGCGCGAACCACGGTTGTCGAAAGGCGCGCACCGGCGGAATGCGTGCCGGATGCCGTGCTGGGGAGGACAGGGACTGCGTTGCGGACCAAAACTGCGGGACAATGGAACCATGAGCTTCGATCGCACCCTCGACGAATCTGCTCTCTTCCGAATCTGTTTCGTCTGCACGGGAAACATCTGCCGCTCCCCGATGGCAGAGGCCGTGTTCCGCGACCTCGTGCGGCGCTTCGGATTCGCCGGCTCCGTCACGGTCATTTCCGCGGGAACCGGCGACTGGCACGTGGGGGAGAATTCGGACGACCGCACGATCGCCGCGCTCAGAGCTCGCGGATACAACGGCTCCGGTCATCGTGCGAAACAGTTCGACCCCGAGTGGTTCGAGCAACTCGACCTCATCGTCGTGTTCGACCGCAGCCAGGAGCGCATCCTCAAGTCCTGGGCCCCCACCGAGCAGGACCGGGGGAAAGTTCACTTGCTGTTGAGCTTCGACCAGGAACAATCCGCACTGCTCGAGGTTCCCGACCCCTATTATTCGGATGTCGCAATGTTCGACTCCGTGCTCGGCATGATCGAGCACGCGAGCACAGCCCTCTTCCATCAGGTCGAGCCGGGAATACGACGGAGAGTCTCATGACCCATCTGCCACACCAACCGATCAGTCCCCTCGACGGGCGCTACCGCAACGCCGTCACCGACATTGGAGAGCACCTCTCCGAAGCGGGAATCAATCGCGCGCGCATTCGCGTCGAAGTCGAATGGCTGATCTTCCTCACGGATCGCAGGATGTTCGGCTCCCTCCCGCTCAGCGATGGGCAAAAGAGCGGGTTGCGGGCGCTCGTGACCGGCTTCGGCGAGGACGACATTCGGGAGCTCGCACGACTCGAAGCGACCACCCGGCATGACGTGAAAGCCGTTGAATACTTCATTCGCGACCGGCTTCCGGCGCTCGACATCCATGGCGCTTCCGAACTCGTTCACTTTGCGGCCACGAGCGAAGACATCAACAACATCGCTTATGCGCTGTGCCTCGGCGCCGCGTTGCACGAGGTCTGGATGCCAAAGCTTCGTGCGGTGATCGCCGCGTTGCGCGACATCGCGATCGAGAACCGTGCCGTTCCCATGCTTGCGCGCACGCACGGTCAACCCGCGACGCCGACGACGGTGGGCAAAGAATTCGCCGTTTTCGTCCATCGACTCGAGCGAATCGCACATCAAATCGAGGGCACGGAGTTTCTCGCGAAGTTCAGCGGCGCGACCGGCACTTTCGCGGCGCACCTGGCGGCCGACCCGGATGCCGACTGGCCTGCGCTCTCGAGGGAGTTCGTCGAATCGCTCGAGCTCACCTGGAACCCGCTCACCACGCAAATCGAATCCCACGATTGGCAGGCGGAGCTCTACAACCGGGTAAGTCACGCGAATCGGGTACTGCACAATCTCTGCACGGACGTTTGGGCGTACATTTCGCTCGGATACTTCACGCAAACTCCCGCAGAAGGCGCCACCGGCTCGTCGACCATGCCGCACAAGGTCAACCCGATCCGTTTCGAGAACGCCGAATCAAACCTCGAACTGTCCTGCGCGATACTGGACTCGCTCGCAGCGACGCTCGTGACGTCGAGGCTTCAACGCGACCTCACGGATTCAAGCGCGCAGCGCAACATCGGGGTCGGACTCGGCCATTCCCTGCTCGCGCTCGACAACATCCTCCGCGGCCTCGGCGAGATCTCCGTCAACGAGTCGCAACTCGCCTCCGATCTGGACGACAACTGGGAAGTGCTCGCTGAGGCGATCCAGACCGTCATCCGTGCGGAAATCACCGCGGGCCGCAGCAGCATCGCGGATCCCTATGCCTTGCTCAAGGACCTGACACGTGGGAAACGGATCACGCGCGACGATTTACGTGAATTTCTGCGCGATCTCGACGTGGGGCCGGATGCGCGAGCCCGCCTGCTCGCACTCGTCCCCGCGGACTATACGGGGCTCGCCGCGGCGCTCGTCGACTTCGTCAATTGATCTAGTGCGCGCCGCGGTTCTGCTCGTCGAGGTCGCTCAATTCTTCGGCGTTCGGCTTCGCTGAGAGTGCGAGCAGTGCGATCATCATGATCGCGAGAATGAACGCGACACCGAATCCGATGGCCGCGAGCCACCATTCCCGCGAGACCAGCAAGATGACGAGGCCCGTGAACAGCCCGATCACGGCCGAGAGGGAGAGAAGCTCCAATGGGCGAAGTCGGTCCCTGAGGCTTGGTGTTTCCATAGTCATTGTCCTGTCGCTGGTTTCGCTGTCGTGCCCTCGAGTTGATCCGACCATCGAGCCGAGAACCCGCTGATGGCGAGATATACCCCCACCAGAATCGCATATGCCCCGAGAATGCCCACGACGATGATTTGCGAGGTCAGGATTCCGGTGACTGCTACCCCCTTGTCATCCGCACTCCACGGCAGCGCATAATCGGCGGGCACGAGAAGCACCGCGATCGCGAGCAGAGCGGAGAGCACTCCGACGGTGATCCAGTCCCGTGCGGCCTCGTGTCGCCCCCGTGCGCGCAAGCCGAGATAGAGCTCGAGGAATCCGGTCACCGCGCCGTAGACGATGATCGCGAGGAAAAGGGTCCCCGGACCCGTCGTGACGAATACGAGAGCCGCGATCCCCAACGCCGCCGCGGAAACCGCCTCTGCGAGTGAGATCGCGCGAAGCCGACGGTCCTCGAGGCGTCGACCGCCCCAACCGAGGACGAACCCGCTCGAGACGGCGAATATTCCAAAGACGAGAAGACCGAAGAACGCCGTGTGGTCTGCGGAAAACGTGATCACGAGCCCGGCGGCGACGGCGTCAGCGGAGCGAATCAATTGTGCCGGCCAATACCGAGCCCGCGCTGGTTCAGCGGACACTCGACCTCTTTCTTCGGTGTGAGATGCGGCCGCGATCACGGCGATCCCGGCACGCGTGCCGGACAATTCCAGCTTACGCGCTCGCTACTTGCCGATGGACGCGCGCGCTTCGAGAAGCGGACACTCGAACGGGTCCTTCGCGCCCAATCCGACCCGATTGATGTAGCGCAACACGATTCCGTACGACTGCCAAAGCCGCGTTTCCGTGTACGGGACGCCGTGCGCCTTGCAGAATTCCGAGATGATGGCGGCCGCCTTCCGGAGATGCGGCCTCGCCATCGACGGAAAGAGGTGATGTTCGATCTGGAAGTTCAATCCCCCCATGGCGACGTCGATGAACCGACTCCCGCGAATATTGCGGCTCATCTTCGCCTGATGGTGGAGGAAGTCCATTCGCTCTCCCGCGAGAAGCATCGGCATTCCCTTGTGATTCGGCGCGAACGACATGCCCATATAGAACCCGAAAAGCCCCAGCTGGATGACGAGGAACACGGCGGCCTTGTCGGGCGAGAGCACCATGAAGACCACGAGAAGATACAGCGCGAAGCGGACGACGAGAAGTCCGAGTTCCGCCCATCGCCGCTCGACCTTGCCCCGGCTCAGGACGCGTTTGAACCCGGATAGGTGCAGGGAGACGCCTTCGAGCAGAAGGATGGGAAAGAACAGCCACCCCTGGTGTGCGATGAGCCAGCGCGCTACCGGATTTCGATGAGATGCGGCTTGTTCCGGGGTGAAGGCGATGACGGGAAGTTCGATATCCGGATCCTCGCCCACCGTATTGGGCTGTGCGTGGTGCCGGGTGTGCTTGCTCTGCCACCATCCGTAGCTCATTCCGATGAAGAGGTCGCCGACGACAATGCTCGTCCAGTCATTCCACTTCCCCGACTTGAAGATCTGCCGATGCGCGGCGTCGTGCCCGAGAAACGCGGTCTGCGTGAACACGATCGCGAAGGCGGCCGCCGTGAACATCTGCCACCAGGTGTCACCGATGGCGATGAAACTCACGATGCACGCGGCGTACACGATGGGAACTGCCAGAAGCATGGTCCAGTAGTACCCGTACCTGCGCCGCAAGAGCCCTGCAGAACGGATGCGTTCGGCGAGAACGAGATAGGGGCGCACGGCATCCCTTGACCTGGTTGGAGTGAACTCCACGGACACGGTGGGTCGACCAGCCATTACGACCCCCTCAATCACACGTCGAAACTCCGTCTGACGAGGTCCGGGTCATTGCGGTCGAGCCTACGCCGCTTTCGAACCTACGGTCGCGATAGACACCAAAATCACAGCATTGCGCGCGGTCGCTGATCGCCGTTGATCAGTTCGGCGGCGCGACTGCCCCGCGAATCATGCCGATGAGCGAATGAATCGTCGCGGGCAGCGACTCGTCATCCGGCTCCTGGGACATGAGCCACAAATCCATGGCCTCGCCCATCCCGAAGACCACGCTGAGAAGCAGCGTCGGCGGTACATCGCTGCGAACGGCCCCGACCTTCTGACCGGCCGCGAGAGCAAGCTCGATCCAGGGAGTCGACTCCTGTTCGATCGCTCCTTGCGCGGGCTGAAACGCGGGGCTTTTGGATGCCGAGGACCAGCCGCGCAAGAGAGCAGCGAGCTGCGGCGATGCGATGAGCGCCCGCATCGCGCGCAGGTAAAAGTCCTCCACGACCGACCAAAAAGTCTCCGCATCGCCCTCATCGAGCGGCGGCACGGGACCGAGCCGGGCCATGAGCCCACCGAGCTCCGTGAGCGCGACGTGCGAATACAAATCGGCTTTGCTGTCGAAGTAGTAGTACATCGACCCCTTCGAGATCCCCGCGGTCTCGATGACGCGATTGAGCGACGCGTCGTGGAATCCGTGCGCCGCGAACTCTTCGAGCGCCGCCCGAAGTATCGCTTGTTGCTGGGGCGGCGGAAGCTTCAGGAATCGGGGACCCGCCATTCGATCAGCGTATCGGGCCAGCTTCCGGAAACGCGGGGAGTTCGACAGCGTCGTGGAAGCTGCGGCCCATGACGATGTCGGCGACCTTCGGCAGTCCCATCATCTTCAGGATCGTGTTTCTCACTGCGAGTTGGAATCGGTTCTTCGGGGCGAAGGCGAGCCCGAGTCCTTGCGCTGCGTCCTGCTTAGAGCGGATGAGCGGGGCCAACCGCTCGTGGTATCGGGCGAACGCCTCGCGATGATCGCTGTTCGCGGCAATTTCCGTCGCGAGCGTGTATCCCTCCACCATCCCGAGCGCAGAGCCCTGGCCGGCAAGAAACGACGGGCACGCTCCTGCGTCGCCGACGAGGGCGATGCGGCCCTTCGACCACGATGGCATCCGGATCTGACTCACCGAGTCGAAGTAGAAGTCCTCCGCGCCCGACATGACGTCGAGCATGGCGGGGACTTCCCACCCGGCATCCGCAAGCTTTGCGCGCAACAGCGCCTCTTGCTCCGGGCGATCGGTTGGGACCTCCCCATCATGCCGAACGGAGAACAGGAACAGGGTGACGTCGTCTCGCAAGGAGAGCCGCAGCGCCTGAAAGCCAATGTCCGCATACATCATGGCAGTGAGCTCATTGCGCACGGGATAGCCGGTTCCCTGGAATGCGGTCACGAACATTCCCAGGTACGTTTCGTAGTCGGCATCCGGACCGAATGCGAGCCGTCGCACGCGAGAGTGAAGGCCGTCCGCACCGATGACGAGGTCGAAGTCGCGCGTGTTTCCGCTCTCGAACGTGACTCGCACCCGACTGCCGTTATCGTCGAGCTTCCGGACGGTGTCCCCCAGAATAAGTTCCACCTCGTCCGCGAGAGACTCGTAAATGACGGCCGACAGATCGGACCGCGCGATACTCAGGTACTTCTTCGCCGACTCGATGATCACCTCGGGGGAGAAGGATGCCACCTTCTTTCCATCCCGATTGATCGCCCTCGCCTCCGTCATCACGTATCCGCGGCGCCGAAGCTCGGGCACGATTCCCATCTTCTCGGCGACATCGTATCCCGCCCCCCAGAAGTCGATGAGGTACCCGCCGCGTCGCAGCTGCGGCGCGTGTTCGACGATCGTGACCTCGTGCCCGGCTTTGTTCAACCAGAATGCCGTCGTCGGGCCAGCGATTCCTGCGCCGACAATCAATACCTTCACAATGGCTCCTCACTCGAAACCCAATTAGACCATCAGTCTAGACCGATGGTCTAATTCGTCAAGTGGAAAGTCGCCGTTATCCGGCCGCCATGTCCTGGAAGCGCGAGAAATGGCCCTGGAAAGCCACCGTGATCGTGCGCGTAGGTCCGTTGCGGTGTTTGGCCACAATGAAATCCGCTTCGCCTGCGCGCGGATTGTCTTTCTCGTACGCGCTCTCGCGGTGGAGAAGGATGACGAGGTCCGCGTCTTGCTCGAGGGAGCCGGATTCGCGAAGGTCCGACAGCGCCGGCATCTTGTCGGACCGCTGCTCGGGGCCGCGATTCAATTGCGACAGCGCCACGACGGGGACTTGAAGCTCCTTCGCAAGAAGTTTCAGCGCCCGCGAGAATTCGCTGACCTCCTGCTGCCTTGATTCGACGCGCTTGCCCGACGTCATGAGCTGGAGGTAGTCGATGATGACCATCTTCAGGCCCACCCGTTGCTTGAGCCTGCGGCACTTCGCGCGGATTTCCACGAGTGTCATATTCGGGCTGTCGTCGATGTAGAGAGGCGCGTCGTTGATCCGCCCGCGCGTGTGGGCGATCGTCGTCCAGTCGCGACTGTCGACGGTGCCCTTCCGCATGTTTTGCAGCGGAACGGATGACTCTGCCGACAGCAACCTCATGGCGATCTCGCTGCGGCCCATCTCGAGCGAGAACACAATCGACGGCAAGTCGTTCCCAATGGATGCCGCCCGCGCGAAGTCCAGCGCGAGCGTCGACTTGCCGAGCGCCGGTCGCGCAGCGACGATGATGAGCTGGCCGGGATGCAATCCGTTCGTGAGTTCGTCGAGCTCCGCGAATCCGGTCGGGATGCCCGTCATGAGGCCGCCGCGACCCTTGGCCGCCTCGATCTCATCGATCGCGGTTTCGACCGCCATCGTCAGCGGAACAAAGTCTTCCGAGTCCACCCCGCCCGTGACCCCATAGATTTCGGCTTGCGCGTTGTTGACGAGATCCACGACCTCGCCCTCCGAGGCGTATCCCATTTGAACGATGCGGGTTCCCGCTTCGACGAGACGCCGCAACACCGCCTTCTCGGCGACGATGTTCGCGTAGAAGCCCGCATTGGCCGCCGTGGGCACGAGCCCGGTGAGCGTATGAAGATATTCGGCCCCGCCCGCGCGCGAGAGTTCACCCGACTTCGTGAGCTCATCCGTCACCGCAATGACGTCGGTCGGCTCACCGTGAGAATAGAGCGTCAGGATCGCGTCGAAAATGAGTTCGTGCTTGGGAATGTAGAAGTCGACGGCGCGCACGGTTTCGATGACATCGGCGACCGCGTCCTTGCTTAGAAGCATCCCGCCGATCGCACTTTGTTCGGCGAGCAAATCGTGGGGTGGTGTCCGATCGCCCTGTCGGGAATCCGTCGCCGGCCGCTGATCGCCGGCAAGACCGAGGTGGGCTATCGACATCCTGGGTCTCTCCTCGTTTCGTGGCCGCTCGCGCGCAGCAATATTCACTCGTGCGCCGGGCACGCCGAATCCCGTTGCGGTGGCGCGAATTCTGCGAGCCCTCCGCATTCAGGTGTACTGCACACCGATGACATCCGCGGTGACCCGTCCTGCGAGTGTCATGTTCGTCTCGGTGCGCCTCAACACTAGGAACTCGCCGCTCGAGGCTCAACCGCCCCTGTGGACAGCCCTGTGGACTATCTGCGCGAAACGCCGTAAGCGGTGTTGGCAACCTGTGGATTTACTTGTGGACAACATGCGAATATTCCGTCGCATAAGGCCTCTGACCAGCATTTTTGCCCAACTATTCCTGTGTGTAGAAACATGTTTATAGTCATGGTTGAGAGTTGTGGTCTTGACATTGGGTTGTACACAGGTGTGAAATTTTCGCCGCCGCGAATCGGACGGATTTGGGCGCGAAAAAAGGGCGGCAGTCGGGAAAATTCCACGCCTGCCGCCCCCAAATCGACTATTTTGCGGCGACGACCTTGATGGTGATCGTCGCGACGAGGTCATCCCTCAGCCGAACGGTCGCTTCGTGGTCGCCCGTTGACTTGATCGGAGACGTGATCTCGATCTTGCGCTTGTCGAGGCTTCCGAGTCCTGCGGCAGACACAGCGTCCGCGACATCCGAGGTCTTGACCGAACCGAACAAGCGTCCGCCCTCGCCGGCTTTCACCGTGAGAGTGACGGGAGTCGCCTGCAGCTTCGCCTTCAAATCCTGGGCCTCTTCTGCCGTCGCGTGCTCGCGCGCAACGCGTGCGGCCTTGATCTGCTCGATCTGCTTTTCGCCTCCGCGCGTCCACATCACTGCCCAACCCTGCGGGATGAGGTAGTTGCGCGCGAAACCATTCTTGACATCGACGACATCGCCGGGGGCGCCGAGGCCCGTGACTTCATGCGTGAGAATAAGTTTTGACATTTCCGAGGCTCCTAACGGCCCGAGCCCGCGTACGGCAGCAACGCCATCTCACGAGCATTCTTGACGGCACGGGCAATGAGGCGCTG
>JAHBST010000036.1 GCA_019638975.1 Cryobacterium sp.
GCGGATGCCAGAAGTAGCCGCGCCGCGCGGTACCGAGGTGCGCCTGCGCGAACGCGAGCGTCTCGCGCAGGAGTTCGAGCCGGCCGGCCTCATCCGCTGCTTTCCGCGTGTTGACTTCGGCGACAACCGAACCCGACCATCCCTGTCGCACGAGGTATTCGAGCACTTCGGCCACGGGCTCGTTTCCGCGACCGGGAAGCAAGTGCTCGTCGAATATCCGACCCTCATCCATCGAACCCGAACCGTCGCACAAGTGCACGTGCCGCAGTTTCGGACCCATCGCCATTGCGAATTCGAGCGAGTCCCGTCCGGACAGCGCCGCGTGCGAGAAGTCGAGCGTCATGGCGTCGCAATCCATCATGGTCGGATCGGTTCCCGGCGCGTACGCTTTCAGGTTCTGCCGGGCGACCTTCCACGGGAACATGTTCTCCACGGCCACCTCGACGCCGTAGCTGTCGGCGGTTTCGCGAACGATGCGCAGGAAATCGCGCGCATACTGCGCTTGCCAGCGGAACGGCGGATGCACGACGACGGTGGACGCGCCGACGGACCGCGCCAGTTCGGCCGATTTCTCGAGTTTGACGCGCGGATCCCGGCCCCACACAAAGTGGGTGAGAAGCAGTACGGGAGCGTGAATGGCCAGAATGGGTTGCTCGTAGCGTTCGGAAAGCTCGAGGAGAGCGCGGGCATCCTGCGTCACTTCGTCGTTCGTGACCATGACTTCGACGCCGTCGAACCCCGCCAGCCGAGCCAGCCGAAATGCGTTCTCCGGAGAGAGCGGGTACACCGCGGACGTGCTCATTCCGATGCGAATCATGTCCCTCCAGTGTAGGCACGGAAAACGTCCTGCACTCCAGGTTGCCTTTCGTCGAGCCGGATTGCCGCCATTCGGGACCAGTACAGTCTCGGCTGATAGCGTGACCGTTGAGCAGGAGCAGTGGACAGAAATGACCGAGGCAGACCCGACGGCACACCGTCAATACGACTTCGTTGTCGTGTCGAATCGCCTTCCCGTCGACAGCACGCTCGACGACAACGGGGAGCAAGTGTGGACGCAATCCCCCGGGGGGCTGGTCGCCGCTCTCGAGCCCGTGATGAAGCAACACGATGGCGCATGGGTCGGCTGGCCGGGCCGTGCCGATCTTGACCTGGAGCCGTTCGACGCGGACGGAATGAGGCTCGTGCCCGTCGGGCTTTCCGAGGATGACGTGGAGAACTATTACGAAGGGTTTTCGAACGACACGCTGTGGCCGCTCTACCACGATGTCATCGCAGTACCGTCCTTCTTCCGCGAATGGTGGGACGCCTACAAACGCGTAAACCGGAGATTCGCCGAACGAACGGCGGAGGTCGCGGCTTTCGGCGCCATCGTGTGGGTTCAGGACTACCAGCTTCAGCTTGTCCCGAAATTGTTGCGGGACGCCCGGCCCGACCTCACAATCGGTTTCTTCAATCACATTCCGTTCCCCTCCTACGGACTGTTTTCGCAGCTTCCGTGGCGCACGCACATCATCGACGGATTGTTGGGGGCGGATGTCGTCGGGTTCCAGCGCGACGCCGACTCAGGCAACTTCACTCAAGCGGTACGCAGGCTCAAGGGTTTCGCGACAAAAGGCCAGCACATCGCGATTCCGGCGGTCGACGGTTTGCCGTCCCGGACGGTCATCGCTCGCAAATTCCCGATCTCGATCGATTCCACGTACTACCGGAACACGGCGCAGCGAGAGGACGTGCGCGCGCGGGCGAGGGAGATTCGCGCGGACCTCGGTAACCCGAAAACCATCATGCTCGGGGTGGATCGGCTCGACTACACGAAAGGCATCCGGCACCGCTTGTTGGCGTACGGCGAACTTCTCTCGGAGGGCCGGATCAAACCGGAAGACGTCGTCCTCGTGCAAGTGGCGAGCCCGAGCAGGGAGAGAGTCAAGAGTTACCAGGATTTGCGGGACGAAGTCGAAGTGACGGTCGGGAGGATCAATGGCGATTCGGCGGCGATCGGGCACCAGGCCATCAGCTATCACCATCACAGTTACCCTCGTGAGGAAATGGTCGCGCTGTATCTCGCCGCGGACGTCATGCTCGTGACGGCATTGCGGGATGGCATGAATCTCGTCGCGAAAGAATATGTCGCTTCGCGATTCGACAACGACGGCGTGCTCATTCTGTCCGAGTTCGCGGGAGCAGCGGATGAGCTCAAACGTGCCGTTCTCGTGAACCCGCACGACATCGATGGGCTCAAGGATGCGATGATCGCGGCGATCGACATGAGCCCTCACGAGCGCGCACAGCGAATGCGGAGCCTGCGCAGGCGAGTCTTCGAGGACGACGTCGAGAAGTGGTCCAGCGGTTTCCTGAATGCCCTCGATGTCCACTCTCTCGCGAGCGAGCAGTGACAATCGAGCTGAGCGACGCGATCCTCGGCGCCGCCGCGGTTCCGATCCTCCTCGTCGCGCTCGATTTCGATGGCACGCTCGCACCGACCGTCGATGACCCCGCAACGGCGCGCGCACTCCCGGCATCCGCGGAAGCGATTTCACGGTTGTCGGCGATGCCGTCCACCGTTGTCGCACTCGTATCGGGCCGGTCGCTGGAGGGGCTGCGGCTCGTGGCCGATGTCGCCGATGAGATCATTCTCGTGGGCTCCCACGGAGCGGAGTCTCGCGTGATGGGCAACGAGTCGACTCCCGAATTGACTCTCGACGAGCGCACGCTGCTCGACGAATTGTGTGCGGCCATCGAGAGGGTTGCGGCGGGTTTCGCGGGCGCCCGCGTGGAGCGCAAGCCTTCCGGTTGCGGTTTGCACACTCGATTGTCGTCGGCTGCGGATGCCGAGAGCGCTCGTCGCGCGGCGCTCGACGCGGTGCAGGGCCTCGAGGGCGGGCACCACGTTTCGGAACGCTACGGCAAGGACATTCTCGAGTTCACCGTGCGGCCCGCCGACAAGGGGAGTGCGCTCGCGTGGTTGCGGGACCTCAGCTCGGCATCCGCGATCGTCTTCATCGGCGACGACGTGACGGATGAGGATGGTTTTCGGGCTCTCGCCGAAGGAGACGTGGGCGTGAAGGTCGGACCCGGAGACACGGCCGCTAGGTTCCGCGTCGACAGTCCGGCGGAGGTCGGCGAATTGCTCGCGCGACTCGCTGACGAGCGCCAGAAGGCTCCCGTGGAGACTAGTAGGACGACCTAGCACCGGAGACCGGGTTCGAGGGAAGTTCTAGACTCGGGAACATGCCTGAGCATGATCTGAAACCGCGATCCCGCGCCGTCACCGACGGCATCGAAGCGATGGCCGCCCGTGGAATGCTCCGCGCGGTCGGTATGGGCGATGGCGATTGGGAGAAACCACAAATCGGCATTGCGAGTTCGTGGAACGAAATCACGCCCTGCAATCTCAGCCTCGACCGGCTCGCACAAGCGTCCAAGGAGGGCGTGCACGCGGGGGGCGGGTATCCTCTCGAATTCGGCACGATATCGGTATCCGACGGAATTGCGATGGGCCACGAGGGAATGCATTTTTCGCTCGTGAGCAGGGAAGTCATCGCCGACTCGGTCGAGACCGTCATGATGGCCGAGCGCCTCGACGGCTCAGTTCTGCTCGCCGGTTGCGACAAATCGCTTCCGGGCATGCTCATGGCGGCGGCTCGCCTCGATCTCGCCGCAGTGTTTCTCTACGCGGGAACGATCGCACCGGGCTGGGTGAAGCTTTCGGACGGAACCGAGAAGAATGTCACCATCATCGACTCCTTCGAGGCGGTGGGCGCGGTGAACGCGGGCACGATGTCGGAGCTCGACGCGTATCGCATCGAATGCGCGATCGCGCCAGGCGAGGGAGCGTGCGGCGGAATGTACACGGCCAACACGATGGCGTGCGCGGCTGAAGCACTCGGCATGAGCCTGCCGGGTTCGGCAGCCCCGCCTGCTGCGGATCGCCGCCGGGACTACTTCGCGCACCGCTCGGGCGAAGCCGTCGTGAACATGCTGCGGCTCGGCATCACCGCGCGCGACATCCTCACCAAGAAAGCATTCGAGAACGCAATCGCGGTGTCGATGGCGTTCGGGGGATCGACCAACGTCGTCTTGCATCTTCTTGCGATCGCGCGCGAAGCGGATGTCGACCTGACTCTCGACGACTTCAACCGGATCGGGGACAAGACACCGCACATCGGCGACTTGAAGCCGTTCGGCAAGTACGTCATGAACGATGTCGATCGCCACGGCGGCGTTCCCGTCGTCATGAAAGCACTCCTGGATGCCGGCCTCATCCACGGCGACGCGTTGACCGTGACGGGCAAGACCGTCGCCGAAAACCTGGCGGAACTCGACCCGTTGCCGCTCGATGGCGAAGTGCTGCGGACGCTCGACAACCCGATTCACGCGACGGGCGGCCTCACGATCCTGCGCGGTTCGTTCGCACCGGATGGCGCGGTCGTGAAGACGGCCGGATTCGATCTCGACGTTTTCGAGGGACCCGCCCGCATATTCGAACGCGAACGAGCAGCCCTCGATGCGCTCGCGGCGGGGCAAATCGCGAAAGGCGACGTTCTCGTCATTCGATACGAGGGCCCCAAGGGCGGCCCGGGAATGCGGGAAATGCTCGCGATTACCGCTGCCATCAAGGGAGCCGGCCTCGGAAAGGATGTATTACTCTTGACGGACGGCAGATTCTCAGGCGGCACAACCGGCCTGTGCATCGGCCACATAGCTCCCGAAGCGGTGGATGAAGGTCCCATCGCCTTCGTGCGCGATGGTGATCTGATACGGGTCGATATCGCCGCTCGCTCGCTCGACCTACTGGTCGACCCTGAAGAGCTGGACGCTCGCCGAGACGGCTGGGCTCCACTTCCCGCGCGCTACACCCGTGGCGTTCTCGCGAAATACTCGAAGCTCGTGCACTCAGCCGCTGAAGGCGCGATCACCGGATAATCGCGCCCACTCTTCGACACGTATTGCCGGACGATCACAAAGGACACGCAACTCATGCCCACGGAATCGAAACCCGAGCCGCCCAAGCCCACAGCGACGGATTCGCTCGTGCCGCCCAGAAAAGTCTCGAATGCGGCAAAAGTTGCCTCCCTGACGAAGAGTGCGACACCGTCGAAGTCCGCGAGCCCCGCGAAGACGGAAGTCCTCACCGGCTCCGGGGCGATTTTGCGCTCCCTCGAGAAACTCGGGGTCACGGATGTCTTCGGTCTGCCCGGCGGCGCGATCATGCCGTTCTACGACGAGCTCATGTCGTCGACGACGATCCGGCACATTCTCGTTCGGCATGAGCAAGGCGCTGGGCATGCGGCGGAAGGCTACGCATCCTCGACGGGCAGGATCGGCGTCGCGATCGCGACGAGCGGACCCGGCGCCACCAATCTCGTCACGGCGATAGCGGATGCGCACATGGACTCGGTGCCCCTCCTGGCCATCACAGGCCAGGTGTTCTCGACGTCGATGGGAACGGATGCGTTCCAGGAAGTCGACATCGTCGGAATCGCGATGCCGATCACGAAGCACTCGTTTCTCGTCACTCGTCCCGAAGACGTTCCCGCGACAATCGCGGCGGCATACCTCATTGCGACGACGGGGCGGCCAGGACCCGTGCTCGTGGACGTCACCAAGGATGCGCAGCAGAACAGCGCGCCGTTCGTGTGGCCGCCCAAAATCGACCTTCCAGGCTACCGGCCGGTGACGAAGGCACACGGCAAGCAGATTCACGCGGCCGCGAAACTCATCGCGGAAGCGAAACGTCCCGTGTTCTATGTGGGCGGGGGCGTCATCCGCGCGAAGGCGTCAAAAGAGTTGCTCGCGCTCGCCGACGCCACGGGTGTGCCGGTCGTGACGACGCTCATGGCGCGAGGCGCATTCCCGGACTCGCACAAACAGCATCTCGGAATGCCGGGAATGCACGGCACCGTGCCGGCTGTTCTCGCGCTGCAGGAAGCCGACGTTCTCGTCGCTCTCGGGGCGAGGTTCGACGACCGTGTCACAGGCAAGCCGAGCGAATTCGCGCCGGATGCGACCGTGATCCACGTCGACGTCGACCCGGCGGAAATTTCCAAAATCCGTGTCGCCGATGTCCCGATCGTCGGGGATGCCCGGGATGTCATTGCCGACCTCGCTGAGGCATACGCGGAAGCCACGAAGAAGACGAAACCGGATATTTCCGCGTGGTGGACGCGCCTGACCGAATTGAAAGCGCGCTTTCCCCTCGGCTATGACGAACCCGAGGACGGCCTCTTGTCTCCTCAATACGTCATCGAGCGGATCGGCGCCATCACGGGTCCCGAAGCGATTTACGCGGCGGGCGTCGGTCAGCACCAGATGTGGGCCGCCCAGTACATCAAGTACGAGCGGCCGAACGCGTGGCTCAACTCCGGCGGAGCGGGAACGATGGGCTATGGGGTTCCCGCCGCAATGGGGGCGAAAGTCGCGAACCCCGATCGCACGGTGTGGGCGATCGACGGCGATGGCTGCTTCCAGATGACAAACCAGGAGCTTGCCACGTGCACGATCAACAACATCCCGATCAAAGTCGCCGTCATCAACAACTCGTCCCTCGGGATGGTGCGCCAATGGCAGACGCTGTTCTACAACGGGCGGCACTCCTTCACCGACCTGAACACGGGACATGACACCGTCATGATCCCCGACTTCGTGAAGCTTGCCGAAGCGTACGGCGCTCTCGGCATCCGCGTCACGAAAAAGGAGGAAGTGGATGCCGCGATCACGCTCGCGAACGAAACGAACGACCGCCCAGTCGTCATCGACTTCATCGTGAGCGCGGATGCCATGGTGTGGCCGATGGTGCCGCAAGGCGTCGGAAACTCGAGCGTTCAATACGCTCGCGAGAAGGCGCCCGAATGGGAGGAGGAGTAGCCATGAGCCATGTGCTGTCGATGCTCGTCGAAGACAAGCCGGGCCTCCTCACGCGGGTTGCGGGTTTGTTCGCCCGCCGCGGATTCAACATCGAGTCGCTCGCCGTCGGCAAGAGCGAGATCGAGGGGCTCTCCCGCATCACCGTCGTCGTCGACGTGGACCAGGGGCCCCTCGAGCAAGTGACGAAACAACTCAACAAGCTCATCAACGTCATCAAGATCGTCGAACTCGACCCGACCCAGACGGTCGAGCGGGAACATCTGCTCATCAAGGTCAAGGTCGACAACACGACGCGGAGTCAGATCCTCGAGGCCACTAACCTGTTTCGTGCGCGCATCGTCGACGTGTCGACGGATGCGCTCGTGATCGAGGTCACGGGCGACACCGCGAAAACCCAGGCGCTCTTGAGGGTGCTCGAGCCTTACGGAATCAAGGAGATCGCGCAATCGGGCCTGCTGGCCATCGGGCGCGGATCCAAGAGCATTACAGAACGCGTATACAAGAACTGACCCGCTGATCGAGGGATCGAATGGCGATCGCCTCGAAACCAGCAAACGAGTACCGAACACAATAAAGGAGCACGAACATGGCCGAGATCTTCTACGACAAGGACGCCGACCTGTCCATCATCCAGGGGCGCAAAGTGGCCGTCATCGGTTACGGGTCGCAAGGCCACGCGCACGCGCAGAACCTGCGTGATTCAGGTGTCGAAGTCGTCATCGGTCTCAAACCGGACTCGAAATCCAGGGCGAAGGCGGAAGAGGCCGGATTCACCGTGCTGTCCTCGGCCGAAGCGGCGAAGTGGGCGAACGTCGTCGTCATCCTCGCTCCCGACCAGCACCAGCGCGGCCTCTACGCCGCCGACATCAAAGACAATCTCGACAAGGGCGACGCGCTCGTGTTCGGGCACGGGTTCAACATCCGGTTCGGCTACATCGAAGCACCGGATGGCGTCGACGTCATCATGGTCGCGCCGAAAGGCCCCGGTCACGTCGTGCGCCGCGAGTTCGAGGCGGGGCGCGGGGTGCCCGTGATCGTCGCAGTCGAGAGTGACGCGACCGGCACAGCATGGCCGCTCGTGCTCAGTTACGCGAAAGCGATCGGTGGTTTGCGAGCCGGCGGCATCAAGACGACATTCACGGAAGAGACCGAGACGGACCTCTTCGGCGAGCAGTCCGTGTTGTGCGGCGGAGTCTCCCAGCTCATCCAATACGGGTTCGAGACACTCACGGAAGCCGGCTACCAGCCGGAAGTCGCCTACTTCGAGGTTCTGCACGAGCTCAAGCTCATCGTCGACCTCATCAACGAGGGCGGCATCGCGAAGCAGCGCTGGAGCGTGTCCGACACCGCCGAATACGGTGACTACGTCTCGGGGCCGCGTGTGATCGACCCGCACGTGAAGGAAAACATGAAGGGCGTGCTCGCCGACATCCAGTCGGGTGCGTTCGCTGAGCGCTTCATCGCCGATCAGGATGCCGGGGCGCCGGAGTTCAACGCCCTGCGCAAGAAGGGCGAGGGGCACCCGATCGAGGCCACTGGCCGGGAACTCCGCAAGGTCTTCGCGTGGGCGCAGAAAGACGACGACTACACGGAGGGTACGGCCGCGCGGTAGGGTTTCTGCATGGTCGCCGATCCTGACGAGGAAGCCCTGAGTTGGTCGGGCGAGACGGATCCGACCCATGTCGCGGCACGGGAGACGACGAAGGCGCGGGCTTCAGCGTCGACGAAACCGCCGTCCGACGTTCGCGAACAGCGCACGCCGCTCAATCCCGCGGCGCTCATCGTGTTCGGCATCCTCGCGGGAATCTACTTGCTCTACGCGATCGGCTGGGTGATCTTCGGCTACTCGAGCGGAGTGCCCGTGCAGGGCGCATTCTTTTCCATCATGTATCAAGTGGGGGAGGCCTTGGCGATCGCGAGCCCGTTCTTGTGGGCCATCGCCGTCTGGCTGCGAGTGACGAACCCCGCGATGCGGATGTTGTGGTTGTTCGTCGGAGTCGTGGTTCTGGCCCCATGGCCCTTCATCACCAGCGGACTGGGGTAATCGGATGGCAAAGACGCAACCGGCAGAGCCAGGATCAGGGGCGCCCACTCCAGCAGCATCGTCCTCGACTGCTGCGTCGACTCCAAAAGCTGCGCCCTCCTCGACTGCTGCGTCGTCCCCAGAACCTGCGCCCAGGAGGAAGACCCCGTGGTTCCGATTCACGGTCATGATCCTGTTCGGAGTGATCTACGCATGGGACTTGTTCTCCGCGTTCACGAACTTCTTCGGGGTGCTCGACAAGTTGTCCAGCATCAACGACGTGCGCACACACAACAGTTTCACGCTCATCGACACGCCATGGTTGCCGCTAGTCGCGAACCTGATCCTTCCCGTCGCGATCTTCGGGCTCGCGATATGGATTTCGCGGCGGAGAAGCGTAGGGCTCCTCGCGGTCGTTCTTGTGGCCGGACTCGGAGTCGCCGCCGCGGTGAGCCTCAGCATCACCGCGTACGTTCAGTCCGTCATTCCGCCGTACTGATCGCTCGAGTGACGCTCACGCGAGCAACCCTGCCACGACGAGCAGCGCGATGAGCACGATTTGACCGATCGCGCGCGGGACCAACGGGATCGCGGCGCGACCGAATCGTTCGCGATGTCCGGCGGCGTACACGTTCGCGGGGAACACGGCGACGAGAAAGACGATGAGGCACACCGTCGCGGCGAGCACGGTCGGGGGATACAAAAGGCCGAGTCCGCCCGCGATCTCGCAGACACCCGTGACGATCACGAGGTTGCGCGGGTTTGCGATGCCGGCCCACCGCATCCGGGGCGGAATCATGGCGGCCATCGTGCGTTGCACGGCCGGCAGAAAATGCGTGACGCCCATTCCGATGAAAGCGGCCGCGAGCAGGATGCGCAGCACCCAGCCGAGGATGTCGAGCGCAACATTGTCCATCTCCCTATTCTGTAGCCACTAGAGTGGTGAGCTATCTGGCGCCCCACGGTCGCGGCGCACACTGCCTGTTGCCGCAATCGAAGGACTGTCGCCGTGCCCAAGCCCGTCGTACTGATCGCCGAAGAGCTTTCTCCCGCCACCGTGGATGCGCTGGGTCCCGATTTCGACATCCGATCCGTCGATGGCACCGACCGTTCGGCCCTTCTCGCGGCGCTCCCGGAGGCAAACGCGATTCTCATCAGGTCGGCCACCCACGTCGATGCGGAAGCGATTGCGGCGGGCAGTCGACTCAAGGTCATTGCTCGGGCCGGAGTGGGTCTCGACAATGTGGATGTGAAGGCGGCGACCGAGGCGGGAGTCATGGTCGTGAACGCACCGACATCGAACATCGTGTCGGCGGCGGAACTCGCCATCGGGCATCTTCTTTCGCTCGCAAGATTCATCCCCGATGCAAACCGATCCGCCAAAGCCGGCGAGTGGAAGCGATCGGCGTTCACGGGTACCGAATTGTTCGAGAAGACGATCGGCATCGTGGGCCTCGGCCGCATCGGTACTCTCGTCGCGCAACGGCTCGCCGGATTCGACGCGACGATCATCGCCTACGACCCCTACGTGACGCCGACGCGCGCGCAACAGCTCGGCGTGCAGCTCGCGAGCCTCGAGGAAGTCATGGAGCGCGCCGACTTCATCACCATTCACATTCCGCGCACTCCCGAAACGACGGGACTCATCGGTGCTGCCGAATTTGCGAAAGCGAAACCGAACCTTCGCATCGTCAATTGCAGCCGAGGCGGAATCATCGATGAGGATGCTCTCGCCGAAGCCTTGCGCTCGAAGCGCATTGTCGGTGCGGGACTCGACGTTTTCGTCAACGAACCGCCTGTCGGCTCACCGCTGCTCGGACTCGACAACATCGTTCTCACGCCGCACTTGGGGGCGTCGACGGACGAAGCGCAAGAGAAAGCCGGCGTCTCGGTCGCGCGCTCGGTGCGTCTCGCCCTCGACGGCGAGCTTGTGCCGGACGCGGTGAATGTCGCCGGCGGCGTCATCGATCCGACCGTTCGCCCGGGCATCCCGCTCATGGAAAAACTCGGTCAAGTGTTCAGCGGCCTCGCCGACAGCCCCGTGACCAGCATCGACGTCGAAGTGCGCGGCGAGATCGTCGAATTCGACGTCAACGTGTTGAAGCTGGCCGCGCTCAAGGGTTACTTCACGAACATCGTGAGCGAATCCGTGTCCTACGTGAACGCGCCCCTTCTCGCGGAGCAGCGCGGCATCCCCGTTCGGCTTCTCACGGAGCTCGCGAGCGACGAATATCGCAACCTGCTGACCATTCGCGGCGGTCTCGCCGACGGCACGGAGATTTCCGTCTCGGGGACGCTCACCGGGCCGAAGCAAATCGAGAAAGTCGTCGAAATCAACGGTTACGACGTCGAAGTGCCCGTCGCCGATCACCTCATCGTCATGATCTACACCGATCGGCCAGGAATCGTCGCCGTTTTCGGTCGCGAATTCGGCGACGCGGGAATCAATATCGCCGGGATGCAAGTGAGCCGAAAGGTCGCGGGCGGCCAGGCGTTGTGCGTGCTCACCGTGGATTCGCCGGTCCCCGATGGCCTCCTTGACACCGTGCGGACGGCGATCGACGCTGAACTTCTGCGGGAAATCGACATCACTGCATAAATCGTTCATCACGGTCGATGGCGCAATTGTCGATTTTTCCCTTCGCTCGTTCGTCGTGCTGGTAAGAACATCACTGCGGGCTGCAATGCCCGTCGAGCGAAGGAGCAACAATGTCGGACCAATACCTCGTTCTCATCATTGAAGAAGAGTGGGACGAGTCGGCCGTGAGCAAGGATGACTACGACCAGGCGATGAAGGCTCACGGCGCATTCGCCGCCGCCGTCGCCGAAGCGGGCGCGAAGATTCTCGGCGGCGAAGCGCTCGTCAATGCGAGCACCGGATTCAGTGTCACGCCGCCGCGCGATGGGAAACCGGCGGTGTACACGAATGGTGCGCTCACGGAAACGACCGAAGTTCTGAGCGGATACTACGTCGTCGAAGCGGAAAGTCTCGAACTCATGAAGAAGCTGGCGCCACTGTGCCCGACGGGCGGTCACATCGAGGTTCGCAAGATTTGGGACATGACCGGTATGTGACGATTCGTGGCGAGAATGGGGGGATGACTCCGGATCTCGCCGCCGCGTTTCGCGAGAAGTTTGCGGCAGAGTGGCCGCGTGTCGTCGGGGCCACTCTGCGCGCTTTCGGCGATGTGCAGCTCGCCGAGGACAGCGCCCAGGAGGCATTCCTGCGGGCGCATCTGGAGCTGGAATCCGGCCGGACGATTGAGAACCTTGGGGCGTGGGCCACGACGAGCGCTCGCCGCATCGCGATCGATTCGCTTCGTCGCGATGACGTCTTGCGCGCGAAGCTTCCGTTGCTCGCCGCGGATCAGTTCGCCGACCAGACCGATACCGCGAACGGAGGCAGTGCGAGCCGGGCTGGTGCGAGCGTGGCTGGCGCGAGCGGGGGCGCTGCGAGCGGATACGGTGCGTACGAGTTCGCCGAGAACGTCGAGGCGGAGAACCGCCGGGACCTCATCGTGATCGCGTGCAATCCGGTTCTCTCCGAGGAACAGCAAATCGCCCTCGCGCTGCGCATCGTGTGCGGCATCCCGACCGCCGATATCGCCGAATTCTTCGAGGTGCCCGAAGCGACGGTCGCTGCGCGGCTGACGCGAGCGCGCAAAGCCATTTCGAGCGCGGGCGTACCGTTTCGCTGGCCGACCGACGCAGATCGCGCGGAGCGATTGGGTCAGGTCCTGACCACCGTTTATGGCATCTACACTCTCGGCCATACGGCCCCTCGCGGCAGGAGCGTCATCGATTCGAGGTTGTCCGAACTCGCCCTGTCGCTCGCAAACACCCTGGTGTCGGACTACCCTCGCGACACGGAAGTCCTGGGCCTGAAGGCGCTTATCGTTTTGGGCGAAGCGCGACGCCCCGCCCGAATTGGTCCCGACGGCATTCCCATCGCGCTCGCGGATGCGGATCGGTCCGCGTGGGGGCACCAGCGCATCCGGGAAGGACTGGATCTTGCGGCCAGAGCGCTGCCCGGTGGTGGCAGGTTCGCACTTCAGGCCGGAATCGCGGGGCTTCACAGTTCCGCCGCCCGATGGGAAGACACGGATTGGGCGTCGATCGCGACCCTCTACCACGGCCTCAAGAGAGTGTGGCCGGCTCCCGTCGTCCACTTGGGCAGTATCGTCGCGGAAAGCCATCGCAGTCCTGAGTCACGCGATCGTGCGGCGATCGAACTCCGAAAACTCCGCGAGGGAGCGAGTGCAGACTTCCGGCGCAGAGTGAGTGCCGCCATCGCGGATGTGGAGGAGCGTCGAGGCCGTTTCGTCGATGCGCGCGAGGCGATTGCGGATGCTCTCGCGGGCGAGCGAAACGAGGCCATCATCGAATACTTCACTCGCGTGGAGGCACGGCTCGGCGCCCGACCGGCGGATTCTGCACCGCCGGTCGAGGACTCAGACGAGCGGGTCTGAATTGCTGCTGTCGGAGCGGGTCTCGTGCTCCGTCACTCGTTCGCCCGTGTTGTCGACGTGACGCACGGTCTCGACACTCGAACGCTTCCGCAGAACGAGAACGAGCGAAATGATGAACACGATAAAGCCCGCGCCCATCAGGATGTAGCCGATCAGGTCGAGGTTGGCCCACGTCACATCCACATTGATGGCGAAAGTGAGGATCGCGCCAATCACGAAGAGTGCAATTCCGGTTCCAATACCCATGATCTCGTTTTCCTTTCCTTGACGCCCACACCTTGTCGCTCCGACATGTGTGTTGCCTGTATGCAAACTGGACGCAATCTGACAGCGCCCGGCCCTGTCGAGCCGCGACGCGCACCATTCTGGCCGGGTGCCCGCGACCGATAGGCTCGTTCCCGTGAGACGAATGCTCCGAGCGGTATCCGCCGTCATTGTCGGTTTTGTCGTAGCGGTTCCGTTGCTCGGGGCGACAGCGATTCCCGCAGGCGTGCAGGACTTCACTTTCGATTCGTACTCCGCCGACTACTACCTGGGGCGTGACGCTCAGGGTCACGCCACCTTGAGGACAATCGAGACTTTCATCGCGCGATTCCCCACATTCGACCAGAACCGGGGCATGATCCGCGCCATCCCGAATGACTACGACGGGGTGCCGCTGCACACTGCCGTTCAATCGGTCGTCGACGAGAACGGCAGCCCCGTTCCTTACGAGGAGACCGTGGATGGCGGATTCACCGAGCTCGCCCTCGGGACGGATGACTTCGTGCACGGGATCACGACCTACACGATCACGTATACACAGGAGAACGTGGTGCGGGCGTTTCTCGACACGAACGACGACGAGTTCTATTGGGACACGAACGGCACCGGTTTTCAGCAGTCGTTCGATTCGGTTTCCGCGCGCGTCCACGTCGACGCATCCCTCAGCGAATTCCTGACCGACCACAACGCGTGCTATCAGGGCGTTCAGGGATCGACGGATCCGTGCCCGATCAGCCGCACGACGGATGCATCCGGCGATCTGTTTTCTGCGAAGGTTCACAACCTCGGCCCGGGAGAGAACCTCACGGTCGTGATCGGTTTCACGCTCGGCACGTTCGTCCAGGTTCCCGCGGAGGAGACCGGGGGCGACACGGAAGTTCCGTTTGACCCGCCGTTCCCGATCCAGACGGACGCGCCGTGGTGGTCGACTCTCGGGTCGATCCTCGTCGGCGCGATCGCCGTCCTCGGATCCGCATTCACCGTCGTGTGGCGTTTCATCAGCCCGAAATCGGCGAAAGGGCGCGGCATCATCATCGCGCAGTACACGGCGCCCAAGGACCTCAATCTGCTTGAGGCCGCCGACATCATCGGTCGCGGGTGGTCGGGGGTTCCCGCACAAATCGTGAGCTTTGCGGTGCGCGGCAAATTGAGGATTCTCGACTACCCGGTGACGTCGAGCGGAGCGCAATACACGTTGCAACTGATCGATGCGTCGGGCGTTGACGACGAGGAATTGACGTTGCTTCAGGCGATTTTCGGCGACCTGGAAGTCGGCGCCGTGCAGGAAGTGGGAGTGATCGACGACGGCGTCGCGCGAGCGATCAGCAACGTTAGCGCGGGCGCCCGCGGTCGCGTCATTTCCCGCGGATTCAAGGCGAAACGCAAGTCTCGCGTCGGGTTCATCCTCGCGGGCGTCATGTTCCTGCTGATTTTTGTCGCGGTCGCGCTCTTCATCGTCTCCGCACTGTCGTTCGCGTTCAGCGGATGGGGATTCGTCTCGATTTTCCTCGCGTTCATTGCCGTGTTCGTGTGCGCGGGTTTTGCGTGGCGTCCCGCGGTGCTCACCGAGGCTGGAGCAGATCAGCGCGATTATTTGATCGGGATGAAGGAATACCTCCAGCTCGCGGAGGCGGATCGGTTTCGGATGCTCCAGAGCCCCGAGGGTGCAGAGCGGGTGCGCGTCGAGGGCATCGATATTTCGAAACCCGCCGAAAAAGTCAAGTTGTATGAAAAACTGCTCCCCTTCGCCGTGTTGTGGGGCGTCGAACGCGAGTGGGCGCATGAACTGACCGTCGCCTACGGGGAGAGCGCTCCCGACTGGTTCGTGTCGCAAAACGGTTTCAATCCGGTGCTGTTCTCGAGCGCCCTCAGCACCCTGTCGACGACGAGCGTCGCGCAATCGACTCCGTCGACGTCGTCGGGATCGTCGTGGTCGGGGAGCAGCGGCGGAAGCTTTTCCGGTGGTTCGTTCGGCGGCGGTTTCTCGGGCGGCGGTGGCGGGGGAGGCGGCGGCGGCGGCCGGTGACGCGTCGAGCCACCCCGGCCGCTTGACCCACCCGACCACGCCGCTTCGATTCGAGCAGACGGTCCGCGGTAGCACCTCGAGGCGTCGCGGTACGCTGGAAGCCCAGCAATCTCCGGAGGTTTCATGTCGCGTTCGCTCGATCTTGCGGTCATCGCGGGCGACGGCATCGGCCCGGAAGTCATTGCCGAGGCGATTTCCGCGCTTCGTGCCGCGGTCCCGAGCGACGTGACCGTTGCGACGACCGAGTATCCCTTCAGCGCCGGGCACTATCTGGCGACCGGCGACATCCTGGGCGACGACGACCTCGACGCGCTGCGCCGACACGACGCAATCCTTCTGGGCGCCGTCGGCGGCGATCCGCGCGATCCTCGACTTGCCGGCGGAATCATCGAGCGAGGGCTCTTGTTGAAGCTCCGATTCGCGTTCGACCACTACGTGAATCTGCGTCCGACCGTGATTCTTCCGGGCGTCGAGAGCCCGCTGCGCGATCCGGGCGAGGTCGACTTCGTCGTCGTGCGGGAGGGAACCGAAGGCCCCTATGCGGGTACCGGCGGCAGCATCCGCACGGGCACTCCTCACGAAATCGCAAGCGAAGTGAGCGTCAACACGGCCTTCGGAGTGGAACGTGTCGTGCGCTTCGCGTTCGAGCAAGCCAAAGCGCGGCGCAAGAAGCTCACGCTCGTCCACAAGACGAATGTCCTGAGTTTTGCCGGATCGTTGTGGCAGCGCACGGTCGACGCGATCGCGGCCGAATATCCGGATGTCGTGGTCGACTACCTGCACGTGGACGCCGCGACAATATTCTTCGTCACAAATCCGAGTAGATTTGATGTGATTGTCACCGACAACCTTTTCGGGGACATCATCACCGATCTGGCCGGCGCCATCAGCGGCGGCATCGGGCTGGCAGCATCCGGCAACATCAACCCGGAGGGCACCTACCCCAGCATGTTCGAGCCCGTCCACGGGTCCGCACCGGATATCGCCGGCAAGAACGTGGCCGACCCCACCGCCGCGATCCTTTCGGTTGCACTGCTGCTCACGCAGCAAGGGTTCCCGGATGCCGCGGCAAAAGTGACGGCGGCCGTGACCGCCGACCTGGCCGAGCGAGGAAACACTCCGCGCTCCACCACAGAGATCGGCGCGGCGATCACCGAGCGGATTGCACACCAATGACTGACTTTCCACTGACCGAAATGTCGCACTCCGACACTTCACGAGCCGACATTGCACAAGCAGGTGTTTCACCAGCAACTACTTCATCAACACACTGTTCACGGACTCTCACTTCGCGAAGGATCGCTCATGACTATTGCCGCTGACTCACAGACTGCGACCGACCTGGAGTGGGCGGTCACGCGCAACCTCGTCGCCCGGAGCCCGCAGGAGCGCGCTGAGATTCTCACGAATCCCGGATTCGGCACGTACTTCACCGACCACATGGTGGACATTTGCTGGTCGGAGCGAGGCGGATGGCACCGGCCGCGAGTTCAGCCGTATGGTCCGATCAGCCTCGACCCCGCTGCGGCCGTGCTCCACTACGGTCAGGAGATCTTCGAGGGGCTCAAGGCCTACCGGCATGCGGACGGATCGATCTGGTCGTTCCGTCCCGACGCGAACGCCGCGCGGATGCAACGGTCGGCACAGCGGCTCGCCCTGCCCGAATTGCCGAGCGAATACTTCATCGACGCACTTCGCCAACTGATTGCCGTCGACGCCGATTGGGTTCCGTCGGCACCGGAGACGAGCTTGTACTTACGGCCGTTCATGTTCGCGAAAGAGGCGTTCCTCGGGGTCCGGCCCGCGAAAAAGGTCGCGTTCTATGTCATCGGCAGTCCGGCGGGGGCATACTTCCACGGCGGAATCGCTCCCGTGTCGATCTGGCTGTCGACGAACTATGCGCGCGCGGGGCGCGGCGGCACGGGTGCCGCGAAGACGGGCGGCAACTACGCCTCGTCGCTTATCGCTCAAGCGGAAGCATCCGAACAGGGTTGCGCCCAGGTCATGTTCCTCGACTCGTCCGAGGGCAAGTATCTCGAAGAGCTCGGCGGGATGAACATCGTGCTCGCGTTCAAGGACGGCACGCTCGTCACGCCGAAGTCCGACAGCATCCTCGAGGGAATCACTCGCGACTCGGTGCTGCAGCTCGCGCGCGACCGCGGACATTCGGTCGAGGAGCGGCGCGTGACTATTGACGAGTGGCGCGAGGGCGCGGCATCCGGAGACATCGTCGAAGTGTTCGCGTGCGGAACCGCCGCGGTCGTGACGCCCATCGCCCAATTGAAGGCGGCCGACTTCACGATCGGTTCGGCGGATGCCGCAGCTGGCGAACTCACGATGTCGCTGCGCAAGGAGCTCACCGACATCCAGTACGGACGAATCGAGGACCGACACGGCTGGTTGACCAGGCTCGATCGCGCCGGGGGAACCATGCGCGATTCGGCGGACGATTCAGGTCGCGGCTAGGGTCGATAAGTGAAGATCGCGCGTTTCAGTGTTTCCGGCGACGACCCGCGTTACGGAATTGTGGATGACGATGAGCTCGTCGTGCTCGCGGGCGACCCCATGTTCAGCGGATTCGGCACGACGGGCGAGAGGGTGCCGCTCGACGGAGCGAAGTTGCTCGCACCCGTCATCCCTCGATCGAAAGTCGTCTGCGTCGGCATGAATTACGCGGCGCACAAGGCCGAACTGCACGCCGATACGCCCGACAACCCGCTCATCTTCCTGAAGCCCAACACGGCCGTCATCGGACCGGGCGACGAAATCCGGATTCCGCCGGTGGATGGTCGGATCGTGCACGAAGGCGAACTTGCCATCGTCATCGGCAAGATCGCGAAGTTGGTCTCTGCGGACAATTGGGCCGACTATGTGTTCGGATACACGATCGCGAACGACATTTCCGCTCGCGACGTGATGTTCGCCGACGGGCAGTGGGCGCGAGCGAAAGGTTACGACACGTTTTGCCCGCTCGGCCCGTGGATCGAGACGGAGCTCGACTGGAGCAATCTGGACATCCAGACTTTTGTCGATGGCGAGCCGCGCAGGCACGGCAACACGGCGGACATGCTCTACAAGATCCCGGAGATCATCGAGTTCGCCTCGAGCGTGTGGACTCTCCTGCCGGGCGATGTCATTTGCACGGGCACGCCAGCCGGTCTCGGCGGTTTCACGGATGGCCAGACCGTCGACATCACGATCGAGGGCATCGGCACGCTGAGCAACCCCGCGCGCAACCGCTGAGCGACCCCGCGCGCAACCGGGCCGCTGCGGTCGCCCGCCGCCG
>JAHBST010000037.1 GCA_019638975.1 Cryobacterium sp.
TGGATGAGGTCCCACATCACGAAGGTCTCCTCCGTGAGATTCTGGTCTTCGAGAAGTTCGAGTGCATCCGCCGGCAGGTCGAGCCCGGTGATTTCGGATGCCGCCTTCACGACGCGGCGGAATCGCGCGGCCTCCCGGTCGGCGAAGATCGCACCCCACGTGAACTTCGGGGTCTCCCGAACGGCGACCGTCTCCGGGAACAGCACGGCCGAGTTCGTGTCGTATCCGGCGGTGAAGTCGAGGAACCTGATCGGGACGAACATCTTGTTCGAGTATTCGCCCGCTTCGAGTTCGGCGACGAACGTCGGCCAAATGACTTCGATGAGCACCGCTTCCACGAGTCGGTCGGTGCTGCCGTTCTGCGTGTACATCGGGAAGACGACGAGGTGCCGCTGACCATTCGTCCGACTCTTCTCGGGGTGGAATGCGACGAGAGAGTCATAGAAGTCGGGGACCGTGAATCCGCCACTCGTCCACTTCTCGAAATCGGCGACGAGCGCGGTCAAATACTCCTCGTCGTGCGGGAAGAGGGGAGCGAGTTTCACAACCTCCTGAATGATGGAAGCGACAAGCTTGCGCGCCTTGGCGTGATCGCCCGTCTTCGGGATGCTGCCGTCCTGCACTTGCAGGGGGCGGATGTCGGTCGCCGCTTTCTTGAGTGCGATCCAGGCCGGGTTCGTGGCGACATCTTCGACGACCTCGGGTTCACCAATGATGGTCTTCTCGCTTGTGAGTTGTGACATGGTTCAACCTCCTGCCGTCGTGTGGGTGAATATCGGTACTTAAAGGCTAACTGACGGACCGTGGCGTTTGATTGTGAGTCTGTGTGGAAAAGTGCGCGAAGCGCTGTGCCGCTCAGAGATCGTGTTCGTCGAGCCACGCAAGGAGGACGCGTTCGAAATCGGCCGCTTGCTCGACGCTCGGAAGATGGGCGGAGTCGGGGAATCGGCATCCGTCCGCGCCGGGAATTGCGGAGAGCAAGTATTCGTATTGGGCGAGTGTGGGCGACAAGTCGTGATCGCCGACGGCGACAAGCGTAGGAACGGCGATGTCGACGACGCGGTCGTACGCGGGAGAGTCGAGAGGGATTGCCTCGGGACTTTCGCCGGCGTGCCGAACGTTTGCCGCATTCAATTCGTAAGCCGTCGCGACGAAATCGGGGTCAAGGTCGCGGAGTGAGCGGCCCGGACCAAAATCCCAGAGTTCGACTTCCTTGCGCGCCAACCGGTCCCAGTCCCCAGCTTCGAAAAGAGCGTCGAGTTCGTCAAAGAGCTCGTCCTCGCGATCAGTGAGTTCGATTTCGGGGAATCCGGTCGGACCCGAGCCGACGGTCACGATGCCGGCAACCCTGTCCGGATGTTCGAGAGCGAGATCGAGCGCGATCGACCCGCCTCTCGAGCATCCGATCACGGTCGCACGCGCAATTCCCAGGTGGTCCAGGATGTCGACGGCGTCCGCGAGATTGGAGTACGGAACGCTCTCACTCTCGGTTTCGCCGTAACCGCGAGTGTCGAAGCGGACCACGAAATGGCTCCTCGCGAGGGCGGGAATCTGCGGGTCCCACATCCGCAGGTTCGCGACCCCGGCGTGGATGAGCAGCAGCGCGGGGGACGAGATGTGCCCGTCCGTCTCGTAATAGAGCGTTGCGCCGGAAACGTCGAGGTGCGGCATTCCCCAACGCTACTCGGAGTCGATGGGAATCCGGATGTTCCGGATCACGGTCATGGCTTCGTGAGCGCGATCGATATCCCGCGCACGTACCGCCTCGATGAGCAGGCTCTGTGCATTGCCGAGTGCCTCGAAATCGATGTAATCCGGCAAGTGAAGGCTGCCCAACCGGACCATGTGCACGACGGACGTGATGGCTCGGCGAAGCGATTCGTTGGTCGACAGCGTCACAAGGCGACTGAAGAAGGCGAAGTTCGTCGTCGCGATGTCCTGCATCCGCAAACCGGCGACCGCGGCCAGAAAGTTCTCGTGGTCGCTCGTCATGGCATCGAGCACGTCGGCCGTCGCGATTGGAATCGTCTCCTCGATGAGCGCTCCGAACAAGGCGCCCCACACGACCATCGCTTCCGCGGTCTCTCGAGGGCTCACGACCGCAACTCGCGTGAACCGGCTCGCGGATGCCTCGACGACGCCGATTTCCCGCAATCGTTGAAGGGCCTCTCGGACCGGCGTGCGAGACACGCCGAACTCTTCCGCGAGCGACGTGTCACTGATGTGCGCGCCCGGAAGCAGCCGACCCTCGTGGATGGAGTTGAGAATGCGCTCGAACACCATTGTGACGACCTTGCTCGTCGCTATTCCGGCGTCGAACTTCGCGTGAATCGGACGAGTCGAGCGGGTCGAGCGTGCAGACTCTGGCATTCCAGCCATTCTACGGAAGGTTGGGCCGGTTTCTCAGAAGATCATCGGTCTGTCGAGATCATCCTCGCCGTCGGACGTCAGGTCCACGCTCACGGGCACATGATCGCTCGGCGAATCACCCTTACGCTCTTCGCGATGGATCCGCGCCTCGGAAACGCGTTCGGCGAACGCGCTCGATCCGAGGATGAAGTCGATTCTCATGCCTTCGTCGCGCGGAAAACGCAATTGCTTGTAGTCCCAGAAGGTATACCCCCGGGGAACGAGAGGTCGCACGACGTCGGAAAGGCCGGAGTCCAGAAAGCGTGCGAAAGCCGCGCGCTCGGGCGGGGAGATGTGGGTCGATTCGCCGGCCACGAAGCTCGGGTCGCCCATATCGTCGTCGGTCGGAGCCACGTTCCAGTCGCCCATGAGTGCGATCGGCATCGACGAATGCGCCGACATCCACCGCTGAGTCTCGTCATTCAATCGGGCCAGCCAGTCGAGCTTGTAGGTGTAGTGCGGATCGTCGAGCGCCCGTCCGTTCGGCACGTAGAGGCTCCAAAGACGGATGCCGTCGACGGTGACGCCGATGGCGCGGGCCTCGAGCGGCTGGTCGGGACCCTCCGCACCCTTCAGGAATCCCGGTTGGCCCCGAAAGCTCGTCTCGACATCCGTCATCGGCAATCGGCTCGCAAATGCGACGCCATTCCATTGGTTCAGACCGTGAGCGATGACTTCATATCCCGCTGATTCGAACGCCTCGAGGGGGAACTGCTCGGGTCGGCACTTGATCTCCTGCATCCCGAGCACGTCGACATCTTCGCGAACCAGCCAATCAACCACTCTGCCCACTCGTGTGCGGATCGAGTTCACATTCCAGGTCGCCACGCGCATGATCCAACGCTACCCGCCAGCGGTCCCCGCCCGCGCTGAATCATGAATAGAGTTGACTGCGTGAACGACGCCCGCCGCCAGCTCATCGAATACATCCGCTCGGATGCTGTGTTTCGCGGCGAATTCACGTTGACGAGCGGACGCAAATCCAACTATTACGTCGACCTTCGCAAGGTGAGCCTCGATCATCGCGTGGCACCGTTGATCGGCGAGGTGATGCTCGATCTCGTTTCCGACATTCCGGATGTTGCCGCCGTCGGTGGAATGACGATGGGAGCCGACCCGATTGCGGCCGCGGTTTTGCACAGGGGCGTCGCTCGCGGGGTGAATTACGACGCATTCGTCGTGCGCAAGGAACCCAAGGATCATGGGCGCGGTCGGCAAGTCGAGGGCCCGGATGTCGCGGGCAAGCGGGTGATCGTCGTGGAGGATACGTCGACGACGGGCGGTTCTCCCCTGGCCGCCATCGCTGCGTTGGAGCGAGTCGGAGCGGTCGTGGCAGCGGTGGCCGTCGTGGTCGACCGGGACACGGGAGCGCGCGAAGCGATCGAGTCCGCGGGCTATCCGTATCGCGCTGCGCTCGGCCTGAATGACCTGGGTCTTGCGACATGAGGGACGAACCGGGAACAGGATCGGGCAACGGTTCCGGCGACGGCGACGGGGCCGAGGACGACGGGCTGGATGCCTGGCTCGCCGCGAACTTTCCGCCGAAACCTCCCGAAGAGCCGGTAGCGCCGACCGAGCCACCACCGCCAGCCGGACCCGTCCCGCCGGCGGCACCCCCGGCGCCGGCTGAGCCACCGCCGGTCGAACCAATCTGGCCGGCGGCACCCCCGGCGCCGACTGAGCCACCGCCGGCACAATCAGTTCCACCCGCTCCGATCGAGCCTTCCGTTCCGCCCTTCCCGCCGGTCCCTTCGACGCCGCACGTCGCCCCCGAGCCTCCCGCGGAACCTTTCCCGCCCGCGCCGCCAGCCCCGACGCTGGCGACGCCGGTGTCGCCGACATCCGGTTTCCCGTTGTTCCCTCCCATGTCGGAGGAACTGGGCGGTGTGCCACCGGCACCGGAGTTCCCGCCAGCGCCGACGGAGGCGTTCTCCGAAGTCGGCGGCGCATCGGGGATCGACTCGCTGTTCGGGGAGTCGAAATTTCGGGACTACGAGAACGAACCGGACCCGACAGGCAACCCGTTCACGGCTGCATCACCCGGCGGGCGCGGCAGCGGAGGGGCGGGCGCGGGCATTTCGACCACTCAAAAGACGCTCATGTGGATCGCCGGTTCGCTCGTTGCGTTGCTCGCGCTCTTGGCTCTCTTTACGCTCGGCACGAAACTCCCCGCACTTCTCGGGCCGGCCCCGGACACGGTCGCGGCTCCAACCGATGTCTCTACGCCCACTCCGACCGAAGCTCCGCTCGGGCCGGTTGCGCCGGGAGACTATCGCTGGGACCAATTGCTCGGCGGCGAGTGCGTGAACCCGTACCCCGGACCGTGGGCGCAGAAATACACCGTGGTGGATTGCGATACGCCGCATCCCGCGCAACTTGTCGTCCGCGGCACCTTCAGTTCCGATGACGGATTCGCCACGCCCTATCCGGGCATCGAGGCGCTGCAGGCGCAAGTGAATTTGCTGTGTACCGCACCGACGGTCGTCGATTATTCGAAAGCGACCGCCTATACCGACATCCAGTTCGAAGCGAGCTTCGCCGCGACGGTCGACGACTGGGTCTCGGGGGATCGGAACTACTATTGCTTCCTGTCGCGCAGTTCCGGCGGAATGCTCACCGAAAGCGTTGCCAAACCTCAGGTTGCTCCGACGCCAACTCCCGAGCAGACCGCGACACCCACTCCATAGCCGGCGCCGCAACCCACCGCGTCGAGGTACTCAGTCGACTAGTTGTGTGACGGTCTGCCCAACGCGGCAGCGGCGAGCGCAACAGCGACATCAGGATCGATTCCGAGTTTGCGGATGCGGGAAGCGAATTCCGATGCAGCGTCCTGCGCCTGCCGCGTGGCCGGGTCACCGTGGCTTGCCACGAAGGAACCGTTGCGTCCCCGCGTCTCGATAATGCCGTCGGCTTCGAGTTCGCGGTAGGCGCGGGCAACAGTGTTTGGAGCGAGATCGAGGTCCCCGGCAAGGCGCCGCACTGTGGGCAGCCGCGCCCCGGGCGCGAGTCCACCGCTGGCGACCAGATCCCGGACCTGCATTCGCAATTGTTCAAACGGCGGCGTCGCCGACCTTGCATCGATCGTCATCTTCATCAGCACGAACCTTAAATTCCTGGACCGGGGTAGCCGGATTTGCGCATGTACGGCCCCCGCTCAAATGTAGCAATACAAACCTCGCCGACCCCTCCGTGTCGTTCGCGGTCCCAAATGAAGGAGATTTGGAACGCACCGCCCGAAGAGTGTGGGCTGATCGGGCAAAGAGGGAGAAATCTCCTTCATTTGGGAGCAAATGCCGGGCGGGGTCGGCAGTTGTCAGAGGAGTTCTGCGGGCGTCAAGCGTTGTCCGCTGCGAAAACGCGCGTGCCGCCGACGAAGGTCTGAAGCACTCGCGTTTCACCGATCTCCAACGCCGGATGCACGAATGGGTCGCGATCCAATACGGCGAGGTCCGCGAGCTTGCCCACTTCGATCGATCCGCAATCGTCGAGGTGGTTCACGTGGGCCGACCCGGCGGTGTACGCCGTGATCGATGTACCGAGGTCGATGCTTTGCTCGGGGAGAAAGACATCGAAATCGCCTTCCGAGTGTCCCGGAGCAGACTTCCGGTTCACCGCGACATGGATCGCCGCCATGGGGTCGGGCGTGCTCACCGACCAGTCGCTACCGGCCGCGAGCGTCGCGCCGCTGCGCAGCAGATCGCCGAACGGATACTGCCACGAACTGCGTGGCTCGCCCAGGAATGGCAGGGTGAGTTCCACCATTTGCGGTTCGAGCGCCGCCCACAGCGACTGCATGTTCGCAACAACCCCCAATTCGCGAAAGCGAGGAACATCGTCTGGATGGACTACTTGAATGTGGGCGATGTGGTGGCGATGGTCGTTTCGGCCATTCGCGGCGATCGCCGCCTGGATCGCGTCGAGGCTCTCCCGCACGGCGCGATCGCCGATCGCGTGGAAGTGCAACTGGAATCCGAGGGCATCGAGCGCGGGCGCGGCCTCGGCGAGCACTTCGGGCGGGACGAACGACATGCCGTCGTTGATCGTCGGATGCCCGTGCCCGTCGAGGTAGGGATCGATCATGGCCGCGGTGAAGTTCTCGGCGACGCCGTCCTGCATGATCTTGATGCTCGTGGCACGGAATCCGCCATGACTGTAGGCATCCCGCTTGGCGACGAGATCCGGGATCTGCTCGACGCCGCGCGTTCGATCCCACCAGATCGCGCCGACGACGCGGCCAGTGAGCGAGCCCTGTTCACTCGCCGTGCGATACGCAGGACCGGCATCCCCCGCATCCCCGTAGAAACCGATGATGGCATCTTGCCAGCCCGTGATACCGAACGAGTGAAGGTAGGACTGCCCGACGAGCAACGCCTCCACGAGCTGGGAGTCCTCCGTGCGCGGGAGGAGATGGTTCACGAGCGCCATCGCGCCTTCATGAAGCGTGCCCGTCGGGTTGCCGTCGGCGTCGCGCTCGATTCGTCCGTCGGAAGGGTCGGGCGAGTCCTTCGTCAGCCCGGCAAGTTGGAGGGCGCGGGAGTTCACCCACGCGCCGTGGCCATCGCGGTTCGGCAGGAAGGCGGGGCGGTCGGGGACGACGGTGTCGAGATCACTCGCGAGGGGAGTGCCGCCGGGGAATCCGCTCATCGACCAGCCGCCGCCGAGAATCCACTCGAGCTCGGGATGTGACCGCGCGTAGTCGCCGATTCGATCCAGGTAGCCCGCGCGCGAGTGAATGTCGCCGAGGTCGCAACGCAGCATGTCGAGACCGCCCCACACCGGGTGCACGTGCGCGTCCTGGAAACCCGGCACGAGCATCCGGCCGGCGAGGTCGACGACCTCGGTTTTCGGGCCGATGAACTCGCGCACGTCGTCATGACCGACGGCGACGATACGATCCGCGGTTACGGCGACCGCGCTCGCCGTCGATCGCACGTTGTCGGACGTGAAGACCTTCCCGCCGGCGAAGACGGTGTCGGCTGACTGCATTTTCAATCCAATCCGGGCGGACGGCGATCAGCCGCCGGCCATGGTCCTGGCGATTTCCGTGGCGGAGTCTCCCGAGCGTTTCAGCACCCATGCAACGAGCGCGAGTGCGAGGAGCGTGACGATAAGCATGAGAGTCGACACCGACGCGATCTCGGGCCGCAAACCGCTGCGCACGGCGCTCAGCACGTACACGGGCCACGGCGTGGTCCCGGAGACGGACACGAACGACGAGACGATCGTGTTGTCGAGGCTCAAGGTGAAGGACAGGAGCCCGCCAGCGAGCACCGCAGGCATGGCGAGTGGAAGAGTGATTCGCCAGAACGTGCGCAGCGGCGGCGCGTAAAGATCAGCGGATGCTTCCTCGAGGCTCTCGCTGATGCCCACGAGTCGCGCGCGCACGATGTAACTGACGACCGCGATCGAGAAAAGCGAGTTTCCGACGACGAGACGGAAGATCCCGTCATTGAAAATTCCGAGCCCGAGATCCTGTCCGAGGAAGACGACCCACGGCAGGAGGGACACGGCATCCACGATTTCGGGCGTGACCGTCACGAGAACGAGCAGAGCGAGGAACCAGCCGACCCACTTTCCCGGTCGACGCGCCATGGCGACGCCCGCGAGAGTGCCGATCGCGGTGGCGAACAGCGCGGAGAACACTCCCGATCGAATCGACACCCACACGGCGTTCTGAATCGCTGGCTTGTTGAGAATCGTCAGGAAAGGTTCGATCCCGAAACCGTCGAAGGCGATGAGAAGTCGGCCCGTGTTGAACGAGTACACGAGGATGACGATGATCGGCGCGAAAAGGAACAAGAGGACGAGGATGCCCCAAATCATGAACAACCGATCCGACACCGAGCGGCGCGGTTTCGCAGCGATCGGCGGGCGGCCCGACGTCGACGAGGCCCGCTCGGCGGTTCGCGTGAGCGCAATGCGTTTTGTCGCGGTGTTGCTCATCATTCGACCCCCAGCCGCAACCGATAGTGCGAGCGAAACGGGAGGGTCGCGAGCCAGATCACGAGACCGAGTACCGCGGCACTCAGCAGAATCGTGAGAATCAGAATGACCGCCATGGCCGAACCGAGCGCCCAGTTCTGCGCAGACTGGAATTGGGCCGCCACGAGCTGCCCGGCCATATTGCCTTTGGCGCCGCCGAGCACGGTCGCCGTGATGTAGTCGCCCATGAGTGGGATGTAGACGAGAAGCAAGCCGGCGATGATCCCGGGCCGCGCGAGAGGAATGGTCACCCGCAGGAACGTGTGCAGCCGTCCGGCTCCGAGATCCTTCGACGCTTCGCGGAGGGGTTCGCCCACTCGGTCGAATGCGACGAAGAGGGGCAGGATCATGAGCGGCAGGTAGTTGTAGATCACGCCGATCAGCACGGCACTTCGCGAGTACAGGATTTCGAGCGGACCATCGAGCAATCCGGTCGCCTGGAGGCCCTGGGAGAGCCAGCCTTGAGGCGCGAGGATGATCTGCCAACCGATCGTGCGCACGAGGAAGTTGGTCCAGAACGGGATCATGATCGCCGCGATCAGGAGGCCGCGCTTCGCGACCGGCACTTTCACGGCCATCCAGTACGCGACCGGCATCCCGATGATGAGGCACGCGACCGTGCCGACGACCCCTACCCACAGAGTGTTGGAAAAGGTCGAGAAAAACGTCGGCGACAGCGCTTCGGCGTAGCGGTCGAGGGACAGGATGTCGTTGGCGTGCGTCCCGAAAATGCTCGGCTTGTAGCCGAAGCTGTACCAGATGATCAGGCCGACCGGCGCTGCGAAGAATGCCAAAAGCCACACCCACGCCGGGAGCGCGAGCGTGGCTTTCGGCAGTCGCAGTTTAGGCACCCGCTGCGGCCTTCATCGCCGTCCAGATTGCGACGACGCGGTCCTGGTTCTCGTTCAATTCGCCGTTCTTCATCGTCGCGAGTTGTTCGGGAGTGAAGAACACGAGATCGAGCATCGGCAGGTCCTCGGCCTTCGCGGCGTCTTCAATGCCCGCTGCACCCGTGTGGTACCCGATGTAGTCGAGCTGGATGAGTTGCGTCTCCGGGACCATCGTGTAGTTGATGAACGCGTGCGCGGCCTCGGGGTGCTTGGCGCCCATCGCGATCGACCAGTTGTCCATCCAGAGCTCCGTCGCCGGCGCACCCAGTTTCCACACCCACTGGTCCGGGTTGTCGCTATTGAGGATGCCGATGCGGGCGTCGCCGTTCCACACTTGCATGAGGTCCTGTGTACCTTGCGGAATCGCCGTTCCCCCAGGGTAGGAGTCGAATGCGGCGATGTGCGGCGCGAGCTTGTTGACGAGGTAGTCCTCAGCTGCGTCGAGGTCCTCCTTCTTCGTGGTGTTCCAGTCGATGCCGTTCGACCAGAAGTACATTCCCGTCAATTCGGCGGGATCGTCGAGAACGGATGTCTTTCCGCTCGCTTCGTTCTGCGCGGCATCCAGGAAGTCGTTCCAGGTCGTCAGTTCGCGAGTGATGACATTTTTGTTGTACACGAATCCGGTGGTGCCCCACGCCTTGCAGACGGACCACTTGTTTTCCGGGTCCCACTCTTGCTTGAGGAATGCGGGGTCCATGTATTTGAGGTTCGGGATCAGGTCGTGATTCAACTCGACGAGCAGTCCGGCATCGGCCAGTTGCGGCACGAACACGCCCGTGGGCACGACGATGTCGTACCCGCTCGTGCCCTTCGCGGCGACGAGTTTCGCGATCATCTCTTCATTGGAGCCATACGAGCCGAAGGTGACTTTCGGGCCGAGTTTGTCGGTGAAGCTCTGCACTACCCCTGGATCGTCGTAGTCGCCCCACGAGAAGATGTTGAGACTGTCTTCGAGCGGCCCACCGGAGGCGACAGGCCCGCTCGCCGTCTGCGCGCCACCCCCCGGTGTGCATGCTGCAAGTGTTGCGACGGATGCCGCAGCGGCGGAGAAGGCGAGGAAGTTCCGCCGCGAAAGTTCGCGCTTGATCGTGGGAATCGCTGCCCGGGGTGCCAGGATCCGAATCGGTTCGTCGTTCATAGCTACTTCGCTCCTCTTTAGTTGGCTGTGCTGTCGTGTGGTGCTGTGGAAGCGGCGGGAAAGAATTGGACGCTGTCGGCGGAGAAGGACACGGTCGCGCTGTCCCCGGCGAACAGTCGAGGTGCGCTCGGGGTCGGGAGGCGGGACTGGATGCTGACGTCGTGGCCGAGGTCGATCAGGAATTGGACCGTCTCCCCCAAGTGGGAAGTGCTGAGCACCGTCCCCTCGAAACGGTTCGCCGCGAGTGCCTTCGCGACCGAGCCGGTACTGGATGTCGAGAGTTCGACGAACTCGGGGCGAACGGCCGCGACGATCGCGTCGCCCGCGTGGATAGCAGGGTTCGCGGTCGACGTGGCGACGAGTCCGACGGAGGATTCCGCCGACTGTGCGTCAGTCGCCGTCGCGTCGAGAAAGTTTTGCTGGCCGATGAAGCCGGCGACATAGGCGTTGACGGGAGCGCCGTAGATGGTGTCGGCATCCGCGAGTTGTTCTATGCGCCCGTCGCGCATGATGGCGATGCGGTCGCTCATCGAGAGCGCCTCGTGCTGGTCGTGCGTCACGAAAATGAACGAAATTCCCACGTGCGATTGCAGGAGTTTCAACTCCAATTGCATTTCCTCGCGCAATTGTCGGTCGAGCGCACCGAGGGGTTCATCGAGCAAGAGGACGGAAGGCCGATTGACGAGGGCGCGCGCGAGGGCGATCCGCTGCTGTTGCCCACCGGAAAGCTGTTGCGGCTTGCGGTCGGCAAAACTGCGCATCCGGACCATGTCCAGCGCATCCGCGACGCGAGTTCGAATCTCCGATTTGGCGACTTTCGTCTGCTGAAGCCCGTACGCGACGTTTTCCGCAATCGTCAAATGGGGGAAGAGCGCGTAGGCCTGAAAAACCGTGTTGACGTTGCGCTTGTATGGCGGGATGCCGAGCACATCCTTACCCGAGATTCGGATGCTGCCTTCGTCGGGCTGCTCGAATCCGGCGAGCATCCGCAGTGTCGTCGTCTTTCCGCAACCGGAAGGGCCGAGGAGGGAGAGGAATTCGCCGGCCTCGACGCGAAGATTGATGTTGTCGACGGCGACCGCTGTTCCGAAGCGTTTCGTCACAGAATCGAGCACCACGGTTCCGATCGGCTCCTCGTGGTGTGGCGCGGCCGCGGGTCGCACCGCCGAAGCCTGGTCAGTCACAGCGGTCACGTCGTGAGCCCCTTTCGGAGTGTCGGCTTCTTTGCAGTTCTACGAAGTCAATCGGATTTTGCCGCTCAATGCAACGGTTCTCGTTTCGATTTCGCACTTTTCGACGCGGATTCCGCACTTGTGAGCGCTTTCCACGGAGCAAAACAGCAAAAAATGCTTTTGAACAAGTGTGCGGTTAGTCTTCCCCCATGAACCTGCTGTGGCGCACGATTGCGCACTTTTTCGCTCCCGTTCCCAGGGTCCAGAATTCCTTTGAAGTCGTGACCAGCCGATTCAGGGTTCTTCCGACGGATCTCGACGTCAACCGCCACATGAACAACGGCCGCTACCTTTCCATCGCGGATCTGGGTCGGCTCGAACTGCTGCGCGCATCCGGTTTGTGGAGGTCGATCCGCCGCCGAGGCTGGTATCCGGTCGTCGCGAGCTCCACAATCACGTTCCGGAGGTCGCTCGCGCCATGGCAGCGTTTCGACGTCGAAAGCAGAATTCTCGGAGTCGACGAGCGCAACTTTTACACGGAGCAGCGTTTCGTGGTCAAAGGGGAGATTTACGCGCGACTGTTCGTTCGCGGGCGGATGCTGAAGGACGCGGGGGGCCACGTTCGCATGGATGAACTCATCGGGATTCTCGGCGAAGCTCCCATCGGATCAGGAGTTCCGGCGTGGCTTCGCGAGTGGGGCGTGAACAGCGGACTGCCCCCGGCGAAGTCACCGGCGCCCAGCTCGTGGGATTAACAGCCGGGCGAGGTTCACGGATCCTGCGTGCGATGGATGAGCTTCGACAGGACGATCGCGGACCTCGTGTGGTCGACGTTCGGCGCGAGGCGCACGCGCTCAAGCGCGACCTCGAGACTCGCAATGTCGCGCGCGCGCATGTGGACCATGGCGTCCGCGCTGCCAGTCACCGTTCCCGCATAGACGACTTCGGGCACCGCTGAAAGAATGCGGCGCAAGTCTTCCGGCGCCACGGTTCCCCGGCAGAACAACTCGACGTACGCCTCGGTCGAGAGACCGTCCACATTGGGGTCGACCTGGATCGTGAATCCGCGGATCACTTTGTCCGCGACGAGCCGATCGACGCGGCGTTTGACGGCGGATGCCGAGAGCCCGATGACTTCCCCGATGTCGCCGTAGCCCGCGCGCGCGTTCTGTCGGAGAAGGTCGATGATGCCGTAATCGAGGCTGTCCATGTGCCGATCTTATGGCGAATCTTTGTGCAGGGTGCCGCCACCACGCAGGATCACTGCGCACTTCGGCGTGATGCGTCCGATACCGCCGTGACACACTGGTTGTGGCGTCCCGGTTCGGGGCTCGAGCGAGCGACAGAGTCCGCCACACAACCGGAGGAACTGATGACTGAAACTCTCGCCCAGAGCACCCATTCCGGGTCTCCCCGAACTCCATCGAAGCGCACCATTCTGATGTGTCGCCCCGACTACTTCACGGTGAGCTACCAAATCAACCCGTGGATGCACCCCGAGAAGCCGACCGACACCGCGCTCGCGGTGAAGCAATGGAATGACCTCTACCGCACGTACCTCGACCTCGGGTTCACGGTCGATCTCATCGACCCCATCGATGGGCTGCCCGACATGGTGTACGCCGCGAACGGCGGTTTCGTTCTCGACAACATGGCGTACGGCGCGAAGTTCACCTTCCCGGAACGCCAACCGGAAGGTCCGGCCTATATGGAGTGGTTCGGGGCGAACGGATACGAAGTGCACGTCCCGAAGGAGACCAACGAAGGCGAGGGCGATTTCCTTCTCGTCGGCGACGTCATCCTGGCCGGCACGGGCTTCCGCAGCGACTCCGACAGCCATCGCGAGGTCGCCGATATTTTCGGCCGCGATGTCATCACTCTCGAGCTCGTGAACCCGAGTTTCTACCACCTCGATACGGCGATCGCCGTCCTCGATCCTTCTCCCGCGCCGGGAGAGCAAGCGAATATCGCCTACTTGCCGTCAGCGTTCAACGAGAGCGGTCTCGCCGTGCTGCGCGAGAGATACCCGGATGCCATCCTCGTGAGCGACGAGGACGCGGCCGTTCTGGGGCTCAACTCCTACTCGGACGGCTACAACGTCGTGATCGCATCGCGCGCGAAAGGGTTCGAGCAGCAATTGCGCGAACGTGGGTACAACCCCATTGGCGTTGACCTCTCCGAACTGCTGCTCGGTGGCGGCGGCGTCAAGTGCTGCACCCTGGAGCTTCGCCGCTAGGTCATTCACTCCTGGCGCAGCCATTCGAGTTTCCCCACGCGCAGGATTAGCGTGGGGCTATGCCAACGCATGATGTCGTCAATCAGGCGCCTCCGCGCATCAATATCGACGAATTCGGGGCGAATCGACCCCTCGTGGATGGTGTTGCGCGGTTCGACGCCGACTGGGCGCTCGGCGACCTCCGGGAGATCGGCAGGGAGGTAGGCGGGGAGTCGTTCCAGCTCGACGCCGTGAAGGCGAACTCTCGCGTTCCCGTGCTGCACAGTCACGACAAATACGGCAATCGCCTCGACGAGGTCGAATATGACGAGTCCTATCACCGCATCATTCGCGCTGCGATCGCGCATGGGGCGCACACGAGCGCGTGGTCGGATCCCAAGCCGGGCGCCAACGTGGCGCGGGCCGCCGCGTTCATGCTGTTCGCGCAAGTGGAGCCTGGCCACGCATGCCCGGTATCCATGACTCACGCGGCCGTTCCCGCGCTCGCGGCATCCCCCGAACTCACGGCTAGCTGGCTTCCCAGGCTGTTGAGCCGCGAGTATGACGGTTCCCTGTCGAACGGCAAGGGGTCGGCGCTCGTCGGGATGGCGATGACGGAGAAGCAGGGCGGATCCGACGTTCGGGCGAACACGACTGTCGCGGTGGACGCCGGAGACGGTAGCTACCGATTGACGGGCCACAAGTGGTTTTGCAGTGCGCCGATGTCGGATGCCTTTCTCGTGCTCGCTCTGGCGCCGGGCGGACTCAGTTGCTTCCTCTTGCCTCGCGTTCTGGCGGATGGCTCCCGCAACGTTTTCGCGATCCAGCGACTGAAGGACAAGGTCGGCAACCGTTCGAATGCGTCGTGCGAAGTGGAGTTCGACGATACGAGTGCGTTCCTGCTTGGGGAGGAGGGCCGCGGGGTCGCCACCATCATCGACATGGTCGCGCGCACCCGCCTGGACTGTGTTCTGGGGACGGCCGCGGGGATGCGGCAATCGGTCGCGGAGGCACTGTGGTTGGTCCGCCACCGCAGTGCGTTCGGCGCGAAACTCGTCGACCAGCCCGCGATGACGGCGGTCGTCGCCGACCTCGCTCTTGAATCGGAGGCTGCGACGCTGACCGGGTTGAGGCTCGCTCGTGCCCACGATGCCGATGTGGATGACCAGGAGCAGGCATTCCGCCGACTGGCCACAGCCGTTTCGAAGTACTGGGTTTGCAAGCGGGGCCCCGAACACGCGTACGAGGCCATGGAGTGTCTCGGTGGAAATGGATACATCGAAGACTTCGCTGTGGGGCGTCGATACCGCGAGCAACCGGTCATGGCGATTTGGGAGGGGTCTGGAAACGTGATCGCGCTCGACGTGGTGCGCGCGATCACCCGCGAGCCGGAGACCGTCGCGGCCTTTCTGGCCGAAGTGTCCCTCGCCGATGGCGTCGATCCGGTGTTTGACGCATACCTTGCGCAGACCCGGATGATGCTGGCCGAGTCCCCGGATGCCGCGCAGGCGAGGAGGCTCGCCGAGAGACTCGCTCTCACCCTTCAAGCGTCCGTCATGCTGCGTTTCTCACCCGCGGCCGCCGCACAGGCTTTCGTCGAGTCGAGACTCGGCGAGGATCGCGGCCGACTGTATGGCGTGCTTCCGAAGGGCGCGAACCTGCACGCCATCCTGGACCGCCACTAGACGACCGGAGAGATCGAATTTCGGTGCAGGCCTGCTTCGGAAGCAGCGCGCTGATCAAGCGAGCACTGATGTCGAACGCAAAAACCGCTACGCCATTTTCACGAAAACACACCGCAAACCGGCTCGCATCGTTGCGCTGTCAGCTCTTCTGCGCCTCGGCCTCGATGATGGCGATCTCCTGGGTGGCGAGCTCGTGGGCGCGCCCGTCGGCGGCGTAACCGATGTGGAAACGGGGTCTGGCCCAGGTGTAACGGACGCGAACCCGCTTGTACCGCATGAGCCAGTACAGGCACACCGAGGCCGCGACGACGCCGGAAAATGCAGCGACGCCGAGTCCCCAGCGCGGCCCGAACTGGTTGACGACCCAGCCTACGAAGGGCGCGCCGATGGGGGTTCCGCCGACGAAGATCGCCATGTAGAGGGCCATCACCCGACCGCGCATGGCCGGTTTCACGGTCGTCTGCACCATCGAGTTGGCGGTCGTCATGAACATGAGGGCGGCGAACCCGATGAGGGTGAGCGACACCGCGAACATGATAAACGTGGGCATGAGGGCGGAGAGGCCGCTCGCGAGTCCGAAGAGGGCTGACGAGAAGAAGATCGTGCGCATCCGGGGCCGCGCTTGCCTTGCCGAGAACAATGCGCCGGTGATCGATCCGATCGCCATCACCGAGGTGAGAAGACCGAACTCCGTCGCGCCTTTGTGGAACGTGATCGTCGCCATCGTCGAGATGAAGATCGAGAAGTTCATTCCGAACGTCCCGACGACGCCGATCATGATGAGGATGACGACGATGGCCGGTTTCTTCAGCACGTAGCGGAACCCGGCCATGATCTGACCGCGGGCCCGTGGCGCGCGCGGCTGGGCGCGAAGATCGCTCACCCGGATGGCGATGAGCGCGACGATCGTGCCGAGGAACGTTCCCGCGTTGATGATGAAAACCCATCCGGCGCCGACGAGCGCGATGAGGACGCCCGCGGTTGCAGGACCGACGAGTCGGGCCGCATTGAATGAGACCGAGTTGAGCGAGACCGCGTTCGTGAGGTCCTTCGTTTCGACGAGCTCTGCGACGAAGATTTGGCGCACGGGAGCGTCGATCGCGGAAACGACGCCGAGAAGAAGCGCGAACAGATACACGTGCCACAACTGGGCGACCCCCGTGACGACGATGACCCCGAGCCCCAGAGCGAGTGAGCCCATCGCCGCCTGAGTGACCATGAGCATGCGCCTCACATTGACGCGGTCCGCGATGAGGCCGGCCCACGGCATGAGCAGGAGAACCGGGCCGAGCTGCAGAGCCATGGTGATGCCCACTGCTGCGGCGTCGTGGTCGGTCAGTTCGGTGAGCACGATCCAGTCCTGGGCGGTGCGCTGCATCCAGGTGCCGATGTTGGAGGTGAGGCCGCCCGCGAACCAGATCAGATAATTTCGGACTCCGAGGGAGCGAAACGTGGGACTCACTGCTCGGCGAGTTTCTTGAGCACAGGAACGGCAGAGTCGAGGAGGCGTCGCTCTTCTTCGCCGAGGGATGCGAGTTGCTGGGTGAACCAAGCGTCGCGGCGTCGGCGCGTTTCTTCCACGAACGCGTGCCCGGCATCCGAGAGGTCGAGCTCGACGCGGCGGGCATCCTCTTCCGCGATCGTTCGCGTGACGAGACCTGCCGTCACGAGGGCATTGACGGTGCGGTTCATGCTGGGGGGCGTGACGCGTTCGTGGTCGCTGAGCGAGCCGAGGGATTGTCGACCGTGGTTGTCGAGCGTGAAGAGCACGGAGCGCTGGCTTTCCGGTACTTCGTCGTCGGCGGCGTTCGAGCGGATGCGCCGGGCCAGCCGCTGGATCGCGAGCCGAAGCTGCTGGGTGCTGTCCTTGTCCATAATTAGTTAGCATAGCAAATTAGACAAGCTAATGAATGCTGAGCCGCATGACGCACCGGCGCCCGCAATACACTGTGGAGAAAGGAGGCACCGTGGCCACTTCGACCCCGACACGCGACGATCGCACCTATCAGGATGCCCACGGCGTGACAACCCACTACTACGTCTGGAAAGCCAGCAAGCCCCGGGCCGTGATCCAACTACTCCACGGGCTCGGCGAGCATGCCGCGCGCTACGAGTGGCTCGCGGGCAAGCTGAACGCTGCCGGATACACGGTGTACGCCGACGATCACCGCGGGCACGGCCAGACCGGGCTCGGCCAGTACGCCGGAGATCACGCGAAGCTCGGAAAGCTCGGGCCCGGCGGGATGCGGGCAACGGTCGAGGCGGTGCACATGCTCACGGGGATGATCCGCGCGGACCACCCGAAACTTCCTCTCGTGCTTCTCGGGCACAGCTGGGGATCGTTCCTCGCCCAAATGCTCGTCAACAAGTATTCGGCCGACTACGACGCGGTCATCCTCAGCGGCTCTGCACTTCTCGCCTTCGGCCACACGAACACAGGTGACCTGAACGCGAAATACAGGCACCTCGGCTCGACCGGCTACGAGTGGTTGAGTCGCGACCCGAAAGTGGTCGCTGCTGCCGCCGCCGACCCGCTCATGTTCATCGCGAACGGGATGAAGCTGTTTGGGATCGCGGACAGCCTTCGAATGCT
>JAHBST010000038.1 GCA_019638975.1 Cryobacterium sp.
GTGCAGCACGCCGTCGATGCGATACCGAACGTTCAATTGGCGCTCGGCCGGCTCGATGTGGATGTCGGACGCGCGGTCTTGAATGGCCTGGCTGATGAGAAGGTTCACGAAACGCACGATCGGCGCGTCATCCTGCTGAGCCTCCTGCTGGCCCGCGAGCGCAAGATCCGTTCCCGCACTTTCCTCTTCGAGCTCGGTCGTCAGGTCGCTCAATTCGCCGTCGGCCCGGTGGAAACGGTCGATCGCACTGATCAGGTCGCTGCGCTCGGCGACGACGAGATGTATCTGAAGTCGCGTCGCTGCGCGCACATCGTCAATGGCGAAGACGTTCCCGGGGTCGACCATGGCGAGTGTTAGGGAGTCCTCACTCATGGCGATCGGCAACACTTCATGACGACGGCACAGCGAAGCTGCGACCAGGGATACTGCAGTGCGATCGACCGGGTATTCCAGCAGCTCCACGAATGGCAGGCCCGCTTGGGCCGCGCGCGCAGATGCCACCTGAGCTTCAGTGAGAATGCCCTGGTCGATGAGGGCGCGAACGGAGTTCTCCTCTTCGCCCCAGCCACCGGGAATGGTGTCGAGACTCTCGATGGGCATGACGCCTCGAAGAATCAGAATCTCGGTCAATGAAGCCACGGAACTCTCCCCTAAAATTGTTCCCCCGGCGACGCGGCCTTCAACTCGCGAAGAGTGAAGAAATCGCGTCGAATGGCAAATCTAACGCGCCGACGCGCTTACACGCCATACCCGCTATCGGGGGGTATACGCGCGGCGTCGTGTGCCGCGGCCCCAACAGCGCGGGGTTTCGTCGTCTGCGCCGACATCCGTTTCCTGGCGCTGAACACGAAACACCGCGCTGTTGGGAAGTTTGCCTTCGGATGCGACCCGCGTCGGGCCGCGAGCGTCACGGAAGGGACGTCGTGCGCTGCTCAAACAGTGAAAGCCTGGGCTGGACCCTTGCGGTCCGGACCAGGCTTTCACTGTGTGAGCGGCGGATCAACTGCCCCCCAGCGACGATGCGACCTAGCTGTAAGTACCCGGCGTGAAGTCGTCGCTGCTGAACGTGTCGAAATCCACGAACGACAGGTCCGACTCGGTGAAGTTCGACTCGTCCGAGTAGATGCGGTTCGGATAACGCTCCGCCTTCGCCTCCTCGGTCGCGTCCACGGAAATATTGCGATACACCGGCAGACCCGTCCCGGCAGGGATGAGCTTTCCGATGATCACGTTCTCCTTGAGGCCCATGAGCGGATCCGACTTGCCTTCCATCGCGGCCTGCGTGAGGACGCGAGTGGTCTCCTGGAAGGATGCCGCCGACAGCCACGACTCGGTTGCGAGGGAGGCCTTGGTGATACCCATGACCTCCTGGCGGGCGGACGCCGTCTTCTTGCCCTCGGTGAGCGCGGCGCGGTTCAGTTCGTTGTACCGTGCGCGGTCAACGAGCTCGCCCGGCAGCAAGCCCGTGTCGCCGTGATCGACGACCGTGACCTTGCGGAGCATTTGACGAACGATGACCTCGATGTGCTTGTCGTGGATCGGGACACCCTGCGAGCGGTAGACGCCCTGGACGCCGCCGACGAGGTGCTCTTGCACCGCACGGACGCCACGAACCCGCAGAACTTCCTTCGGGTCCACTGCGCCGACATGCAACTGCTGACCGAGCTCGACGTGCTCGCCATCCTCCACAAGGAGGGTCGCGCGCTTGAGCACCGGGTACGCGAACGGCTCGTCGCCGTTGTCCGGGGTCAGGATGAGCTTGCGGCTGCGATCCGTGTCCTCGATCGTGATGCGACCCGCTGCCTCAGCGATCGGGCTCGCGCCCTTCGGAGTACGCGCTTCGAACAGCTCCGTCACGCGGGGAAGACCCTGCGTGATGTCATCCGCCGACGCGACACCCCCCGTGTGGAAGGTGCGCATCGTGAGCTGGGTTCCGGGCTCGCCGATCGACTGGGCCGCGATGATGCCGACCGCTTCACCGATGTCGACGAGTTTGCCCGTCGCGAGCGAACGCCCGTAGCACGCGGCACACACTCCGACAGCCGACTCACACGTGAGAACCGAGCGCACCTTCGCGTGCGTGATGCCCGCCTTGATGAGAGTCGCGATCATGACGTCGCCGATGTCGTCGCCGGCCTTCGCCACGACGTTGCCCTTGGCATCCGTCGCGTCTTCAGCGAGGCTGCGCGCGTAGAGCGAGTTCTCGATGTTCGCATCCGGAACGAGAACGCCGTCCAGGTTGGGCGAGGCGACAAGAAGCTCGAGGCCCCTCGTCGTGCCGCAATCGTCTTCGCGGATGATGACATCCTGCGAGACATCCACGAGGCGACGCGTGAGGTAGCCGGAGTCCGCCGTGCGCAGCGCCGTGTCGGCGAGTCCCTTGCGGGCACCGTGGGTGGCGATGAAGTACTCGGCGACCGAAAGGCCCTCGCGGTAGCTCGAGATGATCGGACGCGGGATGATCTCACCCTTCGGGTTCGACACGAGACCACGCATACCCGCGATCTGGCGAACCTGCATCCAGTTGCCTCGAGCGCCAGAGGTGACCATGCGGTTGATGGTGTTGTCGGCGGGGAGATTGTCCTCCATCGCCTTCGCAACCTCAGCCGTGGCCTTGTTCCAGATCTCGATGAGCTCCTGACGGCGCTCGGCATCCGTCGTGAGGCCCTTCTCGAACTCGGACTGCACCTTCGACGCCTGCTTCTCGTAGCCCGCGATGATCGTGCGCTTGTTCGGGGGCGTCAACACGTCGGAAAGCGCGACCGTCACGCCCGAGCGCGTGGCCCAGTGGAACCCGGCGTCCTTGACGCGGTCGAGAGTCGCGGCGACTTCGACCTTCGGGTACCGCTCCGCGAGGTCGTTGACGATACCGGACAGCGCGCCCTTGTCGGCGACCGCTTCGAAGTACGGGTAGTCCGCGGGGAGCGTCTCGTTGAACAGCGCGCGACCGAGGGTCGTCTCCTTCAGGAGCGAACCGACGACCATGCCGTTGACGAGCTCGACGCCCTCGGGCGCCTCCCCCTCGCGGAACACGACATCGTGCAGTCGGATGCGCACTTTCGCGTTGAGGTCGAGGCTGCCCTGGTCCATGGCCAGGATCGCCTCAGCGACGCTCGAGAACGCCCGGCCTTCGCCTGCGACACCCTCCTTGAGCGTGGTCAAGTGGTGTAGACCGATGATCATGTCCTGCGTTGGCAGGGTGACCGGGCGGCCGTCCGAAGGCTTCAGGATGTTGCTCGACGCGAGCATCAGGATGCGCGCCTCAGCCTGCGCCTCGACCGACAGCGGAAGGTGCACCGCCATCTGGTCACCGTCGAAGTCGGCGTTGAACGCGGCACAAACGAGCGGGTGAAGCTGGATGGCTTTGCCTTCGACGAGCTGCGGTTCGAACGCCTGGATGCCCAAGCGGTGCAGGGTTGGCGCACGGTTCAGCAGCACGGGGCGCTCGCGGATGATCTCCTCGAGCACATCCCACACTTGCGGGCGGCTGCGCTCGACCATGCGCTTCGCGCTCTTGATGTTCTGCGCGTGGCTCAAATCGATGAGGCGCTTGATGACGAAAGGCTTGAACAGCTCGAGCGCCATTTGCTTGGGCAGACCGCACTGGTGGAGCTTCAACTGCGGACCGACGACGATAACCGAACGGCCCGAGTAGTCCACGCGCTTGCCGAGCAGGTTCTGGCGGAACCGACCCTGCTTTCCCTTGAGCATGTCGCTCAGGGACTTGAGCGCGCGGTTGCCCGTGCCCGTAACCGGACGACCACGGCGGCCGTTGTCGAACAGCGCGTCGACGGCCTCCTGCAGCATCCGCTTCTCGTTGTTGACGATGATCTCCGGGGCGCCCAAATCGAGCAAGCGGCGGAGGCGGTTGTTGCGGTTGATCACGCGGCGGTACAGGTCGTTGAGGTCGGACGTCGCGAAACGGCCGCCGTCGAGCTGAACCATCGGGCGAAGCTCCGGCGGAATCACCGGGACGACGTCAAGCACCATCGCGGCCGGCGAATTGCCGGTCTGAAGGAAGGAGTTCACGACGCGAAGGCGCTTGATGGCGCGAATCTTCTTCTGGCCCTTGCCGTTGGCGATTTCATCGTGCAGGTTGTCGGACTCCGCCTGGAGGTCGAACGCCTGCAGGCGCTTCTGGATGGACTCTGCGCCCATGTACGCCTCGAAGTAGATTCCGAAACGGTCCTGCAGCTCGTGGAAGACCGAGTCTTCCGGCTTCAAGTCGCCGACCTTCAGGTTGCGGAAGTCGTCCCACACGCGCTCGAGCTGGTTGATCTGCTCGTCAAAGGACTTGCGGGTCTGGCTCATTTCCTTCTCGGCCGAGTCCTTGGCGCGACGTTTCTGGTCGGCCTTGGCGCCTTCAGCTTCGAGTGCGGCAAGATCCTCTTCAAGGCGCTGCAGTCGCTCCGCCACGCGGGCGTCACGCTGATTCTCCAGTTCCTTCATTTCGAGGCGGATCTCGTTCTCGAGACCGGGCATGTCGGCGTGGCGGCCCTCTTCATCCACCGAAATAACCATGTACGCAGCGAAGTAGATGACCTTCTCAAGGTCCTTCGGCGCCATGTCGAGCAGGTAGCCGAGACGGCTCGGCACTCCCTTGAAGTACCAGATGTGGGTCACCGGAGCGGCGAGCTCGATGTGGCCCATCCGCTCGCGGCGCACGGAAGACTTCGTGACCTCGACACCGCAGCGCTCGCACACGATGCCCTTGAAGCGCACGCGCTTGTACTTTCCGCACGAGCACTCCCAGTCGCGGCTGGGTCCGAAGATCTGCTCTCCGAAGAGGCCATCCTTTTCGGGCTTCAGCGTGCGGTAATTGATGGTCTCCGGCTTCTTCACTTCACCGTGCGACCACTTGCGGATGTCTTCCGCCGTCGCGAGACCGATACGCAGCTCATCAAACGTTGTGACGTCGAGCAATTTTTCTCCTAATGCCTAAATCTTCGTGAGTCGTTGATGGCCGGGGCTTAGATCTCGTCGATCGACGAGTTCTCGAACCGGGCGGAGATGTTGATTCCGAGTTCTTCCGCAGCGCGGAACACCTCGTCATCCGTGTCCTTGAGGCTCACAGCCGAGCCATCGGCCGAGAGCACCTCGACGTTCAGGCACAGCGACTGCATCTCCTTGATGAGCACCTTGAAGCTCTCGGGAATGCCGGGCTCCTGGATGTTCTCGCCCTTGACGATCGCCTCGTACACTTTGACGCGCCCGAGGATGTCGTCCGACTTGATGGTCAGGAGTTCCTGCAGCGCGTACGCGGCGCCATACGCTTCGAGCGCCCACACCTCCATTTCGCCGAAACGCTGTCCGCCGAACTGTGCCTTACCGCCGAGCGGCTGCTGCGTGATCATCGAGTACGGACCCGTCGAGCGTGCGTGAATCTTGTCGTCGACAAGGTGGTGCAGCTTGAGGATGTACATGTAGCCGACCGAGACGGGCTCGGGGAACGGCTCGCCGCTGCGGCCGTCGAACAGTCGCGTCTTACCGGTCGAGTCGATGAGCCTCTCGCCATCGCGGGTCTTCGTGGTGGAGTTGAGGAGTCCCTCGATCTCCGCCTCGAGCGCGCCGTCGAACACCGGGGTGGCAACCTTCGTGCCGGGTTCGGCCTTGAGAGCGGCCGGCGGGATCGTCGCAGCCCACTTCGGGTTGCCTTCGACCTCCCAGCCTTGCTTCGCGACCCAACCGAGGTGAGTCTCGAGCACCTGGCCGAAGTTCATCCGGCCGGGGATGCCGAGCGGGTTGAGGATGATGTCGACGGGAGTTCCATCGCTCAGGAACGGCATGTCCTCGACGGGCAGGATCTTCGAGATGACGCCCTTGTTGCCGTGGCGGCCGGCGAGCTTGTCGCCTTCCGTGATCTTGCGCTTTTGCGCGATGAACACGACGACGCGCTGATTGACGCCGCTGCCGAGTTCGTCGTCGCCGTCTTGCGCGTCGAACACCTTGACACCGATGATCGTGCCCTCTTCGCCGTGCGGAACCTTGAGGCTCGTGTCGCGCACTTCGCGGCTCTTCTCATTGAAGATCGCGCGGAGCAAACGCTCCTCGGCGGAGAGTTCGGTCTCGCCCTTCGGTGTGACCTTTCCGACGAGAATGTCGCCCGGGTGCACTTCGGCGCCGATGCGGATGATGCCGCGCTCGTCGAGGTCCGCCAACAGTTCGGGGCTCACATTGGGGAGGTCACGAGTGATCTCCTCCTTGCCGAGCTTCGTGTCGCGAGCGTCCACGTCGTATTCCTCGATGTGGATCGAGGAGAGCACGTCGTCCTTCACGAGGTTCTGGCTCAGGATGATCGCGTCCTCGAAGTTGTGACCCTCCCACGGCATGAACGCGACGAGGAGGTTCTTGCCGAGCGCGAGCTCGCCGTTCTCCGTCGCGGGGCCGTCCGCGAGAACCTCGCCGGCCTCCACGCGATCGCCGGCATTGACGATCACGCGGTGGTTGTAGCTCGTGCCCTGGTTGGAGCGGTCGAACTTGCGAAGGTAGTAGTCCTGCGTCCCGCCCGCGTCGAGCTGGATGGTGACGACATCCGCCGACACTTCGGAGACGACGCCCGCGGCATCCGCCGTGAGAACGTCGCCCGCGTCGATCGCGGCGTAGCCTTCCATACCGGTTCCGACGAGCGGGCTTTCGCTCATGAGGAGCGGCACGGCCTGACGCTGCATGTTCGCGCCCATGAGCGCGCGGTTCGCGTCGTCGTGCTCGAGGAACGGAATGAGGGACGTCGCGACCGACACCATCTGGCGGGGGGAGACATCCATGTAGCCGATTTCCTCGACCGGGAACAAGTCGACCTCTCCGCCCTTCGAGCGCGCGAGCACGCGATCTTCCGCGAAGCGCGAGTCGCTCGTGAGCGGCGCGTTCGCTTGCGCGACGACGAACTCGTCTTCCTCGCTCGCGGTGAGGTAATCAATCGTGTCGGTGACTTTGCCCTTGACGACGCGGCGATACGGGGTCTCGATGAACCCGAAGGAGTTGATGCGCGCGAAGGATGCGAGCGAACCGATGAGGCCGATGTTCGGGCCCTCAGGAGTCTCGATCGGGCACATGCGGCCGTAGTGGGACGGGTGAACGTCGCGCACCTCGACGCCGGCGCGCTCACGGCTCAAACCGCCGGGGCCGAGTGCGGACAAGCGGCGCTTGTGGGTAAGGCCCGCGAGCGGGTTGTTCTGGTCCATGAACTGCGAAAGCTGGGAAGTCCCGAAGAACTCCTTGATGGCAGCGACGACAGGACGCACGTTGATGAGCGTCTGAGGCGTGATCGCCTCGATGTCCTGCGTCGTCATCCGTTCGCGAACGACGCGCTCCATGCGTGACAGTCCCGTGCGCACCTGGTTCTGGATGAGCTCGCCGACGGCGCGGATGCGACGGTTGCCGAAGTGGTCGATGTCGTCGACGTCGAGGCGGATGTCCACCTTCTTGCCTTCGCGCGTACCCGGAATCGTCTTCTGCTCTTCGTGCAGCGCGACAAGGTACTTGATCGTCGCGATGATGTCTTCCTGGCTCAACACCGAGTTCGACAGCGGGGCTTCAATCCCGAGCTTGCGATTGATCTTGTAGCGACCGACCTTCGCGAGGTCGTAGCGCTTGGAGTTGAAGTAGAAGTTGTCGAGAAGGGCGCGGGCAGCCTCTGCGGCGACCTGCTCTCCCGGCCGCAGCTTGCGGTAGATGTCCTTGAGCGCTTCCTCTTTCGTGAGGATCGTGTCCTTCTCCAGGGTCGCCTCAATGGACGCGTAGCCCTTGAACGACTCGAGAATCTCTTCGCTCGTCATCCCGAGCGCCTTGAGGAACACCGTGACCGATTGCTTGCGCTTGCGGTCGATACGAACGCCGACCTGATCGCGCTTGTCGATCTCGAATTCAAGCCACGCACCGCGACTCGGAATGATGCGGGCGGAGTAAATGTCTTTGTCGGAGGTCTTCTCCGGAACACGATCGAAGTACACACCCGGCGAACGCACAAGCTGGGAAACGACGACGCGCTCCGTGCCGTTGATGACGAACGTGCCCTTCGGAGTCATGAGCGGGAAGTCGCCCATGAAGACCGTCTGGGTCTTGATCTCGCCCGTGAGGTGGTTCATGAACTCGGCCTCGACGTAGAGCGGCGCGGAGTAGGTCTTGCCCTTCTCCTTGCACTCGTCGATCGTGTACTTCTTCTCTTCGAGGAACGGGTTCGTGAACGAGAGCTGCATCGTCTCGCCGAGGTCCTCGATGGGAGAGATCTCTTCGAAGATCTCCTCGAGACCGGTGAGCGAGGGAAGGTCCTGGCGCCCGGCCGCTTTCGCCGCGGCGGCGCGCTCCTTCCACAGGTCGTTTCCCACGAGCCAGTCAAAGCTCTCGGTCTGCAACGCCAGAAGGTCGGGGACCGTCAGGGTGTCAGTGATCTTCGCGAACGAAAGCCGCTCTGCAGAGCGACCGTTCTTGAGGACCTTCTTGGATGAATTCGAGGTGGATGCGTTGCGCGCAGCAGCCAAGGAAATAACCTCCGGCGGCCTGTGTCAGGCCGGTTACAGTCGGTGATGTGTGGGCTTCGCGACTCGCCAGAACCCGCGGGCCTTAACCCGTGGAGTATTGCCACTGGACTGTGCTGTCCGGGCATGCGCGGCCGACCGCAATATGAAGGCAGAAAACATCTGGGAGCGCAAGGAACAACTATAGGCCGGAATCCACAGTCTGTCTACTTAAATCTTGACCGCATTCGGATTGTGCGCTATAACAGCATTTTCTTCTTATACGCCATCGCCGCGAGCGCTTCCCAAATGAGACCGTGCGCATTGTTGACGGTGATGTCGGCGTGGTCGTAGGCAGGCGCAACTTCCATGACATCCATCGCCACGACGTTCGTGTCGAGCACGATCTGGCGCACGATTCTCAGCAAGTCGATCGGCGCGAAACCGCCGGGCGCCGGCGTGCCGGTCGCGGGCGCGAATCCAGGATCGAGCACGTCGATGTCAATAGAGAGGTAGATCGCGTCGGTGCCGTCAAGCGCCTCGGCCACGACATCCTTCATGACCTCCTTTGCCCCCCCGCTCCCACACCTCTTGCATCGTGTGGTGGCGCAATCCGTTGTCGCGCATCCATTTCTGATCCTCCGCGCCAGGCCAATAGCCGCGCAAGCCGACCTGAATGAAGTTGTGGCCGGGAATCGCTCCCGACTCGATGAGCCGACGCATGGGCGAACCGTGGCTCGCGAGGTTGCCGTCGATTTGCTCCGCCGTGTCCGCGTGCGCATCGAAGTGGATCATGCCGACGTTCCCGAAACCGTGATGCTCGGCGACCGCCGTTGCGGCGGGCCAGGTGATCGAGTGGTCGCCGCCCAGAATGATCGGGATGATGCCGCGGCTCGCAACTTCCGCAACGCGAGCGTGGATCGCATCCTTCGACGCCTCCCACATTCCGTGGCTCATGATCGCGTCGCCATAGTCGACGACCTCGAGGTGGTCGAACATCTCGACCTCCAGGTCGAGGTGATACGTCCCGGGGTCGTACGCGTTTGCACGCATCGCCCGCGGACCGAAGCGCGCACCGGGCCGATTCGTCGTGTTGTCGTCCCACGGGGCGCCGACGATCGCGACATCCGGCTGCCACTCGTCGAGCTGCTCAGGCTCAGTCAGTAGCGGTCGCATCCCGAAAGTGGCGGGACCGTGAATGGAGGAGGAATCCAGCTGTGCGCGCATCCCCGGTGGAAGGTCGCGCTTGGGTGCAGTCATGGTTCCAGTGTGGCAGTGTCAGAGGGTGAAGGAGAATCCCTCGGCCGTCTTGAAGGGCAGCGGATACCGCGCCGTCATCGAAGCCGATCGCTGGGTTCCGGGCTCGTTCACGCTCACGGTCGATGGCACGCCCCAATCGCACGTCAACCTCGACGACCCGACCCAGCTCTTCTTCGAGTACGTGCAACGCATGGGGCATGTGATCGACCAGCTCGGTTTGCCCGGCGAGCCCATCACCGCCGTGCACCTCGGTGCGGGCGCGCTCACGCTGCCGCGATACATCGACGCGACGCGGCCCGGGTCGCGGCAACAAGTCGTCGAGTTGGAGAGAGACCTCGTCGATCTCGTCCGCTCGGCGCTTCCCTGGTCGCGCGACGCCTCGATCCGGATTCGGTACGGGGATGCGCGAGACGTCCTCGCGCGCCTGCCGAGCGGCCTTCACGGTGCGGTCGACCTTCTCGTCGTGGACGTATTCGCGGGCGCGCGAACACCGGCCCACGTCACGAGTGCGGAGTTTTATCGCTCCGCACGTTCGCTGCTGGCTCCTCGCGGCGTGATCCTCGTAAACGTCGCCGACGGACCGGGACTCGCGTTCGCTCGGGGACAAGCGGCGACCCTGAGCTCGGTCGTCGTCGACGTCGCCGCTCTCGCGGAACCGCAAATTCTCAAAGGACGTCGGTTCGGCAATGTCGTGCTCGCCGGGTCTCCTGCCCCGCTTCCCCTCCACTGGATGCCACGCCTCCTGGCGGGCGGACCCCATCCGGCGAAGGTCTTGACGGGCCGCGAATTGCGAGACTGGATCGCTGGCGCGCCGGTCGTCACGGATGGCACGGCAGTCGCCTCTCCCGCTCCGTCGTCAAGCATCTTCCGCGTGCGCCCCTGACTCTTCGTCGCTTTCATCATTCAGGAGTTTCTGGGGCTGGAGTGACTCATTCCGTTGTGGCCTGAATCAGTTCTGTAACTTAAATCACACCCGCCCCAGAAACTCCTGAATGATGGAAGTTATGCACAGAGGGTGGCGGGGCTTCGTGGTCGCGACGGTCGTGCTCGCGCTCGCGGCCTGCGCGCCCGAACCCGCGACGACACCGAGCGCGGTACCGCCCTCGGCATCCGGATTGCCGTCAGCACCGCCGCCATCGAACCCGGTTGAACCGAGTGCGACGCCGCTCGCAGGACCGGTCAAACCGAGCGGGACGCCCACGGTTCTCATCAAGGGCCTCAAGGCGCCGTGGTCGGTCGTCCGATTGCCGAGCGGATCCGCACTCATCAGCGAACGCGACAGCGGACGCATCCTCGAATTCACGGCAACGGGGAAGGTCCGCGTCGTGACGACCGTCGGAGGCATCGCCCATGGCGGCGAGGGTGGCCTCCTCGGTCTGGCAGTCCTCAACGCCGGGGCTCTCAGTTACCTCTACGCGTACTACACGACAGCGACGGACAACCGCATAGTACGGATGCCGCTGCTCGGCACTCCTGGAACGTACACGGTCGGAGCCAAGGAGAGGATCCTCACGGGCCTTGCCAAATCGTCGAATCACAACGGCGGGCGCCTCGCGATCGGCCCCGACGAAAAGCTGTATGCGACGGTCGGGGATGCCGGGGTTCCGGCCCGCTCGCAAAGCCTGAAATCCCTGAACGGCAAAATCCTGCGGATGAATCTCGACGGCAGCGTGCCGTCCGACAACCCTTTCCCTGGATCGCGGATTTACTCCTACGGCCATCGAAACCCCCAGGGGCTCGCCTGGGATTCGAGCGGACAGTTGTGGGCCGCCGAGTTCGGGCAGAACACGTGGGACGAGTTCAATCGCATCGTTCCCGGCAAGAATTACGGCTGGCCGATTGTCGAAGGAAAGGGCCATAAGGCGGGATTCGTCGACCCTGTGCTCCAGTGGGCGACATCGGATGCAAGCCCGAGTGGTCTCGCATTCGTGCGCGACACCTTCTTTCTCGCTTCCTTGCGCGGACAGCGGTTGTGGGCGATCTATCCCGACGGTAAAGCGCACGCGAAAGCTTCCTATATCGGAAAGTACGGTCGACTCCGCGATGCCGTCCCCGGTCCGGATGGAACGCTCTGGGTGTTGACGAACAATACCGACGGTCGGGGAAGCCCCCGCCCGGGCGACGACAAGTTGCTGCAAATCAATCTCGTCCCCGTCGACGGTTGACAAGCGATAATCAAGCAGTGAGCGACGGTGAGGAAACGGTCGCGCCGCCTTCGCGCTGGCGGCGCATCCGTCGACTATGGAGGCGCTCTCGAGCGCTGCTCCCGATGGACAGCGACCTCGAAGTCACGCGCACCGTTGTCGGCGTGCCGGTGGCGGTCCGCATTCGTCCGAGTTTTCTCGGACTTGCCGCGATCGGGGGCGCCCTGGGTGCACTCGCTCGCTACGGGTTGACGCAAATCGCACCGACGTGGCAATCGCTCAACGCGGGGACCGTGGCCGTGAACCTCCTGGGGCCGTTCCTTCTCGGCGCACTCCTTCAAGCGCTCTCGGAGGGCACCGAAACCAGCCGTCGCCGATCGTTGCGACTTGCCGTCGGCGTGGGCTTCCTGGGCGCCCTCACGAGCTACGCCGAACTCGCTCTCGACATCGTCACCGTCGCAGAACGGGGGAATGCGCTCCTCGCAGCGGTGTATGGGCTCGCGAGCATTGCGCTCGGCGCGATCGCAACCTGGCTCGGCATCGTCACAGCGTCCCGATTTCGAAAGCACGCTTCCCAGCGCACACCGGCGGTCGAGTGATGCTGACCGCACTTTTGGTCGCCATCGCGGGTGGCGTCGGCGCCGCCCTCCGTCTGGCGCTGAACGGTGCGATCCACCGTCGCGTCCGACCCGAGTATCCGATCGCGATGACCATCATCAACTTGAGCGGATCGTTCGTTCTCGGGCTTCTCGCTGGGCTCGCGGCCGGGCGCATCGTTCCCGATTCGTGGGCCATCGTCATCGGCGCCGGGATGGTTGGCGGGTTCACCGCGTTCAGCACGACGAGCTTTCAAACGCTGCGTCTGGTTCAGGAGCGGCGCTGGTGGGCCGCAGTTGCGAATTCGTTCGGGATGCTCGTCGTCGCAGTTGTGCTCGCGGGTTTCGGCCTCTGGATAGGACGCGTGATCTGACCTTCCCGGAAACGTCGGCGAGGTGGGTTATCGTCATCGGGTGGCTGACTTGGTGCGAGTTCGGCGGTGGGCGGATGCGCTCATCGCGCTGCATCTCGATCCCGCGGTATGGACCTTCGGGTTCGATTCTGCGAAAACCCGCGCCGGGCTCTGCAACTATCACGACAAGCGGATCACGGTGTCGAAATACCTCGCCATCCGGTTCGACGACGATGAGATTCACCAAGTGCTCCTTCACGAGGTCGCCCACGCGATCGCAGGGATGCGGGCTGCGCACGGACCGAAATGGCAAGCGGTCGCGCGCAAGCTCGGCTATGTCGGCAAGCGCACGCACGACGGATCGGTCGCCGATGAACTGGCGCCCTGGATCGGGGTGTGCCCCCGAGGTCACGAGCTCTATCGCTATCGCAAACCCACTCGAGCGATGTCGTGCGCGCGTTGTTCTCGGCGATTCGATCCGGCGAACGCGATTGCGTGGCGTTATCGCGAAGTGACGGCTGCCGTGAGGCGTCGCGCTGCATCCTCGGTTGCGCAGCGGTAACCGCTTAGATTGGTTACATGGCAGTTCGCTTTGAAGCGACCTCGACGGGTCAATGGTTCGAGCCGGCGGGCGACGCTCGCTGGTGGTTCGATTCCGGGTCGATCGCGCTCGATTTCGCCTACACGGGAGAACTCGACGGAAACGCGGAGGTCCTGAGTTCTCCGACGGATCTCGGCTCGTGGCTGGCAGAACGTTTCCCGCGTGTCGACCCGAACGTATCCGATCGCGAATTCAGTGACGCGCTCGGCTTGCGCGCAGCGATCGCGGGACTCGCGCTCGCCGCGGTCGACGATCGGCCATCCGATCCGAACGATGTCGACGTCATCAACCTCTTCGGAGCACTCGCAGACCTTCCTCCCGCGCTCGACGGCGGAACTCGACAAGCCGGCGCGAGCCGCGCACGAGCGACACACGCACTCTCGACGATCGCGAGGGACGCCATCCGCACATTCGGCGCGGAATTGCGGCCGCGCATCCGGGGGTGCTCAGCGGATGACTGTTCTCTCATCTACCTCGACACGTCACGTAGCGGCAACCGTCGATGGTGCTCCATGCAGCGGTGCGGAAACCGTGCAAAAGTGCGCGCGCATCGCTCGAGAGGTTCGAGTAACCCGACTACTCGGTGACCTGGACTTCCTTCCAGAAGGCCACGTAGTTGCTGTAGTCCATGCCGACTCGGTCGAATGACGACGGGATCGGGTTCGGGTAGCTCCAGGCGCGGTCCTGGAGCAGGTCGTCGCCATTCTTGACGCTGAAGTACTGGCAGTCGCCCTTCCACGAACACGTGTAGGGAGTTGCGCTCTCGACCATCAGATCGGAATTCACGCTCGACGGCGGGAAGTACCAGTTCCCCTCGATTTTGACGAGGTTCTCCCTGGGTGCTTCAGCGATCACCGTACCGTTCAGTATTGCCTTCATGATTCTCCTCTGCGGTCATCCGAGACAACGTCACCGCAAGGCTGAGAATTCCTTCACAACATGCACATTGCTCGATGAGTCGACTTCCGCGGCCAGTGCAACGTCCCGCGACTTGCCACCATCCGTCAGTTCCCTCGCACTCGCTGACGCACTCACGAGATGCCTTATCGCGCTCGTGAGACCCGTGAACGAGGCGCATGCGGCCGCGGCCTCCGGTGAACAATAATCGATTCCGAGGGTCGCGAGCGCGTCGATGATCGCTCCGGCACCCAGCTCATCCTCGACGGCGAATCGGATGCTGCCGTCGGCACGCACGTCTCCCGCGGCGAGAATCGCCACCGAAATACGAGTACCGCGCTCCGCTTGCCGCGCGAGCACCCACTCCGCGATCGCCGCGCGATTGCGGAGTGACCCGGCAACGACGGCGCACGTGAGTGGCCAGTCGTACCCGTCGAGCAGTGAGCCGGATGCGTTCAGGACGTCCACGACCACGACCACGTCGGCATCCGGTGCCATCGCCGCGGCGCCGCCGAGCCCCCAATCGAACCGCACCTGATACTGGCTTTGGTCGTGGGGAGAGGTCATTCCGTCACACTATCGCCGTGATGTGCGAGATTTCACTCGCAAGAAGCAGCATGCTCGCAGATGCCATGCTCACGACGTACTGCATGCGCTCGGGCCGGTGCGACTCCACTTGCGGGGTGAACCTCGTGACGACCGGGAGCCACATGGTCGTCAACTTCCGCGCGACCGGGAGCCACAACAGCGTGCCCGTCATTCGTTTGCCCCTCAAGGAAAACCGACGACGGGTGAACCAGAAGTTTGAGAACTCGAGGCGGCGCTACTCGAGCGAGCCCCAGCTTTGCGATTCGCCGGCGGGCGTGCGGTGTTGCGGCACACTCCACGGATTGTCGTCTCGCAGCGGCTCGGGAAGCAATTCGCCGGGCGCATTCTGAAAGGCGACGGGACGAGTGAATCGCGCAATCGCCGCCGTGCCCACCGACGTGCTCGAGTCGTTCGTGGTCGAAGGCCAGGGTCCGCCGTGTTGCATCGCGGGCGTGACCGCGACTCCCGTCGGCCAGCCGCCGAACAGCACGCGACCGGTCGAATGAGTGAGCCAGGCGACGAGCGCGCGGATCGCTGCGGAGTTCTCGCCGCGAGCAGCGTGCACGGTTCCCGTGAGGTTTCCCTCGAACAATTCGTCGGCGATCGACGCGAGCTTTGCGGGGTCGTCGTACTCCACGATGATCGAGAGCGGTCCGAACGACTCGTCGAGGAGAGCGTCCCGCTGTTCCTTCAGCACCTCCACGGGTACGGACACGATCGTCGGAGTGGCCCAGCCTTGCCCCTCGCCATCGACGCGAAGACTGCCCTCCGCGAGCACGGTGACGCCCGGGGTGTTCAATACCGCGTCGCGCCTCGATTGGTAGCCCGAAGTGATCCCGGGATTCAACAACCGATGCTCGGGAACGCGCTCAGCGCGCGTGGCGATCCCTTCCGCGAAGGATGCGCCGGCCGGCGCGAAGAGGAATCCGGGCTTCGTGCACAATTGGCCCGCCGAACCCGCGACGCTCGAGACGAACCCGTCGAGAATCCCCTCCGCGTTCTCCTCAAGCGCCGCTGGAGTGACGAAAACCGGATTGACGCTGCCGAGTTCACCGTAGAACGGAATTGGCGTGGGGCGGGCGGCGGCAATGTCCGCAAGCATCCGGCCAATGCGAATCGACCCCGTGAAACTGCCGGCTTTGATGCGCGGGTCCTTGAGCATGTCGACGCCGGCCTGCTGACCCGAAATCACTTGAAGCGTTCCCCGCGGCGCGCCCGCCGATTCGAGGGCGCGAGAGACGACGTCCGCAGTCATGAGAGAGAGGCGCGGATGCCCGGAGTGCGCCTTGACGATGACGGGGCACCCGGCAGCGAGCGCGGCCGCCGTGTCGCCGCCCGCAACCGAGAACGCGAAAGGGAAATTGCTTGCCGCGAAATTGAGAACGGGACCCACGGGAACGCGATAGCGTCGCACATCCGGACGCACACCCAACACGAAATTCGGGTCGGCGTCGTCGATGCGAACGTCGAGGTAGGAACCGTCGACGACGACCTCGGCGAAGAGCTTCAATTGCACCGCGGTGCGTTTCAGTTCGCCCGAGAGTCGAGCATCCGACAAGCCGGTCTCTTCCTCCGCGGTAGCGACGAGTTCTGATTCCGCCGCGAGGAGCGCATCCGCCGCGGCCACGAGCGCGTGAGCACGCCGCCTCGGCGGGACGGCCGCCCACAGCGGTGCGGCCTCCGCCGCCCGCGCCGCAATCATTTCGAGGTCCTGGTCGGTCACGTCGCCTCCTTCGTTAGAACTGAAAACCGGTGGGATACGGATCCGCCGGATCGAGCAAATATTGGCCGATGCCGGTGATCCACGCGCGACCGGTAATGGTGGGGATGACCGCGGGAGTGCCGCCAACAGTGGTTTCCGCGATGAGCCGCCCCGTAAAGCACGATCCGATGAACGACTCGTTCAGGAAGTCCTCGTCCAGGGCGAGCTCGCCGCGCGAGTACAGCTCGGCCATGCGGGCCGACGTCCCCGTTCCGCACGGAGAGCGATCGAACCAGCCGGGGTAGATCGCCATCGCGTGGCGCGAGTGTTTCGCCGTGGAGCCCGGTGCGATGAACTCCACGTGGTGGCAGTGGTCGACGCCCTCGATTTCGGGATGATGGGGCGGGTCGTTTTCATTGATCGCCGTCATGATCGCGAGGCCCGCGGCGATGATCTCCTCCTTGTTGGCGCGATCGAACTCGAGGCCGATCGCCTCGAGGTCGACCAGAGCGTAGAAGTTTCCGCCGAACGCGAGGCTGTAGGGAACGTTGCCATAGCCCGGTACGTCGATGTTCGCGTCCAACCGCACGGTGAACGACGGCACGTTCTCGATCGTCACGGAGTCCGCGTGGCCGTCCGTCACGGCGACTCTCGCGATCACGAGGCCGGCAGGCGTGTCGAGACGGATCGTCGTGACCGGCTCGGTGACCTCCACCATTCCGGTCTCCACGAGCACGGTCGCGACGCCGATGGTGCCGTGGCCGCACATCGGCAGCAATCCCGACACCTCGATGTACACGACGCCCCAATCGGCATCCGGCCGCGTCGGCGCCTGCAGGATCGCGCCGCTCATCGCGGGATGCCCTCGGGGTTCGTTCATGAGCAGCAGCCGGATGTCGTCGAGATGCTCCATGAAGTACAAGCGCTTCTCATTCATGGTCGCGCCGGGAATGACGCCGACGCCGCCCGTGATCACGCGAGTCGGCATCCCCTCGGTGTGCGAGTCGACGGCCGTGAACATTCGCTTTGAACGCATGATCAGCCCTTACGAGTTGCGATGTAGTCGAGAGCCTTCTTGGTATCGGCGGTGACCTGCGCTCGCTGCTCGGCGGAAAGCGGGCTGCGAGGTGGACGAGTGGCCCCTCCATAAGTATTGCCCGTGAGGTCCATCGACAGCTTGATCGCCTGCACGAACTCGACTTTGGAATCCCAGCGGAACACCGTCGCCAACTCGGTATACAGCTCGAGCGCCGCCTGGATGTTGCCCGCCTTTACCTCGTCGTAGATT
>JAHBST010000039.1 GCA_019638975.1 Cryobacterium sp.
GACGTTGGAGTGCTTGTCGACGCGGAACTCGATCTTGCCGCCCTTGATGTCCGAGACCGCTTTCGCGGGATCGGGCGTCACGGTTCCGGTTTTCGGATTCGGCATGAGCCCGCGCGGGCCGAGAACCTTTCCGAGCCGTCCGACCTGGCCCATGAGCTCAGGAGTCGAGACGGCGGAGTCGAAGTTCGTGTAACCTCCGGCGACCTTCTCGATCAGCTCGGAGCCGCCGACCTCATCCGCACCGGCAGCGAGCGCAGCCTCAGCGGCGGGACCCGTCGCGAAGACGATAACGCGGGCGGTCTTACCGGTGCCGTGCGGCAGGATGACGGTGCCGCGCACCATCTGGTCCGCCTTGCGAGGGTCGACGCCGAGCTTGAGCGCAACCTCGACGGTGGAGTCGAACTTGGCGGATCCCGTGGAGCGGGCGATTCCGACCGCTTCACGCGGAGTGTAGTACTTGCCTGCCTCGATCTTTTCGGCGGCGGCGCGATATGCCTTTGACTTGGTTGCCATGACTATGCCTCCACCGTGATCCCCATCGATCGGGCCGTGCCCGCGATGATCTTCTCCGCTGCCTCGATGTCGTTCGCGTTGAGATCCGCCATTTTCGTCTCGGCGATCTGGCGCAGCGAGTCCTTGGACAATCGCCCGACCTTTTCGGTGTGCGGCGTTCCGGAACCCTTCGCCACGCCCGCGGCCTTCTTGATGAGCTCGGCGGCGGGCGGAGTCTTCAGGATGAAGGTGAACGAGCGATCCTCGTACACCGTGATCTCCACGGGGATGACGTTGCCTCGCTGCGACTCGGTCGCAGCGTTGTACGCCTTGCAGAACTCCATGATGTTCACGCCGTGCTGACCCAGCGCCGGCCCGATGGGCGGTGCAGGGTTGGCGGCGCCGGCCTGAATCTGGAGCTTGATGAGCCCAGTGACCTTCTTCTTCGGTGCCATTGTTTTTCCTTACTTTCGAGCCATCCGGTGGGATGACGCTCCCGACATCCGGACCGGATGCGGTGGTCTGTGGTTTAGAGCTTGGTGACCTGGTCGAAGCTCAGCTCGACCGGGGTTTCGCGCTCGAAGAGCGACACGAGCACGGTGAGCTTGCCGCTCTCCGGCTTGATCTCGCTGATGGATCCGGGCAGGCCCGCGAACGAACCCTCCTTGATCGTGATGGTCTCGCCGACCTCGAAGTCGACTTCCTGCGGAATGGTGCGAGCAGTCGACTTGCCGCCCTTGCCCGATCCGCCCTTGCTCGGAGCCTCGACGATTTGCACGAGGCTCTGCAGCATCGAGAAGGCTTCCTCGAAGCGCAGCGGCGTCGGGTTGTGCGAGTTGCCGACGAAGCCGGTCACGCCGGGAGTGTGGCGAACGACCGACCAGCTGTCTTCGTTCAAATCCATGCGCACGAGCACGTATCCGGGAATGCGAACGCGATTGACGAGCTTGCGCTGACCGTTCTTGATTTCGACGACGTCTTCCATCGGCACCTGGACCTCGAAAACGTAGTCCTCCATGGCCATGCTCACGCGGCGGTTCTCGATGTTCGATTTCACGCGCTTCTCGAAACCCGCGTAAGAGTGGATGACATACCACTTGCCGGGCTTCGCCTTGAGTTCGGCACGGAATTCCGCGTATGGATCGACTTCGTCTTCGAGCACTTCTTCGGCCTCATCGACGCGAGCGTCGGCTTCCGGATCCGTCGCGGCCTGAACCGCGTCGAGCGCTGCGGCGAGGCCCGCCTCGATGTCGACAGCGGGCTGGACATCCGAATCAACGTGCATTGCTCGCTCTTCGTTGGGCACATCGGATGCGACCTCCTCCGCCAGCACGTCGCCCTCCTGGGCTTCGTCCTCCTCGGAGGATTGCTCTGCTGCGGTCGCGAGGTCGACGTCCTCGAGCTCTTCGAACTCTCTGTCAGGCACTGATTCTCATTCCATTTCTTTCAACCGCCGACACGGCAGGTTGCATTGTTACCGCTGCGCCGAAACGCGAAGCAATTATTTGGTCGGGCCGTTCCCGAAGATGTAACCCACTCCGGTTCCGAACAGCAAGTCCAGGACCGACACGATCGCCATCATGAACACCACGAAGACGAGCACGACTCCCGTATAACTGATCAGCTCCCGTCGAGTCGGGGTGATGACTTTCTTGAGCTCATTCACCACTTGACGCAGGAATAGCGCGATCTTGCCGAATGGGCCACGCTTTTGGGCGCGGTCCATTTTGGCATTGGCGACGATGTCCTCGCTGGGTTCGTCGACTACTCTTCTCGCCACGTTGGCAACCTTCCGGATGGTGCGCAGCCGGCCACGATGACCGGACGTGCTCGCGCTGTCACAGGCAGTTGCCTGTATCCAGCTGCAGGGCGGACAGGACTCGAACCTGCAACCTGCGGTTTTGGAGACCGCTGCTCTACCAATTGAGCCACCGCCCTAAGCAGTGCCAAACGCCATGGTTTCGCGACGCGGATCCGTGGGATTCTGCCAAAAATTGGCGCACAAAAGCATGGCAGATTTCAACTACCTCGACCCAGTGTAAGCGACGCACGAGGCACTCCGCAAAGCTCGCCGATCCGGAAAAAATCTTTTCGGCTTTCCGCGTCATGAATCGACAGTCGACCGGTCTGTCTAGGTAACAAGGCAGATCGGCGAAGAACCCACGGCCCCTAACCGACTTCGTCGATCTGCCACTCCAACTAAATAGGAAACCAGGAAGTCCACCGCAGGCGGCTTCCTTCGTTCCAATATCCCGAGTTGTCGCGAGCAGTCGCCTGACAGGACCCCTGGATCCGCAATGGATAAGGGAAGGTACCAGCCGTGTTCACTCAACGAATCCGACGGACTGGAAGCTCAGTCGGGATGTCCATACTCACCAAGTCGACCGCCGTTCTCGGCACCGTCGGCATCGTCGCGGCACTCGCCGTGACAGCGCCCGCTGCGGCGAGCGCCACCACTGCTCATGGATCATGGGCGCAAGGTCACTTCCTTTCCGGGAGTATCGCCGGTCTGAGCCTCGACTCCATCGTCGGGCTCACGCCTGCGGAGGTCTGGAATAACGGAAGCCAGGGCACGCAAGAGAAAGTCGATCCTCTCGCGGTCAGCCTCCTGGGCAGCCAGGCCATCAACGTCGGGGCGGTGCGAGTCAGCCCCGACTCCGTGCTTCACTCGACCACGGTCGGCGGTGCCCTCTCCCAATACGCGATGGCAGACAAGACCGGCGCGACGATGGGGGCCAGCGGCACGATCGGGAACGGGGGAGCAATCGGCCCGAACGCATCCAATCCCAACGGTGCGCTGACCCTCTACCTCGATCGCCTCATCGGTTCCCGATTTGACGCCGTCATCACCGACCTCGCACTGAAGATCCAGGCGATCGCGGCGAACATCCACGGGAATCATCACAGCGTCGACGGCGGCTACTACATCGACGGGCTCACTCTCAGCTTCACGAGCCCGGCGCTCGCCGGCATCTCGGCATCCGTCACGAAAGCGATCGCGGCAGCGGATGCGAAACTCGCGAGCCTCGGCGGGGCGCACGGTGATCTTGCGGTTGCCCTCAACGCCATCCTCGTCGCCGCGAATCCGGCGCTGAAGCTCGGTGCGAATGCGACGGTGTCCATCTCTCTCGAGCACAACCTGAAGGCCGTGATCGCGGGCCTGTTGTCCAGGACGTGGGGAGGCGCAGGCGTGAGTTTCAACGTCACGACGGGCAAAGTCACGGTCGACTTGAATGCGCTCGTGGGCGGAACCCTCAACAACCGACCGGTGAATTCCGAGCTCCTGACGCCAGCGACGGTTCACGCGATCATCGCGACTGTCGCGAGCAACGTTGTCTCGCTCGCGCACCAAGTGATCGCTCGCGTCGACGTTGCGCTCAACAACCTGAAACTCGATGTCGACGTCGATCTCGCCGTCCTCACCGACCAGGCGCCCATTGTCGGTCAAAGCTGCCAGTACGAAGACAGCCACGGCAACATCCTGAGCGAAGTTCTGGGCAAATTGCTCGGCCACCTGGTCTGCACGCCGACATCGACGCTTCTTCCGAAACTGAAGACATCGGTGGCGGTGGATGTGCACGGCACGGTCGCGCAAATCCTCAGCGGTCAGGCTCCGGCGACGGCAGCAGCTCGCGTGCTCGGCATTCCGGTTTCACTCAGCGCAAGCCACATCGCGACGAGTCTTGGAGCCGTACTGAAGGCTAAGATCTTCGGCATCGGCGGCATCCTCTCGGGTATCCGCTCGTCGTGCGACGGGCCCCTGCTCGACCAGGCGAACGCGGGACTGCTCGGCTCAGCCGGTATCGAGGGCGTGTTGTCCGGCATCCTGTCGCTCAAGGTCAACGTTCGCGACACGAACGCGGGAAGCGGATGGGGACCGGTAGCCACAAACACGGTCTTCAGCCAGACGGCGATGCGGGTCGCGGCCGCACCGGGCACGGGTTCGAGTGGACTCACGTCGGTGAACCTCGCATCCGCATCCGTTGCCCCGACCATGACGGGAAATGGCCCTGGAGTAATCGGCGACCCGGGAACGTTCGGCGGACCCGGCACCATCGGCGACCCCGGCACCACGGAAACCATTCCGACGGGAGAGGTCGGTGGCGAAAGCACCGTCCAGGGGTCCCTCGCCTACACGGGCGTGGCGATCGGATCGGCAATCGCCCTGCTGATCGCGCTACTGATCACCGGTGCGTGGCTCGCACGGAAGGGTTACCGGCGCAACCACCCAACGCTTGAGCTCTAAGCCAGGCGGTCGCCGGTGACGGCGCGGCCGGGGTCCCGACCTCGGCCGCGTTCGTGCGGTGTGGGTATTGTTGCTGTTGCTCGTGCTCGTGCTCATGCAGGTGCTTTAAGCTGGACCCTGTGACCATTGAACACGCCCGCATTTCCCGCCGAATCGCCGCGATTGCGGAATCCGCAACACTCAAAGTCGATGCGAAGGCCAAGGCGCTTCAAGCGCAGGGCCGCCCGGTCATCTCGTACGCGGCGGGCGAGCCCGATTTCGTGACGCCGTCGAACGTCGTGGATGCCGCATCTGCTGCCGTTCTCGACCCGCGCAACTACCGCTACACGCCCGCGGTCGGCCTGCCCGAGCTTCGCGAGGCGATCGCCGAGAAGACGCGCCGCGACAGCGGTCTCGATGTCGACGCGTCGCACGTGATCGTCACGAACGGCGGCAAGCAAGCCGTCTACCAGTCGATCGCGACCGTCGTCGATGAGGGTGACGAGGTCATTCTGCCCGCGCCGTACTGGACGACGTATCCCGAAGTCATCAAGCTCGCGGGCGGCGTACCCGTCGAAGTGTTCGCAGGCGCCGATCAGGGCTACAAGGTGACGGTGGAGCAGCTTGAAGCGGCGCGCACGCCGAAGTCCAAGCTCCTGATTTTCGTGTCGCCGTCCAACCCGACGGGCGCGGTGTATTCACCTTCCGAGACCGCGGCGATCGGACGCTGGGCACTCGACCACGGCATTTGGGTGATGAGCGACGAGATCTACCAGAACCTCGTTTACCCGTCCGGCAGCGCAGCGCCCGTTTCTGGACCGCCCCACGCCGTCTCGATCGTCGAGGCGGTGCCGGAGCTCGCCGGGCAGACCCTCCTCGTCAACGGCGTCGCCAAGAGCTACGCCATGACCGGATGGCGGCTCGGCTGGATGGTCGGCTCCGCGGATGCCATCAAGGGCGCCGCGAACATGCAGTCGCACCTCACCTCCAACGTGTCCAACATTTCGCAGCGCGCGGCGCTCGCGGCGCTCACCGGCCCGCAAGAGACCGTCGAGCTCATGCGGCAAGCGTTCGAGCGGCGCCGCAACGTCATCATCGAAGAACTCAACAAAATCGACGGCGTCGTCGCGCCCATGCCGGAGGGCGCGTTTTACGCATACGCGGATGTGACGGCTTTGCTCGGCCGCAGTTGGGGCGGGGTCGTCGCGAGCACGTCGTTGGAGCTTGCCGATCTCATCCTCGAGCAAGCCGAGGTTGCCGTCGTGCCCGGGGAAGCGTTCGGACCGAGTGGATACTTGCGCCTCTCGTACGCACTCGGGGACGAACCGCTACTTGAGGGCATCCAACGCCTGCAGCGCTTGTTCCATTAGCCAGCAGCCCGCCGAGTTGCGGGTTTCGGCCCCTCACTTGCGCAGGGAAGGGCACTAACGTGCAATGCAGGCGATGCGCGAAGGGCAATGGCGTGCGGGGGTCAACCGATCGGTGGATGCCGAATCCCACCGGATGATCGCTACCGCGCGCACCTCGCGGCGAGCACGATGGTGGCATGACAAATTCTGACAACGTCGTGAGCGTGACCGACCTCCGCAAAAGCTACGGCGGCGTGACGGGGCTCGACGGCGTGACCTTCGACATCCGCCGCGGCGAAACGTTCGCCCTGCTCGGGCCGAACGGCGCCGGCAAATCCACCACGATCGAAATCCTGGAAGGCTACCGCGACCGCACGAGCGGCGACGCGAGCGTGCTCGGCGTCGACCCGCAGCGGGGAGGCATCGACTGGAAAGCGCGCATCGGCATCGTGCTGCAAAGCACGGGCGAAAGCGGCAACGTGACCGTCCTCGAACAACTAACTCACTTTGCCGGTTACTATGAGAATCCCCGTGATGTCGGCGAAGTGATCGACGCCGTCGGCCTCGCCGACAAGGCCAAGACGCGCATCGGAAAGCTCTCGGGCGGGCAACGCCGGCGAGTGGATGTCGCTCTCGGGATCATCGGACGGCCGGAACTCCTCTTCCTCGACGAGCCCACGACGGGTTTCGATCCCGAAGCGCGACGACAGTTCTGGACCCTCATCGACGGTCTCAAGTCCGAAGGCACGACAATTCTTCTCACGACCCACTACCTCGACGAAGCCGCCCACCTCGCCGATCGCGCTGCCGTCATCAACGCTGGCCGCATCGTCGACATCGGCACGATCGACGAAATCGGCGGAGCGGATGCCCGTGTTCCCCTCGTCCGCTGGCGGCGACAGGGCATCAGGCACGAGCGGCGCACGGCGGAGCCCGCGGCACTCGTCGCTCAGCTCCACGCCGAGAGCCACGGCGAACCCGACGGCCTCGAGGTCATCCGGCCGAGCCTCGAAGACATCTACCTGAACCTGGTTGGCGCGAGCCGCGCCGACGCACTCGACGCGGAGGCGGTACTCGCATGAGCAATTCGACAACGACAACGAGAACGAGCGCTCGCGGCGCGAGGGGAACCACGGCCGGTCCGGCCGGAGGCGAGAAGTCGCGGCGCATCGATTCGCTCGGCCGCAGCATCCGCCTCGGCATTTCACGGATCGGCTACGAGCTGCGCGTGTATTCGCGTCAGGGCGACTCCGTATTCTTCACGTTCCTGTTTCCGATCGTCATGCTCTCGATCTTCGCGGTCGCGTTCAGCAACGCCGGGAACATCGGAGCGGCACCCGACGGGACGGGCGGCATCTCGTTCGCCGCCTACTACTTACCGGGGATGGTCGCCGCCGGGATGCTGTTGAGCGGTGTGCAGAACCTCGGCGTCGACATCGCGGGCGAGAAAGGCGACGGAACGCTCAAGCGCCTCGGCGGGTCGCCCCTTCCCGTGATCTCGTATTTCATCGGGAAGATCGGCATGGTGCTCGTCAGTGCGGTCGTCCAGGCTGCACTCCTTCTCCTCGTCGCGCGCATCCTCTTCAACGTCGACGTGCCGACGGATCCGGCGAAATGGCTCACCTTCGCGTGGGTGTTCCTTCTCGGAGTGATCACGAGTTGTGTACTGGGGATCGCGTTGTCCGCCCTCCCCCGCAGCGGCAAGAGCGCCACGGCCGTCGTCATCCCGATCGTGCTCTTGCTGCAATTCATCTCCGGGGTGTATTTGCAGTTCACGATGCTCCCCGAATGGCTCCAGAATGTTGCGAGCATTTTCCCGTTGAAATGGATGGCGCAAGGCATGCGCTCGGTGTTCCTCCCGGAAGGTTTCGCGACCGTCGAACAAGGCGGTACGTGGAATCTTCCGTGGGTCGCGATCATCATGGGCGTCTGGTTCGTGGTCGGGTTGCTTCTCACCCGGATGACGTTCCGCTGGATCCGCAAAGACACCTGAGCCGCGACAGGGGAGAATTGGCGGATGGATAGCCCCAAGTGGTGGCACGTGGCCGTCGCCGCGATCGCGGTCGTGCTGTCGGCAATGCTGCTCCTCGTCTCGGATATTTCCCCCTTGCGACTCTTGGGCGCGCAAGCGGCACTCGCGGCGTTCGTCGTCGCGTGGTACATCTTCGGGCGATTGTCGTGGCACAACCGGACCGCGCAAATCGCGTTCACGATAACGGTCGTTCTCGCATCCGGATTCGCTGCCGCCTGCTACCCGGCGATGGCGATCATCCAATGCGTAGCGTTTCCGCTCATTTGGGTCATCACGCCGGGCTTGCGCGTTGCGCTCATCGCCAACGTGGGCCTCGCGCTGAGTGTCGGGCTCGGGCTCGCCATCGGCGCGGGTTTCACGATGGAAGCACTGGCGCGAGCCGGATTCACCTCGGCGCTCTCACTCGGTTTCAGCATCGCGCTCGGCCTGTGGATCACGCGAATCTTTTCGCTCGGCGCCGAACGGCAACTCTTGATCGACGAGTTGCAGGCTACTCACGGCCAGCTTGCCGCGCTCAGCAGGGACGCGGGCGTGGCGAGCGAGCGCGAGCGACTCGCACGCGAACTTCACGACACGATCGCGCAGAGCCTGACCGGGCTCGTCATGCTCGTGCAGGGCGCTCGGCGCGACCTCGACGCGGGGAATGTCGATGCGGCGCAAACGGCGCTTGCTCTCGTCGAGGACAACACGCGGGAGGCACTCGCCGAGACTCGGTCGCTCGTGGCGGCCGGCGCATCGGTCGAGGTGCCCGGCGGCATCGTTCCCGCTTTGCACCGGCTCGCCGAACGGTTCGAACGGGACGCCGGCGTGAGCGTCACGATAGACGTGGCCGACTTGCCGGCTCTCGATCGCGACACCGAAGTCGTCTTGTTGCGGTGCACGCAGGAAGCGCTCGCGAACATCCGAAAGCATGCGAAGGCACACACTGTGACGGTCTCGGCGTCGGGGCGCGGAGCGGATGTCGAATTGCGCGTCTCGGATGACGGCGTCGGATTCACCGAGCGTGCCGGCCCCGGCGGATTCGGCCTCGCGGGGATGCGCGAACGCCTCGCCCTCGTCGACGGCTCCCTCGCCGTCGAATCGAGCGGGTCGGGAACCGTGCTCACGGCTCGCGTGCCCGCGTCGGTGCCCGCATGACCCGCACGCGCGTGATCGTCGCCGACGACCACCCCGTCGTGCGGGGCGGCATCGTCGCTTTGCTCGGCACCGCGGATGACCTCGAGGTCGTCGGCGAAGCGTCGAGCGGACTCGAGGCCGTCGACCTCGCTTTGCAGCTCGAGCCGGGAATCGTGCTCATGGATCTGCGCATGCCCGGAATCGACGGCGACGAAGCGACCGCGCGGATTCTCGCGGCGAAGCCCGGCATCCGCGTCATCATCCTGACGACGTACGAGAGCGACGACAGCATATTGACCGCGATCGAGGCGGGAGCGAGCGGCTATCTTCTCAAGGCGGCTCCGCAGGAGGAGTTGCTTGCCGGGATCCGCTCGGTCGCTCGCGGGGAGGTCGCGCTGGCGCCGAGAATCGCGACTCTGCTCGTGAATCGGGTGCAACGGCCGACCGGACCTGCGCTGAGCGCGCGAGAAGCCGAAGTGCTGCGGCTCGTCGCGCAAGGTTTGAGCAACCCCGCGATCGCGGCGAAGCTTTTCGTTTCGGCGTCAACCGTGAAGACACACTTGCTGCACGCGTTCGAGAAGCTCGACGTCAACGACCGTACGCGGGCGGTGACGCGGGCAATGGAGTTGGGGCTCCTCTGAGCTCGTCACTCACACCGACGGGCTCAGCACTGCCTGCGTGCTAGAGGGTGAGACCGATCAGTTGCGGTTCGGGCTGGAGACCGACGCCGAACTGGTTCAGGACGCGCAATTGGATGTAACGGGCGAGTTCCGCGATGTCGGCGGCGGTTGCGCCGCCGCGGTTCGTGAGAGCGAGCGTGTGCTTGGAGCTCACGGCAGCACGCGATCCGGGGAGCGCAAACCCGCGTGTCACGCCGGCCCTCTCGATGAGCCACGCGGCGCTCAGCTTGACGGGGGATTCGGGCGCATCGGGGTCGAGAATCCATCGCGGCGCATCCGGGCCGAGATTGCGCGCGAAGTTTTCGGACACGATCGGGTTTGTGAAGAACGATCCCGCGCTCACCGAATCCGGGTCATCCGGGTCGAGTACCATGCCCTTGGATGCGCGCAGTGCGAGGACAGCGCGCCGGACATCCGCGAGCGGCGCCGTCTCGCCAATAGGTACGCCGAGCGCGGTGGCGAGTTGGTCATAAGCGATGGGCGCGCTTTGCGGGCTTTCGCGAAGTCGCAGATCAAGGGAGAGGACGATCCCGCGACGACCGCGTTTGAGCGCGGACGTGCGGTAGCCGAGTTCGAGTTCGGTTGCCGCCAATTGCGTCCGCTCACCGGTTTGCTCGTCGAGGAAGTCCACGGACACGAGCACTTCGGAGAGTTCCTGTCCGTACGCGCCGATGTTCTGCATGGGGGCGGCGCCCGCAGAACCAGGGATGCCGGAGAGCGCCTCGATACCGGACAACCCGTGCTCGACCGCGTGGGCGACGACGGCATCCCAGGGTTCGCCGGCGAGGACGCGCAGAATCTTCTGGCTTTCCACCGCATCCACTTGGTCGATGCCGCGCGAGAGCACCCGGATGACCGTGCCATCGAACCCGTCGTCCGCGATGAGGAGGTTTGACCCTCCCCCGAGTGCGAACCACGGTTCGCGTCGCGACCACGTGTCGAGAGTCGCCTCGACCAGTTCCACCGTGTTGCCCGGGGAAAGGAGTTCGCGCGCGGCACCGCCGACGTGCAGCGTCGTGAGTCCGGAAAGCGGCTGTTCGCCCATCGCGGTCACGCGCGGATGCGCAACTGCGCTTTGCCCAGCACGGTTTCGTCCTCGAACGTGACGGTGAGGTCGATTCTGGCGCTGTCCTCGTCGACGGCGCCGACCTTGGCGACCACGCGCACGAGTGCGCCATCCGTCGCGTCCACGAGCACCGGGCGGGTGAAGCGCACCTGGTAGTCGACGACGCGTGCGGGGTCGCCGAGCCAGTCGATGACGGGTTGTGCGGCGATACCCATGGTGAGCATGCCGTGGGCGAGCACGCCGGGCAGGCCGACGCTCGTGGCGACGTCGTCGCGGTAGTGGATGGGGTTGAAGTCGCCGGATGCGCCTGCATACCGCACGAGCGAGTCGCGCGTGAGGTGGAAGTCGCGCTCGGCGACAATGTCGCCCACGGTCAGCTCACTCATTCGTCACCCCGCACGACGAGGGTGGATGTCGCGGTCACGACGTGCTTGCCTGCCGCGTCCACGATGGTCGATTCGGAGGTGACCATGCTGTGTCCGCCAAGGGACTTGACGTTCGTGACGGTGAGTCGCGCGGTGAGTTCGTCGCCGGCGACGATGGGGCGCGTGTAGGTGAATCTTTGGTCGCCGTGGACAACACGCGTGAAGTCGATGCCGGCATCCGGCTCGGCGAGAAGCTGGGCGAGGGTTCGCTCCTGCACGACGATGGGGAAAGTGGGGGGCGCGACGATGTCCGTGTAGCCGGCGGCGATCGCAGCCTCCGGATCATGGTTGATGGGGTTGTCGGAGAAGACGGCGCGGGCGAATTCGCGCACTTTTTCGCGGCCGACGAGGTATGGCGCGGCCGGTGGAAATTCACGACCGGCGATGTCGGGGTTCACTGCCATCCGCCCATCTTGCCACGTTCGCGCGGCGGGTTTGCGGCGGGATCGCGGGCGGTTGGCGGGGCTGGCGGGGCCTTAACGACGAAACCCCGGCCACCGCCATGGTGTCCGGGGTTTCTAGAACCCTGTGGTGCGTGTGCCTACTGGCAGCTGTCGCACTGCAGAAGATCCATTGGGTCGACGGGAACTGCGTAGCCGCCGACGGTGTCGGTGTCGTTCTCCATAGTGACCTCCCTAAGTCTTCTTGAACTGGATTTCCCCCAAGAACCGGATATCCAGCTCCTGCGTGGTCTCCCACTATATAACCGGAATGACACCTGTGTCATTCCCCTACATGTTGTGGTTTCGGCGTGTCGCGAACTTTTTTCCAGAATACGCGGTGCTACCGACATTAGGAGGTGCAAAGGTGCCAACTAGAGAGCCAAATTAGCGAGCTAGAGCGGAAGCACAGCCTCCGACCAGTGGTCCGGGTTTCCGAAACGGTGTGCTGTGATCGCGATCGCCTGCTCGCGCAGGAACGGCAGCAACTCGACGCGGCCGGCCTCGGCTAGCTGCAATGCCCAAATAATGAGGCGTGGACTGGCCTAGATATAGAGTGCCAGCCTTGAAGTTGGGCACGATCCTCGTTGTCAGACGCGGTCAGGAAGTTCGGCCGTGGCTTGTCACATCCTGGTACATCGCCAAGTTCGGGGCCACCAATCAACGGACCTCATCCAGCGAGTCAACGAGGTCGTGGAATTGAGGGGCGTCAAAGTCACGATACTTGCCGATGGCCCACAGGTCAGCAGCGTTGATTGCAGAGTGCAAAAGCTCAACAAGAATAGGGCGAGGATCGACTTCGGATTGAACCGGGACAGCGACCTGTACTTTCAGGAGCGAAGTTGCCTTCTTGAAGAATCCAGTTCGGTCACCCACGAACTCAGGTTGAAGAATGTTGCCTGGCACGTGGAACTCAACATTTAGGTTCAGGCCCGACGTAGCACCCTCGCGCGCGACCATTACCTCTCGTATTAGCCCTTGGAGCGATTCAATCCACGCCCTGTTCTGGCCGGTTCGTCCGCCAATGATTACGCCGACGGACATCGCCGCAACAGGCTCGGACTCCGCGATCACGGTACATCCCAATCGAAGGTACCCCGCCACGGTTCACGGTTGAGGGGGCCCGGGTCCCGTTCAACGATAAATCGCTCCAAGTTAAGCATTTCTCGACGACTGCCCGATGCCATTACATCCATTACCTTGTCATTCATGAATTTTTCGCCGACCAGTCGCGCTAGGCTGGGCGGCCTCAGTTATCGTCTGTCGGGCCACCGGGATAACGGATATTTCCAATGCCCATACAGATTGAGCCTCGCAGAACGAGAAACTGCGTCCCCCTTTTGACGTACCTTTGGAGATGATCGGGGAGTAATACGTCAACCACGTACAGCTCGGAATCTTTCGCGTCTGAATGACGAATTTTTGACGTGGCCGTCCCTGAGGTACTGAAGAGTTCGTGACGATCCACGTCAGCAAATGCAATCGATGCCTTCATGGTTGGGAAAATCTCCCAGTTCCAGCTCTCATCTTGGCTGCCTGTCACCCATTCAACATGAGCTTTCAGGCTCCACGCCGTCAGGCTCATCAGGGCACCACCCGAATTCCGTCCATCGCCCGATTCAGGTTCGCTAATTGCTTAGCGTCGAAGGCGAAGGCTTGGCCTATGCCATCCAAACGCGACCAAGCCTGTACTCCATTGAGCACCGCCGAAGGCACCATTGTGGTCACGACAGTGGATTCACCCACATTGAGCCAGTCGCCCCATGTGGCTGCATCTTCGGCGCTAGTAGCAAAATTCTTCACATTGATCCCCACGGGGTTGTTGAATATTCCAGTAGTCGCAATGTCAGCGGCCTCGTCTGCCCCTACCGAACGAAAAAGAGTGATTGCCCCGCTGCCTGCGGCGCTGACCCCACTGTATCCCTCGGAGCCCTTGGCGCCTGCGAGTGCTTCCCCTCCGGCGAGGATGCCCACTGCCGATCCCGCGACCCCCAGTCCGTAGCTGATCCAGAACCACGGGTCACTCCCATACTCTCCGAATACGGGTTGGATCTACTCGGCGCACTAATTTTCGCGACCGCCGAGCATAGCCTTCAACGTGCCTGAGGCCCCTCAATCGCTGGCGCGAAAGTTCTCGACATTCACGAAATAGACCCTCTCCAAACCTTCATCTTCCGCGTCGAACGAGTATCTTCGCTCGTCCAACAACAATGCTTCAGCGGCATCGGGCGGCACTGGCCTTGGTTGCTCCGACCATTTGCCCATCCACAACTGGATTCTGCCCAGCGTCAAGAGGCCGACTAGCGCACGCGAGACGGCGTTTACTTCCAGATTCTCTCTGAGAAGTGGGCGCACCTCAGGATCCCCAAACACTTCTGGAAGTGGTATCCAATCCTCGAGTCCAAGCTCCAGAAGTGCCTCCTGCAACAGAGTCAAATTTTTCACGGACCCTCCAATGGAATCCTTATGCCGTCATTCCCGCCACCGAAGAATTTGAGGTAGGCACCACCTTTCACCCCAGATTGGCCTACAACACCCTCAGGAAGTACTCGTAACCCTACTGAGTGATTAGTACCGGGCGCGTAATAGCGGATTGCCGGGTTAGCTGCCCCGAAGCGTCCGGGCAAGACATCGTAGCCGGCATTGATTGCGAGGTCATCGATTTGACTCACAGCTAGGCCCTCCAATGCGGCTGGACTCTCTAGAACTTCTGCGGAAGTTGAAGCAGCAGTCAGGCCACCAACTTCGGCTTCCGCGGTGACTGCTCCACTGAGCACACTCGTCGCTGCCGTGACGAGGGCACCAAGCCCGAACTCGACCCAAAACTCCGGATTGGCCCCGTAGCAATCCACGTCATTGTTAGTCACGAGCCCTATGCCCAAGGTTGAACCGGCGCTGAAACCAGCCCAAGCAATCTTGAACTGCTTGTTCATTTCTCCAGGCAACCCCGCCCAGAAGAAGTCATTCGCCGTACACACTCGATCCTGCGGGGTCCCATCCATCCCCTTGCACAACCCCAACGGATCCACCGACGCCAACGGATCCCCGGCAACATACGCATACGGCTCATGCGTGACATTGACCGCCGGATCAACCTGCAAAAACTGACCCGTCACCGGTTCATACTCCCGAGCCCGCAAATAATCAGTCCCGGATGCCGGATCAGTCCATGCCGACGCGCCAACGGACTACAGCGGCAGAACTGACTCAGACCAGTGGTCCGGGTTGCCGAAACGGTGTGCTGTGATCGCGATCGCCTGCTCGCGCAGGAACGGCAGCAACTCGACGCGGCCGGCCTCCGTCACGGTCTCCGAGTAGATCGCGATATCCGGGCTTCCGCCGAGCGCCTCGGCGAGGGCGACGTGACCGCCGCCAACTAACCGCACGCGCGACGTCGCGAGCTTGCCGTCGCGAGCCCGAGCGAGCCACTCCTCGTCGCTCTCCACAGACACGGATGCCCCAGTCGCCTCGATCGCCCGCTCCAACTCGGCAGGCAGCCGCTCCGCGACGCTCACCGAGACGTTCCGCCCCGACTCCGAGCCACGCGCGGGGCCGCCATCGTCCAGCAACCCTCCCGCACGCACGCCCGCAGCGACAACCCGCGCGAGCTCGTCGACCGAGCCACCCCCGTTCAACCGCACTGTCACCGGGAGCGAGCGGTAACGGAACACATCCCGCTCCACGCCCAACGCCGACACGTCTTTCGCGACACCGAACTCGCGCTCCCACTCGACCTGGTCGCTGCGGGCAGCCCGCGACACGAAGTCCGAGCCCGCAGCAGCGACGATCGGGGCGACGGCATCCGAAAGTTGCACCGATTCGGCGGCCCTGGCCTTCGCGCTCTTCCACGAGCCGAGGTGCACGAGGTAGTTCGGCCCACCGGCCTTCGTGCTCGCGCCGACGACAGAACGCTTCCATCCGCCGAACGGCTGGCGGCGAACGATCGCCCCGGTGATCCCGCGGTTCACGTACAGGTTTCCGGCCTCGACCGTGGCAAGCCACAATGCGAGCTCATCCGGGTCGAGCGAGTGCAGTCCCGCGGTGAGCCCGTAGTCGACCTGGTTCTGCAACCGGATCGCGTCCTGAAGGGTCGCTGCCCGCATGATGCCGAGGATCGGCCCGAAAAACTCGGTCAAGTGGTAGTAACTGCCCGCGGCAACCCCGGTGCGGATGCCGGGCGACCACAGCCGCCCGCTCTCGTCGAGCTGCTCGGGTTTGAGGAGCCAGCGCTCCCCCGGGCCCAACTCGGTGAGCCCCTTCTTGAGTTTGCCGTTCGCCGCTTCGATGATCGGGCCCATTTGGGTCGTCGGATCGTTCGGGTACCCGACGCGCAAAGTGGTCGTCGCATCCACGAGTTGCTTCTCGAAACGCTCCGAGCGTCCCACCGACCCGACCAGAATCACGAGGCTCGCGGCCGAGCACTTTTGCCCAGCGTGTCCGAATGCGCTCTTCACGACATCCGCGACGGCAAGGTCGAGGTCGGCAGACGGCGTGACGATGATCGCGTTCTTGCCGCTCGTCTCCGCGAGAATGTTCAACTCCGGCCGCCACGAGCGGAACAGCTCCGCCGTCTCGTAGCCGCCGGTGAGAATCACGCGATCGACCTCCGGATGCGACACCATCTTCTCGCCGAGGCCGCGGTCCTTGAGGTCCACGAGCGCGAGCACGTCGCGGGGCACGCCCGCGCGCCACAGCGCGTCGACCATGATCGCGCCGGATCGCTGCGCTTGCTTCGCCGGTTTGATGATCACGGATGCGCCGGATGCGAGCGCCGCGAGCGTCGAGCCGGCGGGGATCGCGACCGGGAAGTTCCACGGCGGCGTCACGACGATGAGTCGCGACGGCGCATACGTCGCGCCATCCACCTCGTCGAGTTCTTCGGCGAGCTGGGCGTAGTAGCGGGCGAAGTCGACCGCTTCGCTCACCTCCACGTCCCCCTCGGCGATCGTCTTGCCCGCCTCAGCGGCCATGACCTCGATGAGGTTGCCGCGGGTCTCCTCGAGAACGTCGGCAGCCGTTCGCAGGATCGCCGCGCGTCCCTTGCCGCCGAGCGCCGCCCAGCCCTTTGCGGCGGGCAGCACGCGCGCGAACACGGCGTCGAGCTGCTTCTCGTCGGCGACCGACGCCGCGGCGACGATGTCGAGCCCGAGCGGGCTCTTCTCCACGGCGCCGAGAACCTTTGTGCCCCACGCCCGGTTCGCGGGCAGCGCCGGGTCGGTGTCGGGCGTGTTGGCAAACGACGAGGCAAACGGCGCGTGCTCAGCGAGGCGCGACTGTTTGCGGTTCGCCTCCGGCACCACGGTGTCGACGCCCGCGAGCGACGCGAGGAAGCGGTCGCGCTCGCGATTCCACAGCTCCTCGTTGTCGACGAGCTCGAACACTGCCGACATGAAGTTCTCCTGGCTCGCGTTCTCCTCCAGGCGGCGGATGAGGTAGCCGATCGCCACGTCGAACTCTTGCGGAAGTACGACGGGCGTGTAGAGGAGGAGGCCGCCGACGTCCTTGCGCACGGCATCCGCCTGGCCCTCAGCCATGCCGAGGAGCATCTCGAACTCGACGTGGTCGGAGACGCCGCGCGCCTCGGCGAGCAAGTGCGCGAACGCGATGTCGAACAGGTTGTGGCCCGCGACGCCGATTCGCACTGCTGTCGTGCGCTCGCGCGTGAGCGCCCAGTCGAGCACGCGCTTGTAGTTCGTGTCCGTCGCTTGCTTGCTGTGCCAGGTCGCGAGGGGCCAGCCGTGCATGGTCGCTTCGACGGTTTCCATCGCGAGGTTCGCGCCCTTCACGAGCCGGATCTTCACGGGCGCGCCACCCCGCGCGACCCTCGCCGTCGACCACT
>JAHBST010000004.1 GCA_019638975.1 Cryobacterium sp.
GCGCGACATCGAAGAGGAGACTGTCGACTTCCAGGACAACTACGACGGCCGCACGCAAGAGCCGTTCGTTCTTCCGAGCCGCTTCCCCAATCTGCTCGTCAACGGTTCGGTCGGAATCGCGGTCGGGATGGCGACGAACATCCCGCCGCACAACCTTCGCGAAGTGGGGTCGGCGGCGCTGTGGCATCTGGCCAACCCCGATGCGAGCCACGAGGAACTCGTCGCCGCACTTCTCGAGCGCATCAAGGGCCCCGATTTTCCCACGGGCGCCCAGATCCTCGGTGTCAAGGGAATTCAGGATGCGTACCGAACGGGCCGCGGCTCGATCACGATGCGCGCTGTGATCAGCGTCGAGGAATTGCAGGGCCGGCAGTGCCTCGTCGTCACGGAACTTCCCTACCAGGTCAATCCCGACAACCTCGCGCTCAAGATCGCCGAGCTCGTCAAAGAGGGCAAGATTTCGGGAATTGCGGACATCCGCGACGAGACGTCGGGGCGCACGGGCCAGCGGCTCGTCATCGTGCTCAAACGCGACGCTGTCGCGAAGGTCGTGCTCAACAACCTTTACAAGCACACGCAATTGCAGGAGAACTTCGGCGCGAACATGCTCGCGATCGTCGACGGCATCCCTCGCACGCTGCCCCTCGACAGTTTCATCACGCTGTGGGTCGAGCACCAGATCGACGTCATCGTTCGCCGCACGCAATTCCGGCTCAATAAGGCCGAAGCGGATGCCCACATCCTGCGCGGCTACCTGAAGGCGCTCGACGCTCTCGACGAGGTCATCGCGCTCATCCGGCGTTCGCCGACGGTGGAGGAAGCGCGCGACGGCCTCATGAAGCTCTTGAAGGTCGACGAACTGCAAGCGAGCGCGATTCTGAACCTCCAGTTGCGTCGTCTGGCGGCTCTGGAGCGCCAAAAGATCCAGGATCAGGCCGCCGAGCTCGAGCGCCTGATCGCCGACTACAAGGACATTCTGAAGAAGCCGCAGCGGCAGCGCGATATCGTCAGCGAAGAACTCACCGAGATCATCGATCGATTCGGCGACGATCGCCGCACCGAAATCATGTTCGGTTTCGACGGCGACATGAACGTCGAAGACCTGATCCCCGAGGAGGAGATGGTCGTCACGGTCACACGCGACGGCTACGTCAAGCGCACGCGCAGCGACAACTACCGAAGCCAGCATCGCGGCGGCAAGGGAGTCAAGGGTGCCCAATTGCGCGCGGATGACATCGTCGAGCACTTCTTCGTCACGACAACGCACCACTGGCTGTTGTTCTTCACGAACAAGGGCAGGGTGTACCGCGCGAAGACCTACGAGCTGCAGGAGGCCGGACGCGACGCCAAGGGCCAGCACGTCGCAAACCTTCTCGCCCTGCAGCCCGATGAGGAGATCGCGCAGATTCTCGACATCACCGACTACGCCTCGGCTACCTACCTCGTTCTTGCCACGCGCGGTGGCCAAATCAAGAAGACCCTGCTTACCGAGTACGACACGAACCGCTCAGGCGGGATCATCGCGATCAACCTGCGTGACGACGACGAAGTGGTCTCGGCCATGCTCGTCGAGGAAAGTTCCGACCTTCTCCTCGTGTCCCGCAAGGGCATGTCGATTCGCTTCCGCGCCGATGACGCAGCCCTCAGGCCCATGGGACGAGCGACGAGCGGCGTCATCGGAATGCACTTCCGCGGCGAGGATCAGTTGCTGTCGGCATCCGTTGTCGCCGACGACGGATACGTGTTCGTTGTGACGGAGGGCGGCTTCGCCAAGCGCACGGCGGTCGAACAATACCGCGTTCAAAATCGAGGCGGACTCGGCATCAAGGTTGCGAAGCTGCAGGAAGCGCGCGGCGACCTCGCCGGTGCTCTCATCGTCGAGGATGACGACGAGGTTCTTGTGGTTCTTGCCAGCGGCAAGGTGGTACGCTCTGCCGTGGCCGAAGTACCGGCCAAGGGTCGTGACACCATGGGTGTCGTGTTCGCCAGGTTCGTGGACGACGACAAGATCATCGCGATCGCGAAAAACAGTGAGCGCAATTTGGCCGGCCAGGCCGAGGACGAGGACGACGGCGAGACCGTGATCGAGTCCCCGGCGGAGGTCGACCAGAACGGGAAGGATTTAGGCTAGATGAGCAGCGTCGCGGAGAAACTCCAGAGGAAGTCGCAGCGTGCGGCTGCCACCAAACAGGTTCGGCTCAAGCTCGTGTACGTGGACTTTTGGTCCGCAGTGAAGTTTTCGTTCCTGGTTTCCCTGTGCATCGCAATCGTCGAGCTCGTCGCCACGTTCCTCTTGTGGGTCGTGCTCAACTCGACGGGCGTCTTCGGGCAATTGACCAAGGTTCTCTCCGACATTCTCGGGGAGCCGACGTTCAGCGTCCTGGACAGTTTTTCGCTCGTGAAGGTCATGCTGTTCACCGCGGTCGTTGCGGTTCTGACCGTCGTCGTGGGAACCGCTCTCGGCGCCATCGCCGCTCTTGTCTACAACCTGAGCGTCCGGGTCACGGGAGGGCTCCTCGTCGGGTTCACCAACAATTGATCCGATTACGCGATCACAGGGCCGGTGCGATAATCTCGTAGCTGCCTCACGGGGATATAGCTCAGGCGGTTAGAGCGCTTCGCTGATAACGAAGAGGTCCCAGGTTCAAGTCCTGGTATCCCCACGCAATTGTTTGGGGGCCTTAGCTCAATTGGTAGAGCGCCTGCTTTGCAAGCAGGAGGTCAGGAGTTCGATTCTCCTAGGCTCCACAGTTCATCTGCATCCAGCTAAAGTGACTCGGTGGATATTCGAGTTGCCGCGTACGGAGTCATCGTTCGCGACGGCCGCGTCCTCCTGGCCCATTGGAATCAAGACGGTCGATCCGGCTGGACCTTGCCGGGCGGCGGTCTTGAGCCAGGCGAGGATCCTGCCGACGCCGCGCGCCGAGAAATTTGGGAGGAAACAGGTTTCGTCGCTGAACTGCACGAAGTCCTCGGCGTGGATTCGATCGTCATCGCGGCAGAGGATCGACTCTCGGGTGCGGGAGCGCTGCACGGACTTCGGGTCGTCTACCGCGCCACCGTTACCGGCGGCGCGTTGAGAAATGAGCTCGATGGGAGCACCGATGAAGCCGCATGGTTCGCGCTTGACGAAGTGACCGAACTCGATCGCGTCGAACTGGTCGACATCGCTGTCGGCTGGTGGGCCGCAACACGCCATGAAGATTCCTCGCACAATTCTACCCGAGAAGAGTAATGTGCTCTTTGGTCCGCCGGAACCCCGACGAATCACGACACCGTCATCGGGCCCACCTCTCTTCGAGGCGCCGGATCCGTGGAGAGGAAAATAATGAGTTCCACGACGACTGAAACATCGAACGCCGTCAAACCCGTGCCAAGCTGGCGCGTGGTGTGCGACGTTCTCTTCAAATGGGTCGCATTGCTCGGCCTCGTGCTCGCTCTCCTTCAGGTGCCGTTCGCGGCACTCGGATTCTGGGGTGCCGAAGAGAAGCCGGGCGACCAAGCCTGGGGAATGGCCGCATTCGAGTGGCACAGCACCAACGCGATGATTCTCTATGCAGTCGCGATTGTGCTCTTCGTCCTGGGCGTGCTGTCGCTTGCGAATTGGAAGGTTTGGGTGCTCCCGATTGTGCTCTTCCTTTTGCTTTACTTCGTGCAGGGCATTCTCGTCGGACTCGGCTTCGGGGTCAGCAAATGGTACGGATTCCTGCACGCGCTCGACGGCGTGTTGATTATCGCCGGATTTGCGTGGCTTTATTTCGACCGGATGCGTCATCCGTTGAGGAAGAGCTAGCGGCTAATACCGCTACTCGTCGATGGCGGCCTCTGGTTCGTCGCTGACCCAGAGCTCGTCATCCGCCCGGAGGGTCTGCCACGCCGCGTACGCGATTCCGGCGGCGGCGACGAGGCCGATCCCCATGAGAATGTAGCGGCCCGGCCCGTTGCTCGACTTCGCGGGAGCCACGGTTTTCGTCGCGGACTTCGTCATGCGGCCGATGGCCTGGCGCACTTGCGGGCTCTTCGCGACCTCGAGGGCCGCAAGAGCCGTGCCGAGAGCCGAGGAAACAGCAGGCAGGAAGTCCTGCGTGACCCTGTCGCGAGTGGCGCCGGCGAACTGCCGACCGTAGTCGATTCCCGACTCGACGCCGGGGCGAACGCGCTTTTCGAAAGTGTCGCGAACCCGCGGGGCCACGTACTCCCTGTTGACCTCGGCGAGCTGCCGACGCGCATCGCGAACGACCTTGCTCGCGTGCTCGAGGACATCCTTTTGGTCCTCCCAAAGCTCCGACGCTCCGCGCTTCAGTCGCTTCAATTCTCGCTGGCGCTTTCGTGACAGTCCCATCGGTAACCTCCGTTTGTGGTGGTCGGACACGATCCCTATCCTCCCACGAGCCATCCCTGCAGCAAACACGGCTCCGCTGGGCGAACGCTGAATCAGCGGTCACTGTGAAAGAATTGCCGAATGTCTGCACACACTCACGTCGCTACGCTTCACACCAACCTCGGTGACATCACCGTCAACCTCCTCGCCAATCACGCGCCGAAGACGGTCGCGAATTTCGTCGGACTCGCGACCGGGCAAATCGAATGGACCGATCCCGCAACGAATCAAAAGACAACCCGTCCTCTGTATGACGGAGTCGTCTTCCACCGGATAATCGACGACTTCATGATCCAGGGCGGCGACCCGCTCGGTCAGGGGATCGGCGGTCCGGGCTACCAGTTCGATGATGAGATCCACCCCGAGCTGAACTTCAACAATCCTTACGTGCTGGCGATGGCGAATGCCGGGATCCAGATGGGGCACGGCACCAACGGTTCCCAATTCTTCATCACGACGGTGCCGACGCCGTGGCTCCAGGGCAAGCACACAATTTTCGGTCTCGTCGAAGACGAAGAATCGAAGAACACGGTCAAGAAGATCGAGTCTGTGAAGAAGGATGGTCGCGACCGCCCGATCGATCCGGTCGTGATTGAGAGCATCACGATCGACGAGCTCTAGCGGTGACGGACACCGCATCCGGGACGTCTTCGGACGTTTGCTATCGGCATCCGAAGCGACAGAGCTTCGTGCTCTGCCAGCGGTGCGGACGCACCATTTGCGCTGAATGCCAGACCCCGGCCGCCGTGGGATTCCATTGCCCCGAGTGCATGAGAGAGTCGCGGCAATCGGCGCCGAAGACCAAGCCTGCGATCGTCACGGCGTTGCGCACGACCAGTTCGACGCCCGTCGTGACCTATTCGCTCATCGGGATTTGCATCCTCGTCTACATCGCCCAACTGGTGACGAACGGAGCGGTCACGAACGCCCTGTTCTACCATCCGGTGCTGACCGAGTCGCAACCGTGGCGCATGATCACGTCGCTTTTCGTGCATTCGCCCGGCTCGGTCCTTCACATTCTGTTCAACATGTTCTCGTTGTTCGTCATAGGGCCCATACTCGAGATCGCCATTGGACGGTGGCGATTTCTCGCACTCTATTTCCTGAGCGGGCTGGGAGGGTCCGTCGCCGTGCTGCTCATGGCGCCGACGACGGGTGTGTTGGGGGCATCCGGAGCGATATTCGGACTCCTCGGCGCCTTCTTCGTGATTCAGAGAAGCCTCGGCGGCAAGAACACCCAGATCATCATCGTCATCGCGATCAATCTCGCGCTGGGATTCATCATCCCGAACGTGGCCTGGCAAGCACACGTCGGCGGACTTATCGTGGGCGGGATCGTCGCGTTCGTGCTGCTGCGCACTCGAGCGCGCGCCAAACGAAATGAACAGTCCCTGCTGTTGTTCGCCGTGTTCGTCGGTCTCGTCGTCGCGACGATCCTCGGCGTTGCGCTGTTGCAGAGCCGATTGGTCTAGCGCCGCGACCGCCGGCGTCTATCCACAGGGTTATCCACAGTGGGGATAATTACAAGAATGTAATTGTCGGATTCGACGGGAGGCGCGGCTACGAACGCCAACGCGTCGTCATGAGGAATCCGACGAAGAGAATGCCGAATCCGACGAGGATGTTCCAGTCCTTGAGCGACGCGACGGGAAAAGTTCCCTGGCTCACATAAAACACGATGATCCACGCGAGCCCGAGCAGCATGAGCCCGAACATGATCGGTTTGAACCACACCGCGTTCGGTGCGTCATCTCCTGATCGAGACTCCTGCGGATGATCGGATTGCGAAGTGGATCGTGCCATGCCGGAATTCTATCCTGAATGCCTCCGCGGCAATCGCGCGGATGGGTTTCGCTTGAGCGCGCGCAGCCTAGAATCGAACCCATGACCGACGAGCCCGCAACGACGCGCGCGGCGAAACTGCGCACGCGAAAACGCGACCGGCGTCGAGTGACGGTGGTCGGCGTCGTCGGGGAACTGCTCATCACGGCGGGAGTCCTCGTCTTCCTTTTCCTCGGCTGGCAATTGTGGCTCAACGACCTCATTGTGGGCGATCAGCAGAATCAGGTCGCGGCGGGGCTCTCCAACAGCTGGACATCCGGCAACGTCTCGTTGAACCACGAGCAAGTCATCACCGATTACGGCGACCCGGTCGTGATGAAGGCTCCTGCTGAAGCTCAAGCGTTCGCCGTGATGTATGTTCCGCGCTTCGGTGCGGACTACCGTCGCACGATTTCGGAGGGAATCAGCACGACCCGGGTTCTCAACAAGAACGGGATCGGGCACTACGGTACGACGCAAATGCCGGGAGCGATAGGCAATTTCGCCGTCGCAGCGCATCGGACCACCTATGGCGCGCCGTTCAGCAAGATCGCGGAATTGCGCGTGGGAGACAAAATCTACGTGCAGACCAAGGACGCCTTCTACACGTACGTCTTTCGCAATCGCGAGACGGTGAGTCCCCAGGGAGTCGGCGTTCTCGATCCCGTCCCCCAGTTCCGCGATGTGGATCCGACCGCGAGGTTATTGACGATGACGAGTTGCAATCCCAAATTCTCAGCTGCGGAACGGATGATCGCCTACTCGGTGCTCGAATCATGGCAGCCGGTGTCTGCCGGTCCACCCGCGGCGATCGCCAACCTCGTCTCCGCGAAAGGCTGAACGATGTACGGCGCACTCTGGCACATCCTTCCCGGCCCCGCGTGGGTTCGGGTTCTGATCCTCGTCGTCCTGCTTGCCGCGATCCTCTTTTGCCTCATCGAGTGGATCTTCCCGTGGGTGAATTCGATGCTGCCCACCCCGGACGTGACGGTCGACGAATGACGAGCGTCCTCGTCGTCGACAATTACGACAGCTTCGTCTATACCCTCAACGGCTACCTGCAACAGCTCGGTGCCGACACGACCGTCGTTCGGAACGATGATTTCGCCACAGCGGATGCCGAACGCGAGGCGGCACGCTTCGACGCGGTCCTGCTCTCCCCGGGACCGGGAACGCCAGCGAACGCCGGCGTATCCATTGCTCTCGTGCACGCCGCGATAGAGACGGGAAAGCCGCTTCTCGGCGTCTGCCTCGGCCACCAGGCCATCGCCGAGGCGCTCGGGGCGACCGTCACCGTTGCCGAGGAGCTCATGCACGGCAAGACATCGCTCATCACTCATGACGGAAGCGAACTGTTCAGCGACGTCCCGCAACCGTTCACGGCGACGCGGTACCACTCGCTCGCCGTCGTCGATTCGACGGTCCCGAAAGAACTCACTGTGACAGCTCGAACACAAGGCGGAGTGATCATGGGGCTGCAACACGAGAGCGCGCCCGTGTTCGGTGTGCAGTTTCATCCCGAATCCGTGCTGACCGAGGGTGGCTACCGCATGCTCGCGAACTGGCTGGACGTCGCCGGGCTCACGACGGCGAAGGCATCCGCCGACGGGCTCACGCCTCTCGTAAACCTCGGTTAGACGCCGCTGCAATAAGTCAGCGAAATGGACGACCGCTGGGGTTGTGGACCGGGTGCGAGCGACTGGCCGGTCACGACGCCACCCGTGCACGTGTCGTCGGCAACCGGGTTGATGTTGAGTCCAAGCGGAGACAACTTGCGGTTCGCGTCGCCGATCGAGAGGCCGACGACTTTGGGGACATCCACGAGGCCGTCGGACACCAGAAGGTCGATGGTCGTGCCGAGGCGCGCTTGCGTGCCGCCCTCAGGATTCGTGCCCATGACGACACCCTTCGGTACCGAAGGTGAGTGACTCGTCTTCGTGGATCCGTAGACGAATCCCGCTTCCGTCAAAGTCTTGATGGCTGCCTTTTGGGTTTGATTGGTCACGAGCGGGATCGCGACGATACTGCGACCCGTCGAAACCCAGACTTTGACCGGGTAATTCTTGGCGACCCTCGTGCCGGCGACGGGTTCGACGCGCGTAATCGCCCCTTCGGGGACGGTGTCGCTCGGTTCCCCCAATCGGTTCGGAACCAGATGCAAGTCGGAGAGTTTCTGGGCGCCCGCCTCGTACGTCATTCCGACCACGTTCGGAACATCGACCGAGAGGTCGACGCCGATCTGTGTCGGTTGCAGATTGAGGACCCAGAAGGTCAGCCCGCCGAGAATGACCGCCATGACGGCGATTCCCGCCCAAATCCACGCCACCGGCGGTCGGGATTGGGTGCGAACCACGCGATCGTCGGCCGAATTCGAGAGTTGGCGCATCGTCGCATCCGAACCGGCGCGTGCGCTCGGATTCACTCCGAACAGCGTCGCGTTGAAATCGTCCTTCGGGGCCTTCTTCACGAGGACTTCGCCCGCGACCGCCGCCTCGAGTGCCGACCGGAATTCGGCCGCGGACTGGAACCGCGCAAACTTGTCCTTCTCCAGCGCATGCAGAACCACGGCATCCATCGCCGGCGACACCCGGGGATTCAGGGCACTCGGCCGTGCCGGCGTTTCGCTGATGTGCTGATACGCGACGGCGACAGGACGGTCGCCGTGGAACGGAGGCTTGCCCGTGAGCAGTTCGAAGAGCACGACACCGGTCGAATACAGGTCGGTGCGGGCATCGACGGTCTCGCCGCGTGCTTGCTCGGGAGAGAAATATTGTGCTGTTCCGAGCACGGCGCTCGTGTCGGCGACGGTCGCGGAGTTGTCGGATACCGCGCGGGCGATTCCGAAGTCCATCACTTTCACTTGCCCGCTTTGCGTGATCATGATGTTGCCGGGCTTGATATCGCGGTGGACGAGAAGCGCGCGGTGGCTGTACTCGAGGGCGGTCAGCACTTGCCCCACGATTCGGGCGGCTTCCGATTGCTCGATCGGGCCGTCGGCGATGATGTCCTTCAGCAAACGTCCGTCAACGAATTCCATGACGATGAACGGCAATTGCGTTTCGGTCCCGTTCGCGTCGCGCACCGTCTCCTCGCCGGCATCGAAGACGCGCACGATCGTCGGATGAGCCATTCGAGCCGCCTTCTGCGCTTCCTCGCGGAACAGCAGACGGAATTTGGGGTCGTTGGCGAGTGACGGGCGCAGCAGCTTCACCGCGACTTTGCGACCGAGCCGCGTGTCGACCCCGACATGGACATCCGCCATCCCTCCGCGGCCGATGAGGGCACCAACCTGGTACCTGCCGGCGAGCAGGCGAGAACCATCAGTCACGTGTGTGTCTCCGGGGATGCAGGGGCAATTCCTTGCCAGTGTACCCGCATGCGCGACGGGCTCACGGGACAGTGAGTGTCAACACGTCCGACATGGGCGACGGCGAGCCCGAGCAGGATGCCGTATAGGAGACTTTCGTGTTTCCCGAATCGGGGCGGAGCGTGATCGTCGCGGTCGTCGTTCCGGCCGGCACGGGGTTGGCGGAGTTGATCGTGCCGTTCTCGATCGCGATGTTGTAGCTCTCGAGAGTCGTGCCGGTAGGGCAGCCGGTGTAAGTGGGCCAATTGAGCGTGACGTTTTGCGAGGCGGTGTACGGGCCGGATGGCGTCGCGCTGAGACCGCCCGGCTTGGTGGCCGGCATGGGCGCGTAGATCTTGACGTTGATCGTCGTGCCTTGTGCCACATTGCCGGCAGGGCTGATCGCGTAGACCTTCAGCTCATCGTCCTTCGTCGGTGCGGTCTCGCCTTGAGTGACGTTGTAGGAGAGCTTCAGCTTGTCGAGCGCCGCTTCGACTTCATCCTGAGTCATTCCCCTGAATTGGGAAATATTGATGTTGACGAGATCGTCCGTGGGCGACGGTGTTATCGACGGCGTTTGCGAAGTCGAGTCCGACGGCGGAGTCGAGGGAGAGCCGCCCGTATTCGGCTGCACGAAGAGTGCGATGACGGCTCCGACGAGAACAACCAGCAGTATCGCGATGAGCGCGACGAGCGGCCAGGTCCACGGATTTCGGCGCTTGGCTTCCGCGGGCGCTCCCGTCGCTCCATAGCCCTCCATGGTCGGAAGAACGCGAGTGGTCGACGTCTGCCCGAACGCCGTGCCGAGAGACGATTCACCGAGAACGCCGGGCACGGCCGTCGCGGCGGCCGAGACGTCCCCGCGCCGCAACGCTTGCGCAGCACGTGCAAGGTGCGCGGCGGATGCGGGTCGGTCGGACGGATTCTTTGCGATCGACGAGTAGACGAGGTTGCGCACCGGCTCCGCGACCGTCACGGGAAGATCGGGCGGAGTCTCGTTGATTTGCGCCATCGCGATGGCGACCTGGGATTCGCCCGTGAAGGGGCGCCGTCCCGCGAGCGCTTCATACGCGACGATTCCGAGCGAGTAGATGTCGGTCGTCGGGGATGCCGAATGCCCGCTCGCTTGCTCAGGCGAAAGGTACTGCACCGTACCCATGACCTGACCGGTGGCCGTCAGCGGAACCTGATCCGCAATCCGGGCGATCCCGAAGTCGGTGATCTTCACCCGGCCGTCCGGAGTAATGAGAAGATTGCCCGGCTTGATGTCGCGGTGGACGAGTCCCGCCGCGTGGGCGGCGTGAAGCGCCGATGCGGTTTGCGCCACGATGTCGAGAACGCGATCCGTGGCGAGCACTCGTTCACGCTCGAGGATCGTGGACAGCGCTTCGCCGGGAACGAGCTCCATGACGAGGTAGGCGCTGCCTTCCTCCTCGCCGTAATCGAAAACGTTGGCGATGCCCTCGTGATTGACGAGCGCGGCATGCCGAGCCTCCGCCCGGAATCGCTCCAGGAAACCGGGGTCCCCGAGGTACTCATCCTTGAGGATCTTTATCGCGACCGTGCGACCGATCACAAGATCGGTGGCCTGCCAGACTTCGCCCATGCCCCCGATGGCGATGCGATTCGCGAGTTGGTACCGCCCCCCGAATGTGAGGCCGCTCGTGGGTCTCATTTGTTCAGCACCGCCTCAATAACTTTCCTCGCAATTGGTGCTGCGACCGCGTTGCCGAAGCTGGTTCCGTTTTCGACAACGACTGCAACGGCAATCCTTGGGTCGTTTGCTGGGGCAAAACCGGTGAACCAGAGGGTCAAAAGCCGACCCTCGCCGTTCTGTGCTGTTCCGGTCTTGCCGGCCACATCGACTCCATTTATTCTGCCATTGCTTGCCGCCCCATTGTTCACGTTGTTGACCATCATTTGAGTGAGTGTCGCGCTGGACTCCGGTGTGATGGGGGCGCTGAGCACGGTGGGCTGGAACGGCTGGATGACGGTCAAATCGGGAGCGATGATGGATTTGACGAGCGTGGGCTTCATGACGACGCCGCGATTCGCGATTGCGGCAGACACCATCGCGATCTGCAGCGGCGTGACTCTCACGTTCGCCTGGCCGAACGAGGAGAGCATGAGCTGGGGCGCATCGAGGCTCTCCGGAATCGTGCTCGCCGTCACGGGCATGGGTATATCGAGGGAGCTGCTGAATCCGTAGGCCTTCGCGTACGCGCGGAGTTCGTCCTCGCCGACGGCGCTCCCGATCTCAGCGAACGGAATGTTGCAACTGAGGCGGAGGGCATCCGCGAGCGTCACGGTCTTGCCGGGACCGCACGTGCCACCCCCGGCATTCGTGATGTACGAGTCGCTCAGCGGCAACTGGAGCCGCGCGGGGTTCGGGAATCTGCTTTCCGGAGTGAACTTGCCGCTGTCGAGTGCTGCCGAAGCGACGACGAGCTTGAACACGCTGCCCGGGTGATACAGGTCACCGCTGATGGTTCTGTTGATGAGCGGATTGGCCGAGCTGTTGAGCAGCTGGTTGTAAGCGGAAATCACATCCGTGGATTTGTGGGATGCAAGGCGGTTCGGATCGTATGACGGTTTCGATACCATCGCGAGGATGGCGCCCGTTCGCGGATCGATCGCGACGACGGCGCCGGAATTGCTGCCGAGCGCATCCCAGGCAGCCTTTTGCGCTACCGGATCGATCGTGAGTTCGACAGCCGCGCCCTTCGGGGTCTGCCCTGTGAGAATCGCGTTCACTTTGGCGAGGAACTGATCGTTCGCCGTCCCGCTCAAGTAGTCGTTGAGTGCGCCTTCGATTCCGACGGTTCCCTGATTGAGGGTGAAATACCCGGTGATGGGCGCGTACATCTCCGGGTCGGTGTATACCCGCTGGAACTTGTACTGATCGTCGCTGGGTTTGGATTCGGCGATCGGATTGCCCGCAACGAGGATCGGACCACGTTCCGCGGAGTAACTGTCGTACAGGGTCCGCACGTTTCGGCTGTCCGCACGCAAGTTATCGACCTGGAATACGGCGATGGTCGTCGTCGAGCACAGCAGTGCGACGAACATGATCAGGATCGCACCGCTTACGCGCTTGAGCTCGCGATTCATGGACCGATCACCAGCCTCGGCTGGTTTCGCACGGTATCCGAGAGCCTCAACAACAACGCGACGATGATCCAGTTGGCGACGAGCGACGAGCCGCCGGCTGCCAGGAACGGGGTCGTGAGCCCGGTGAGCGGGATCACGCGAGTCACTCCGCCTACGACGATGAATACCTGGAGCGCGATCACGAACGACAGTCCGACGCCGAGAAGCCGGCCGAAGTCATCCTGCCCCGCGAATCCGATGCGCATCCCCCTGGATACGAGGATCAGGTAGAGCGCGAAAATTGCGAACAGGCCCGCGAGCCCGAGCTCTTCCCCGAGGCTCGCCATGATGTAGTCGCTTTCCGCGAGAGGTACGATCTGCGGCCGGCCTTCGCCGAGTCCGGTGCCGATGAGACCGCCATGTGCAAGCCCGAAGAGTCCTTGCACCAATTGGTAGCTGCCGCCGAACGCGTCGTACACGCTCGGTGCGAACGCATCCAGCCAGCCGTGGAATCGGGAGGCGACGTAGGCGAAAAGCTGGCTGGCCAAAATGGCGCCGCCGACGAAGAGGATGAGGCCCAGTGCAACCCAACTGAGACGTCCCGTGGCGACGTAGATCATGACGAGAAAGAGCCCGAAATACAACAGCGAGGTGCCGAGGTCGCGCTGCACGATGAGCACGAGCATCGCGGCGGCCCAAATGACGAGAATCGGTCCCAGGTCTCGTGCTCGCGGGAAGCGCATCCCGAGCACCGTGCGTCCGACCATGGAGAGGCTGTCCCTGGCCTGCACGAGGTACCCGGCGAAGAAAATCGCGAGCGCGATTTTGGCGAGTTCGCCCGGCTGGAACGAGAAAAATCCGAGGCGCACCCACAATCGGGCGCCGAACTGCTCATACCCGATGACGGGAAGCATCGGCAGGAGCAGGAGCACAATCCCCGTGAACATCGCGATGTACCGGTAGCGCTGGAGCACGCGGTGGTTTCGGATGACAACGATCACCGCGAGCGCGATGACCATGGCGATCGCGGTCCACGCAATCTGGCGGATTCCGTCGGCCGCCCACCCGACGCTCTTCTGCGCGAGGTCGAGCCGGTAGATTTCCGCGATGCCGAGGCCGTTCAGCAGGGTCGCGACGGGGAGAATGAACGGGTCGGCATCGGGAGCGACGAATCGCAACGCGATGTGCATGCCGACCGCGAGAACGGCGAGGCCGCCGCCCATCCAGATGATCTCCGGCTGAATCTCCCCCAAAGCCCCGAGCTGCACGAGCACAACGGCGATCCCGTTCAGGATGCACGCGAACACGAGAAGGACGAGCTCGAGGTTGCGCAGTTTCGCCGGCAAGTGCAGCCGCAGACGCAGATTACCGCCGTGCTCGACGGGAGCCCCGGCCGTTTCGGGCGGGGCCGCGGAGGTCTGCCTGGTCGGGTTAGCCATTGCTCGAATCGGCCAGCCTTTGGATGATGGCCCGCGCGTCATCCAGGTCCCTCGCGCTGATCGTGTCCTCGACGGTCGATCGCGTGTAGGGCGTCAGGTCGGTGAGTTTGATACTCGTTTGCTGATACACGCTGTGCAGCGAGATCGGGCCGAGATCCTGCTGGACGCCTTGATAGATCGCCACGGTCTCCCCGTTCACGCCGACGTAGTAATGCATTTGCGTCCAGCGATAGGCGAACAGGAGCGCGACGGCGATCGCCGCGATGATGAGCGCGATCCCGACGAGCCATGTGATCCGGCGTCGGATTGCGCGGCGCTTGTCCTCGAGGATGAGCTCGTCGAGGTATTCCTCGGATTCGGGCTCGAAGTGGCTGTCCTCCCGCTGTGTCGACTTGAGCGGATGCAGGAGGAGGGTCGGCAGGCGCAGTGCGCGCCGAGCGCTGTCAGCTTCGTACGTGAGAGGAAGTGCCGCGGATCCGACGGTGAGCGGCGGATTGGACGACGAGTCGCCGTTGTCCCCGATGTCCACCAACACGACGGTGACGTTGTCGGGCGCACCCTGATCGAGACTTTCCCGCACGAGGCGATTGCAGGCATCCTTCGTGCCCGCGAAGGCGCCGAGCACCGTCGAGATCTTGTCATCCGAGACGTAGCTGCTCAGTCCGTCGGAGCACAGCAGCCAACGGTCGCCGGGTTGAGTGTCGAAGATCGCGGTGTCGATCTCGGGGGAGGAATCGACGTCGCCGAGGACTCGCATGAGTACGGACCGCCGTGGGTGAACGGCGGCCTCCTCCTGAGTGATGCGACCGCTGTCGACGAGGCGTTGGACGAAAGTGTGGTCTGCGCTGATCTGTTCGAGCGTGCCGTCACGGTAAAGGTAGATGCGCGAGTCGCCGATGTGGGCGAGCACCACTTTGTCGCCGACCCGGGCGATCGCGCTCACGGTCGTCCCCATGCCGGTGAGTTCGGCGTGGTCGAATACCGTTTCGGCAAGCATCGTATTGGCCGCGAGCAGCGCCGTCTGGAGGGCGAACTCGGCATCCTGAGCGGAAGCGTAAGGTTTGTCCGCTTCGACGATTCGCTTGAGCGCGATCGCGGACGCGACGTCTCCGCCGGCGTGGCCGCCCATCCCGTCGGCGACGAGGAAGATGTGCCGGCCGGCGTAGCCAGAGTCCTGGTTGTTGGCGCGGATCTTCCCGACGTGGGAGACCGCGGCGCTCCTGCCCATGGTCGCCATCAGCTACCGCCGAAGCTCGAAGCTCGTCGTGCCGATCCGGATGGGGGTGTTGAGCGGAACCGGTGTGGGCACGGTCACGCGAACCTCCCCGAGGAACGTACCGTTCGTGGAGTCGAGATCCTGGATGGCCCACTCGTCGCCCCACAGGAGAAGGCGCGCATGGTGCGTAGAGGTGTAGTCGTCGCGGATGACGAGTCCGCTTTCCGCGGACCGCCCGATCGTGAGCGGTTCGCCGGCAAGCGGGATCTCGAGTCCTTCCTTCGCACCCGACGTGATCACGAGGCGCTTGGCATTGTCGAGCGTCGCTTTCGCCGACTTGGCCGAAGCATGAGGAGCGGGCTTTGTCGAAGCCGTGACGGCCGGGGCCGAAGCGGCAGCCATTTCGGCCGGAAGCCGTTTCACTCGCTGCCCGAAGAGATCCGTGCGCAATGCGTACACGATCGCGAAAATGAAGACCCACAGAAGTAGAAGGAATCCGAAGCGCAATACGAGAAGCGTGAGTTCACTCACCAGGGGTCTCCTCCGTCTCGCTTTGCGCGAAGGTCGGAGAACTGTTCCACCGACGCTGATTGGGCGAGCACTCGGAACACGATACGGGTTCTGCCGATCGAAATCACGGAATCGGGGGGCAGGGCGGCCTTCGTCACGGGCGCGCCGTTCAATTGGGATCCGTTCGTCGAGCCCAGATCGTTGACTTGCGCGCGCTTGCCGTCCCAGAGAATTTCGACGTGTCGACGGGATATTCCGCTGTCGTCGACTGTGATATCCGCTTCGCCGCCACGACCGATGACGGTGTGCGATTTTGTGATGGGATACCGCTTGCCGCCGATGTCGAGGATCGGCGTCCACGACACTTCACCTTTCACGTTCGACGACTCGATTCGCACGACGCCTTCCGCGAGGGCGGGGTCTTCCGCCAGGCGGATGCTGATGCCGCCGGCGAACTGGTAATGCTGCGCAGTCGCATGCGTTTGCACGAGTTGCGTGAATTCGTCGATGAGCGTCGGACCGATGCCGGTCATCCGCTCGTAGTCGCCGGGCGCGAGGTACACGCCGAACTTGTTGGGGACGAGGATGCGGTCCCGGGCGACCACCGCCGCTTTCGTGTCGAGCTCGCGTCGGAGGGCCGACGTGATTTCGACTGGCTGGAGCCCGCTCTTGAAGGTCCTGGCGAAGGCGCCGTTGACGACTCGCTCAAGTCCCTTTTCAAAGCTATCCAGCAGGCCCAAGGATCTTCCTCCTTACCCTGTTGATGTTAGCCGCCCGGCCCGGGAAGACGGCCCATCAGGGGCGAATCGACAACGCTCGCCCGAAGATCTGACGGCGCATCGGGGCCTTCCGCTGTGATAATCTCACTACGCTGCGCGGGTGGCGGAATTGGTAGACGCGCTGGCTTCAGGTGCCAGTACTCGCAAGGGTGTGGGGGTTCAAGTCCCCCCTCGCGCACAATGCTCATGGTCGCTCGCGGGGATGGCCGAGTTCCCCGGCGCGAATATCCGCTTCAGAGAGGATGACTCCATGCAATACCTCATCAATGTCATCGCAGGACCAGACCAAATGGGCACGCCTGACGAGATGGTCGCGATCGACGCGTTCAACGACAAACTCATCGCAAACGGACACTGGGTTTTCGCGGCTGGTCTCGCCGACCCGTCCTCATCGACGGTCATCGACAACCGCGGCGACAAGCCCATCCTCACGGACGGCCCTTTCCTGGAAGCGAAAGAGTGGGCGGCCGGATTCTGGATCATCGAAGCGGACAACCTCGACGTCGCCCTCGACCTGATGACGGAAGGCTCGAAAGCGTGCAATCGTCGCCTCGAAGTGCGCCCCGTCCTGGCGGCACCGCAATAGACATCCGCGAAGCAATGGTCCGCGCCGAATGCCGACCTGAAGCGCCGCGCGCGACACGGTTGCGGCCGCCCTCCGGTTGCGGGGTAACGTCGGTGAAATGAGTGTGGATCGCAACCACGACGAGCTGGCCGGCCGGTTGGGGCGGCGCGTCCTCGAATCGGGCGTCGTCGCGCGGGAATTGCGAGAGGGAGCCCTCGCCCTTGGCGGCGGAGGCGACGCCCGAGTTCCTGAACCGTATCGTGCCCTCGCCGACACGATTGCGGAGGCGTCCTTTCGGGTCACGGACCAGCAGGTCGCCGCGGTCAGGGAGGCCGCTGGCTCGGAGCGAGCTGCCTTCGAGATCGTCATGGCGGCAAGCATCGGTGCCGGACTTCGTCGCTGGGATGCCGCGATTCGCGCGATCGAGGAGGCATCCGATGCGGCTTCCTGACATCGAGCGCGGCGACAGCATCCGAAGTCGGCTGCTCATCCGGTTGATCTCGTTGCTCGCCGGATATCGGCTACCGGATGCCGCGCGCGTGGCCTTTTACGACAAGAAGTACGCCGGACCCGCGCTCGGCGAATGGACGAATGAAACGATGCGCAGGCCGAGCACATGGTCGGTGTCGGAACGAGAGCTGATGGCGTCGTTCGTCGCGTCGTTGAACACGTGCCCATTTTGCGTCGGCGCCCATCGCGCGATTGCGGTCAAGGGTACGGATGCCGCGATCGCGGATGCCGTTCTCGCCGACTACCGAACCGCTCCCATCAGCGATCGCCTGAAAGCAGCCCTCACCTTCCTCGAACGCGTGACGCGTCAACCGGACGACGTCTCAGCAACTGATGCGGCGGCCGCGCTGAGTGCGGGACTCAGCGTGCAGGACCTTCGCGATGTGGCAGCAGTCGGCGCAGTGTTCGCGATCATTACGCGCAACGCCAACGCCCTCGATTACGACATCCCGAGCACCCGGGATTTCGACCGCGCGGCGAGCATGCTTTTGCGGCGAGGCTACGCTTGAGTCTGCGCTACTTTTCGCGTTGCGCGGCAAGGTCGGGCGCGAATTGCGCGAGGGAGATCGCCGTCGCTTGCGCGAGCTCATCCGCCGTCGCCGTGCCCGAGGCTCGAATGATCTCGGCCCACGCGTACACCGACTGCTGAGAGAACTCCTGCACCTCGATCGAGGCCGCCATCGCGGCAGGATCGTCGATGCCGCCCTCGGTCAAATACAACCCGAGGCCCATGACCGCTCCATCCCAGCCGGGGCCGACCCACAGCGCACCGGCGCCGCTCTGCGCCATCTCGAGCGGAACGTTGTGCTCGAGTTGGAGGGACGTTCCGCCGTCGGTGGCGCTCAAACGGAGCTCAACGATGCTCGTAGGGCCGCCCCACGTCACGCGCAGCATCCGGGGCCGGTCGCACTCGAGAATCTCGCCGCCCGCGTTGCCTTCAAGTTGGAAGGTTCCGCCGACCCGCAAGTCGCCGCTTACCGGCATGAACCAGCGCTTGATCCGCGAAGCGTCGGTCAGCGCGTTCCAGACGTCGTCGATCGGCGCGTTGTAGGTGCGGCGCAGAGACACGCCGATCCGCTCGCCGGCAGTGTTGTCCGCCGGCAATTTTTCGACCTTGCGGTCGACGGCGTTCAGTTGGTTGGGGATGTCGATGGTCATACGGTGTCCTGTTCTGTTCGGTGTGGGGTGGACGGATCCGTGGGCGCCGAATCCGCAGTGTGGGTGGCGGGAGGTCGTCGGCGGCCGCGCGCGAGTTCGGTGGCGAGCGCGTCCAGGTGCTGGTTCCAGAATTTGCGGAACTGCTCAAGCCACACATCGACCTCCTGAAGGGGCGCGGCATCGACGGCGTAGAGCCGACGCGTTCCCGACGCGTGAACCGACGCGAAGCCGTTGTCGCGCAGCACGCGAAGATGCTGGGATACCGCGGGTTGGGAAATCCCGAACTCTGCACGGACGACGTCCGTGACGGCGCCCGCTGACTGCGGACCGTCAGCCAACAGCGCGAGGATGCGCCGCCGAACCGGATCTCCGAGAACGTCGAAAGCGTGCATGAGAACAGTATATAAGAACAGACTTATATAGCAAGCAGGCGCTGCGTCATGCAACTCCTCTACTCTGAGCGCCCGCGCAATCGTTCCATCTCACGCCGGTCGCGTTTCGTCGGCCGCCCGGCACCGCGGTCGCGCCGCGGTGCGAGAGCGACCGATTCGCGAGGGGGAGGCGGAGGCGTGAGGTCGAGAAAGCACTCGGCGGCTTCCGCCGCCGAAACTCGCTTGACGATGAGTCGCTGCACCGTGAGGATGCGGTCGAATCCGGCAATGCGCACTCTCACTTCATCGCCGACGCGCACCGCTTGTGCGGCTTTCGCGCGATCGCCAGCAACGCGCACGTGTCCGGCACGGCATCCGGCGGTCGCGGCAGAGCGCGTCTTGTACACGCGCACCGCCCACAACCACGCGTCCACGCGCACCGAGGTAGAGTCCACGACCCGACTCTACGGCGCTGATCCGATGGAGGTGCTAGTTTCAGCGAATGACGCGGATCGCTGCCGTCGCCCCCGTGCTACCCGAGTTCGCGTACTCCCAAGCGGAGATCACACAAGAACTTTCGCAATTTCTCGGGCCGGACACGGGCAAACGCGCCGTGCTCGAACGGCTGCATTCGGCATCCGGCATCGCGACTCGGCACACGGCGCTTCCCCTCGAGCAGTACCGTTCGCTCGGATCCTTCGGCGATACCAACGACATCTTCATTCGCGTCGCGACGGATCTCGCCGAGCGTGCGCTTGCGGACGCGCTCGCCGGAGCCGGGCTCGCCGCGCACGACGTCGACTTCATCATGTTCACCTCCGTCACGGGCATGTCGGCGCCCTCGATCGATGCGCTTCTCGTCCCGCGCCTGGGGCTGCGCTCGGATGTCAAAAGGCTTCCGTCGTTTGGCCTCGGTTGCGTCGCCGGCGCTTCGGGTCTTGCGCGAGTGAACGACTATCTCGTGGGGCATCCGAACGAGGTCGGCGTGCTCGTGAGCGTCGAGTTGTGCTCGCTCACTCTTCAGCGAGCCGACGAAACGATGGCGAACTTCGTCGCGACGGGACTTTTCGGCGATGGCGCAGCGGCCGTCGTCATGGTGGGTGACGCTCGCGAGTGCGCGGGGCCGCGCATCCTCGACTCGCGAAGTGCGTTCTTCCCCGACACGAGCGACGTGCTCGGTTGGAACATCACCGCGAACGGCTTCGAGATCATCCTCACGGCGGGAGTCGCCGAGGTGATCGCGAACACTTTCCCCCAAGCGGTGCGCTCGTTCCTCGCCGACAACGGGCTTGCGATCGGGGATATCGGATGCTGGCTCGCGCATCCGGGCGGCCCGCGGGTGCTCGAAGCCTTCGCGTCGGCGCTCGACCTTCCGCGCAGCACATTCGAGCTCAGCTGGAACTCGCTCGCGAGAGTCGGCAACCTCTCCTCATCGTCGGTACTGCACGTGCTCGCGGATGCCCGCGTCCAACCGAGCGGAACACGCGGCGTTTTGTTCGCCCTCGGCCCGGGAATAGGCGCCGAATTCGTCCTTCTGGAGTGGCCGTGATCGCCTATCTGATTTTGATCGTCGCGACGGGTGCCGAGCGCGTTGTGGAACTCGTGATCTCAGCGCGCAATGCGAAGACCGCGTTTGCTCAGGGAGGTCGAGAGTTCGGCATCCGGCATTTTCCGTGGATGGTCGCGCTGCACACGGGCCTTCTCCTCGCGTGCCTCGCCGAAGCGTGGTTCGGCGAGCGGCCGTTCCTTCCGTGGTTGGGATGGCCGATGTTCGCGTTCGTCATGCTCAGTCAGGCGCTGCGGTACTGGTGCATCGTCTCGCTCGGGCCGCAATGGAATACGCGAGTCATCGTCGTCCCTGGCCTTCAACTGGTCAGTCGAGGACCATACCGGTGGCTGCGCCACCCCAACTATCTCGCTGTCGTCGTCGAGGGATTCGCTCTCCCCCTCGTGCATTCCGCCTGGATGACCGCGATCGCGTTCACCGTTCTCAATGCGGTGCTGTTTCTCGGATTCCGGATCCCCGTGGAGAATCGGGCGCTCGCGTTCCTCGCCGATGCGCGCCCCGCGCAATGATCGACATCGTCGTTGCGGGAGGCGGACCGATCGGGCTCGCCGCAGCGATCGAGGCGCGACTCGCGGGGTTCGCAGCTACCGTCGTCGAACCCCGGCGCGCACCGATCGACAAAGCGTGCGGCGAGGGCCTCATGCCAGGCGCCGTAGCGGCGCTCGCAAGATTGGGGGTTGAACCGCGCAGTCATCCGATCGACGGGATCAGCTATCGGGATGCTCGGCGGCACGTCGATCACGTGTTTCGCGATGGGCCGGGGCGCGGTGTCCGGCGCACCGTTCTTCATGCTGCGCTTTTCGACAGAGCGACCAAGCTGGGTGTCGAATTCGTTGACGGGAGGGTCGATGGACTCGAACAGGACGGCGAGTCGGTCACGGCGCGCGGCACCGGATTCAACATCCGCGCCCGATGGATGCTCGGAGCCGACGGGTTGCATTCGACCGTCCGCGAGCTCGTCGGGCTTGGCATGAAGGGCTTGCGAGCGCGGCGGTACGGCATTCGGCGCCATTACTCGATCGCCCCGTGGAGTTCGTTCGTCGAAGTGCACTGGACGCGCGACGCCGAAGTGTACGTGACGCCGGTCGCCGACGACGAAGTCGGAATTGCGGTGCTGGGGCCACAGCGCACCGACTTCGATGCGGTCCTCGGTTCGGTTCCGTCCCTGGCCGAACGACTCGATGGCGCTCCCGCGGCGTCACACCTCCGGGGAGCCGGGCCGCTTCTCCAACGCACCTCGGCGAGGACTGCTGGACGAGTCCTCCTCGTTGGCGACGCCTCGGGTTATGTCGACGCGATCACGGGAGAGGGAATCCGGATCGGCCTCGCGGAAGCTCGCGCCGCCGTCGGGTGTCTCATCGCCGAGCAGCCCGGGCGATATGAACGAGAGTGGGAACGCGCGACGCGCGACTACCGGCGGCTCACGTCGGGGCTCGTCCGGCTCGGCGCAACGCCGCTTCGGCGATGGATCGTGCCGGCGGCGAGAACGCTTCCCGGAGTGTACGGCTCGATCGTCGAACGGATCGCCCGCTGAATCGGCGCATCCGGGGCACGGTGGCGCGTCACGGCAAGAGGAGCTTCGTCAACTCTCGCGCGGTCGCGACGGACGCGATCGCTCCGCTCGACTCGGCCGGCGATCCGTAGCCCCACTCGACGTAAATCGTCGGGATGTCGTTTTGCGCCGCGCCGTCGACGTCGAAGTCTCGATCGCCCACCATGACCGGCCGGGAGATGTCGGCACCGGCAGCCTTCAGCCGCCGCAGCGCCTCGGCGACGACGTCGACTTTCGCGCTCCGGGTCTCGTCGTCCGAAGCGCCCGTAATGACATCGAAATAGCGGAGAAGGTCGTGCTCTTTCAGGAAGGCGATGGCCGGCGGCTCGGGCTTCGACGTCGCGAGAGACACCATGAGCCGACTCGCGTGCACTGCTCGGAGCATTGCGGGAATACCGGGATACACCGTGACTCCCTTTGTACCGTTCTCCAGGTAGAACCGGCGATAGATGTCGAGCGCGCGCTCAGACTTCTTGACATTCATCCCCGCGAAATCCTGGAACGCATCGAGAATCGGTGGCCCGACATACTTGAGCAGCTCCGCCGGGGCCGGAATCGGCATCCCGAGCTCTTTGAACATGAGCGCGAGCGTCGCGGTGATCCCAGGTGCAGAGTCGGCGAGGGTGCCGTCGAGATCGAACAGCACGCACGTCCAGTCGGGTTTCACGCTCTTGAGCCTACTTTCATCATTCAGGAGGGGGCGTGACGGATGTGACTTGCGCGCTTCGGAAACCCCACCCGTCACGCCCCCTCCTGAATGATGAAAGTCAAAAGAGTCGAGAGTGGGAATCATCGAGGCCGCGCATCGCGTCATAGTCGAGCGTGACACAGCGGATGCCGCGATCGGCCGCGAGCGTCCGCGCTTGAGGCTTGATCTCCTGGGCCGCGAACATTCCGACGACCGGCGCAAGGAGCGGGTCCCGGTTCAGGAGTTCCAGATAGCGCGTGAGCTGCTCGACGCCGTCGATGTCTCCCCGCCTCTTGATCTCGACGGCAACGCTCGCGCCGTCGGCATCCTTCGCAAGAATGTCCACGGGACCGATCGCCGTCATGTACTCGCGGCGCACGAGTTGGAATCCGTCCCCGAGGAGTTCGATCTGCTCGGCGAGGAGCCGTTGCAGGTCGGCCTCGACGCCGTCCTTCTGCAGCCCGGGATCGGTACCGAGCTCGTGCGAGCTGTCGTGCAGGATCTCGTGGATGGAGATCACGAGCAAATCGGCCGTCTTCGCCTGGCTCACCTTCCAGAGCTCGACGACCCCGGCATCCGTTTGCTCCGGATCGGGATCGATGACGGTCAATGTGCACGGCGGGCTCATCCAGTTGAGCGGCTTGTAGGAGAGCGAATCGGAGTGAACAAGAACGCTGCCGTCGCTCTTGAGCACGAGCAGCCTCGTCGCGAGCGGAAGATGGGCGCTCAACCGGCCCGCGTAGTCGACGGAGCAGCGGGCAATCACGAGGCGCACGAGTACGAGGCTAGCCCACCCTTGGATCTGTCAGGATGCCCGCGTAGGCTCGGGACCCAGGTTCGATAACGAGGAGGAACCATGGCATCCGTAGCAAGGGTCACGACCCTGAGCGTGAGTTCAGACACATCATTCGACGACGCCATCACGGCGGGCATCGACCGCGCGAACAAGACTCTCCGCGGTGTTTCCGGCGCGTGGGTCAAGGAACAGAAAGTCGAAGTGTCGGGAGGCAAGATCGTCCACTGGCGGGTCGTGCTCGAGGTGACATTCGTTCTCGACGACTAGTCGAGCGTGCGTTCGCGGGCGGCACCGGATGCGAATCCCGCCGCCACGATGACGACGAGCACGAGCAGCAAGCCGTGCAGGATGCCGAAATGCTGGCCGAGAAAACCAATGACGGGCGGCCCGACGAGAAACGCGAAGTAGCCGATCGTCGCGACGACGCTCACTCGCGCGGCCGCCGTCCGTGGGTCGTCCGCGGCCGCGGACATGCCGGTCGGGAATCCGAGTGCTGAGCCGAGACCCCAGAGAACGACTCCCGCAATCGCGATCCACAGCACGGGCACGAAGATGAACAGGAGCAATCCGAGCGACGCGAGCCCCGCGGAGACCCGCAGGACCGGCACCCGACCGTAGCGATCGAGAACTCTCGGCCCTAACAAACGGCCTACGGTCATGGCCGTCACGAAAATGCCGAAGACGACGGCAGCGGTCGGCTTGTCGACGCCGTGACCCTCCACGGAGGCGAGTGAAAGCCAATCGTTCGCGGACCCTTCAGCGAAAGCCATGCCGAGCACGATGATTCCGATGAGGAGCGTGCGCGCATCCTTCCAGATTGCGAGACGGCCGCGCCATCCGTCGTGGTTGTCGGTGGATTCGGCTCCCCCGTCATCCTCGCGCAGCGTGCGCTCGGATTGCGTCGCGAGTGCCCCGGCCACTCCTGCCACGAGCATCACAACCCCGATCGCTGTCGCGTGAACGGCCAAAGGGACGTGGACGAGTTCTGCGAGCGCCCCGAGCCCAGCGCCAATCATCGTCCCGAAACTGAAGAAGGCGTGGAACACCGGCATGATCGTGCGCCCGAGAACGCGCTCGTTGACCGCGCCGGAAAGGTTCATCGCGACGTCGCACATCCCCATGCCGAATCCGAAGAACGCGAGCCCGAGAAAGACGACCCAGAACACGGCGCCGAACGTGACGCCGGAGCCCGCAGTGGCGAGTCCGATGGATGCGACGACGAGGCAACCCGCCATCACGGCTCGCGCTCCGAATCGCACGATCGCGTGGCTCGACAGTGTCAGACCCAGGATGGATCCGAGAGCGAGACCGAAAATGATAATGCCCATCTGGGCGGTCGTGATGCCCAGCACTTGCTTGATGGCTGGAGTGCGCGCCATCCAACTCGCCAATCCGATACCGCACATCGCGAAGACCACAAAGATACCGTTTCGCCAGGCGATGACCTGGCGGCGGTTGAGTCCAGCGGGGTAAGTATCGGCGGCTCGAGGCATGACGACTCAGCCTATTGCCACGCGATCGGGGAGCCATCGAGACACTCGATATCCGACGTGCACCTTTAACTCCTAGGCTGGACAGCATGAGCGAAAAGACCACCCTGACATCCGGGATTCACACCGACGAACTCGACCCGGGAATCCGACCACAGGATGATTTGTTCCGCCACGTCAACGGCAAGTGGATCGACCGTACCGAGATTCCCTCCGACAAGGCGAGATACGGCTCCTTCTATATCCTCGCCGAGGAAGCCGAGAAGGCAGTCCGCGACATCATCGTGGAGGCGCAGGATGCCGATCCCGGTACGGAAGAACGCAAGTTCGGTGACCTTTACGCGAGCTTCATGGACGAGGCTCGTGCGGAGGAACTAGGAAGCACCCCGCTGACCGACATGCTCGACTCGATCGCGAAGGTCGATTCGACCGACGGTGTGCTCGAAGAGCTCGGTCGACTCGAACGCACCGGAATCACAGGCTTCACCCAGTTGTTCGTCGACAACGATCCGGGCAACCCGGAACGGTATTTGGTGTTCCTCGAGCAAGGAGGGCTGGGTCTTCCCGACGAGTCGTATTACCGGGAAGAGAAGTTTGCGAACGTGCGGCACAAATACCTCCCCTTCCTCGAATCGATGTTTTCGCTGTCGGGTCTCGACGACGCGGCGGAACGAGCTCGCCGCGTGTTCGCGCTCGAGACGGATATCGCGACGCAGCACTGGGACAATGTCGCGAGCCGCGACAGCGAAAAGACCTACAACCTTCGGACGTGGTCCGACCTGAGCGGTCCCGACCTCTCGGGCTGGCTCCGGGAACTGGATCCGCCGAAAGGGTCCTTTGCCGAAGTCGTCGTGCGTCAGCCAAGTTTTCTTGAGGGGCTCGTCCCTCTCCTGACCTCGGAACGACTCGACGATTGGAAGGATTGGCTGCGGTGGCAAGTCATCCGCTCGTCCGCCGCCTATTTGTCGTCCGACTTCGTGGACGCCAACTTCGAGTTCTACGGGAAGACGCTCACGGGCACTCCCGAGCTTCGGGCCCGCTGGAAGCGCGGCGCCTCATTCGTCGAAGGCATGATGGGCGAGGCCGTCGGCCGCACGTACGTGGATCGCCATTTTCCGCCTGCCGCGAAGACCGCCATGGATGAACTCGTCGCCAACCTCATCAAGGCGTATCGGCAAAGCATCACGGGGCTTTCCTGGATGACCGACGCGACGCAAAAGCGAGCGCTCGAGAAGCTCGACAAGTTCACTCCGAAAATCGGGTATCCGGTCAAATGGCGCGACTATTCGACACTCGAAACGAGCGCAACCGACTTGATCGGAAATCTGCGCGCAGCGAGCGAGTTCGAGTTTCAACGCGAGTTGGGAAAAATCGGCAAGCCCCTCGATCGCGACGAATGGTTCATGACTCCGCAGACGATCAACGCGTATTACAACCCGGGGTTCAACGAAATCGTGTTCCCCGCCGCAATCCTCCAGTTCCCATTCTTCGACGAGACGAGGGATGCCGCCGCGAATTACGGCGCGATCGGCGCGGTCATCGGTCACGAGATCGGTCACGGTTTCGACGATCAGGGTTCGAAGTACGACGGGGATGGCCGCCTCACCGACTGGTGGAGCGCGGAGGACAAGGCCGCGTTCGAGAAGCTCACGGGGTCCCTGATCGAGCAATACAACGCGCTCGCGCCGCGTCAGGTGCCCGAGCACCATGTGAACGGCGCGCTCACCATCGGCGAGAACATCGGCGACCTCGGCGGGCTGGGAATCGCATGGAAGGCGTACCTCATCTCTCTCGGCGGTGAAGAGCCGCCGGTCATCGACGGGATGACGGGAGCCGAGCGTTTCTTCCTCTCCTGGGCGCAAGCATGGCAATTGAAGGCGCGCGACGAGGAGGTCATCCGCCTTCTCGCCATCGATCCTCATTCACCCAACGAATTCCGGTGCAACCAGATCGTGCGGAACGTCGACGTCTTCTACGAGACGTTCGGCGTGACCGAGGCGGACGAACTTTGGCTGAGCCCGGAAGATCGCGTGACCATTTGGTAGCAATCACCCGAAACGAGTTGAGGCGCGAGCGGTCTCGCACGCCGCGAGAGGCTCGACACCGCGGAGCCGGCGGGGCTGAGAACTTCACCGGCACATTCACCGCGCTCGGATTGCTCGGTTACGACGGTGCGCAAGTGTCGGCGAGCATTCTCGACCTCACGAGCGGACTCGTCCTGTGCGCCATCGACGATCGAATCGTCTTGCCGACCGCGAGCGTCGGGAAGGTGCTTCTGCTCATTGAGGTCTCGGCGCGATTGACCGCTCGAGAGTTCTCGGGATACGGGATCCTCGACAAGTCTCCGCGCGACGCGGTGAGCGAATCGGGGCTCTGGCAGCATTTGCAGGCGCCATCCCTGCCCGTCGCCGACCTCGGTGCGCTCGTGGGGGCGACGAGCGACAACCTTGCCACGAACGTGCTGTTGAGACAGATCGGACTCGACGCCGTTCGCGCGCGCACGGAGTCTCTCGGCCTTTCCCGAACCGCCCTCCTCGACCTGGTCCGCGACACGCGGGGCCCGGATGACGCGCCGCAATTGTCCGTCGGATCCGCCGCCGAACTCAGCTGGCTTTTCGGTGCGCTCTATCGAGGGCAGGTCGTCGACCAGGTGACGAGCCGGCGCGTCATGGGGTGGCTTTCGCTCAACACCGACCTTTCGATGGTGGCGAGCGCTTTCGGGCTCGACCCGCTCTCGCACCGCACGATGGACCACGGCATTCAGCTCGTCAACAAGACGGGTTCGGATGTCGGAGTGCGCAGCGAGGTCGGCATCCTGCGGGGTCCGCGAACCGCGGTCTCCTACGCGGTGACGGTGCAATTCCGGGATGACTCGCTCGCGCGGCGCTTGAGGGTCCTCGACACGATGCGCACGGTCGGCTTCGACCTCCTCGAATATGTGAACTAGCACGTTTCGCCCTCGCGCTGTTGTCGTGGGCGGGGAAAAAGGCACTTGCCCCGCTAATGGGGGGTGGTGTACCGTGGGCGTCGCACCTGAGCTTTGCGAACCCGAATCTCGTGAAGCTGACCCCCGACAGTGTGCGCTTGAGAAGGTGATAACCCGACACCCTTTTTCGGCCGTCCCCCCGGCCGCATCGCTGAGCATGGCGCTCCACGACTTACCCCCGAACTGATGCCTTCTGAATGGCATTTGAATCGTCGTTGTTGAGGCCAAAGCGCACACCCGACGATGCAACAACACCCGAAAGCACATTTGCTTGTTGTTATCCCTTAGGAGAAGTCACATGCGTTCCAAGAAACTCCTGGCGCTTGGCAGCACCCTGCTGCTGGTTGCCGGATTGATCACTTTGGGGGCGACCTCGGCCGAGGCGCACACCCCCACGGTTTCCGCCGACTGTTCAACGTTGAGCGTGAACCTGAAGTCCTATAACACCAACGGCGCCAACACAGTGACCGTAACCATCGACGGCTCCGTCGTCGATTCCAACTCCAACTTCGGTGCGTCGTTCGTCGAGAGTTACCCCTTCACACCCAAGACCATCGCGCACACCTGGAAGGTCGACTACACGGCGTGGGACGACCCGACCGGATCGCACGGTTGGAGCGGCTCGCAATCGGGGACGACGACTCCCTGCGTCTCGCACGACAATGACAAGGTCACGTTGTGCCACGCAACGCCGCCGGATACGGCAGCCAACGGCTGGAACGAACTGACGGTCAGCGATGCTGCGCTCGTCATCAAGAACGGTCACGCCACAGAGCACGACGCGGACATCATTCCTGCGTTCGACTACTGGATCAAGGTACAAGGCGCGTGGACGTTCCATCACTTCGCCGGGAAGAATCTCGCGACCGTCTGGTCTGGCGCAACGGGTGCGGAGATTTTGGCGAACGGATGCGAGATTCCCGATGTCAAGGATGCGACAGCTTCCATCAGCACGACTCCCGCAACCTGCTCGACCGCGGAGATGCTCGTCCTCGGCAGCATCAGCAACGCGACATGGGGAGTTCCGACGCTCACCACTGGTCCTGGCAGCTATTCGGTAACCGCCACGGCAATTGCCGGACACGCTTTCTCGAACGGATTCACGACCAAGGTGTTCCTTGGAACGCTCGCGGGAGTGCTCTCGCCTACGTCGGAAGGGTGCGCACCTCCGCCCTGTCTTCCGAAATCGGCCGTGAGCTACACCTACGTACCGGGAACGAACAGCGGCATCATCACGGTCACCGCGATGGACGGATACAGCCGCACGCTGTGCAACCCGTTCTGGGTCACGGCCGCGAGCTGGACGTTCGACGGCAACACGACGTGGCCGCAAACGCTCGACCAGTGGAACCCCGCGAATAGCGGCAATGCCATCGCGACCGTGGGAACGTACCCCTACGGTGCCGAGGTCGGCTGCGGTCAGGGTGACATTTACGCGACCTTCACGTCGCCCGGTGTGATTCACCCGAGCCCGAACGTCCTGTATGGACCCAGCAATCCCTACGCAGAGCACTTCCTGCACCAAATGGGATTCTCGGGCCCGAACCCGACGTACACGCAGCGCAATGCCGCGACGTGCAACGCCGTGACGGCGGGTGTGGCCTTCCAGGGTTACCAGTGCAACGAGTTCGCTCCGCTGGTTCTCACCGGAACGCACGTGACGTTCACCGTCAAGTACGACGACGCAACGCCGACGGCGACCTCGGTTTCGGGAGTTCTCCCGGGCAGCTACGAATTGCTCGCCGATTTCGCCGCTCAGACGGGTGACCGTTACTTCGGACAAGTGACGGTGACGGTGCAAGCCGATCCTGGGTTCACGCTCTTGAGCGTGGGTACCCCGGTGCCGCTGACGGCCGGAACGAAGGTTCCGACAGTCGTGAAGACGTCAACGATGCAAACCACGTGGGTTCTCGACGCGAACAAGCCGCAGGATTGCCCCGTTCCCGTTGAGGTCGTTCCCGGAGCGTCGTTCACGGATCTGTGCGGAATCGACAACGACACCTACAGTGCACCGAGCGACACCGACGAGATCGACTACACCGTGGTCGACGACCGGGTCGACGGAATCGGCACAGTGACTGTTTCTGCGGCACCGCAGACCGGCTACTACTTCGCCGATGGCGCCTACACCGGCCCATGGAGTCACGCTTTCACGAGTGAGGACTGCACCGTCGATGAGTTCGTAGCACCCGACCCCGCCGACCAGACCTGTTCCGAAGTGGAAGAGGGCGGAACGGTCAGCGGCTGGATCTGGGTTGACCTTGGCGGCAATCTTGCCAACGAGATCAACTACCAGATCACGGGTGGTCCGTCGAACGTGAACTTCTCGGCGACGATGGAGACCAACTACCTGGAGCCGGGCAACTACACGGTGACCGCGACCGCGAAGCCGGGTTACAAGTTGGATCCGAACAAGCAGTCGGTGTGGAATTTCACAATCGGTGACGCAGGCACCTGCACACTGATCACACATCCGCTCATCTCGACCACGGCATCCTCGAAGAACATCACGTGCAAGGCGGACGGCAGCTACACGCTGGCCGCCACCGAGGGCGTGGTGTGGTTCGTCAACGGTTCGTCGATTCCGACGGCACCGGGGACCTACTTCGTGAAGAGCGCAACAACGGTCAATGTGGAAGCCCAGACAAGCGGTCCTGACTACGGCTGGGAGGATGACGCTCAGACTACCTGGACGTTCACCTTCACCGACCCGGTCGACTGCCTGCCGACGCTTGCCTACACCGGTTCCGACGGCGGCAACCTCGGGTTGCTGCTGGCTGGCGGATTCCTGCTGTTCGGTGGAACGATCGTCGCTTTCGAGAGGCGGTTCCGCACGAACGCCAAGTAACGCTGGCGCCCTAGAGTTCAGGTGTCCCGCTCTCCCGCTTCGGGTGGGGAGGTGGGGCACCTGAATCATTGTTCGGGCACCCCACCCTGTGAGGTTGCTGATCGGCTCCGAGTTGGTCGGCGCTACGCTGGTTTGTGAGCGATCGCCACACAATCGCTTCTGCGAACGGAGAAAACATGCGAGGCAAGCTGGTTTTGCTGGTCGGAATCGGTATTGGGTACGTACTTGGCGCGCGCGCGGGCCGAGCCCGCTACGACGAGATCAAGCGCGCCGTCAGCAGGTTGTGGAATGACCCCAGGGTCCAGCATCAAGTCCACAATGTTGAAGAGTTCGCGAAGGACAAGGCTCCGGATGTCGTGGACTTCCTGGGAGGCGCCGCCAAGAAGGCAGTTCAGCGCAAGGCGCCGGCGAAAACGTCTGCGAGCCGTTCTGCGAGCGGCACAGCGACGCGATCGACGTCCACTTCGTCGAAGAAGAAGTAGTTCGAGAGTGCAGGAGTGCAGAGAGTGGCCGACGTGAGTAGCGATCGATCGCAGAAGCGTTCCCTGTTCAGCATGATTGCGAGCCTTCCCGGGCTGTTGATCGATCTCGTGAAGAGTGAACTCGATCAACTCAAGCAGGAGTTGTTGAGGAAACTGAAGCATGCCGGCATCGGAGTCGGACTCCTCGTTGCCGCGTCGGTTTTCGGCTTCTTCGCGCTCGGTGTCTTGACTGCCGCCGCAATTCTCGGGCTCGCAGTGGTTCTTCCCGCCTGGCTCGCATCCCTCATCGTCGCGATCGTTTTGCTTCTTATCATGGCGCTCCTCATCGTGATGGGCGTCGGCCAATTGCGGAAGGGCACCCCGGAACCGACCGAAACCATTTCGAGCGTTCGTCGGGACGTTCGGGTGATCAAGGGATTGAAAAGGAGGGCTGCACCGTGACGGACACAACACCCAGGGCCCGGAGCGCCGCCGTTCGCAAGGAGCTCGAAGAAACGCTCGACGCCATTGACGACAAGTTGAATGTTCCCAAGCAACTCGGCGTGCTGGGCACTCGAGCGCGTGCCTCGTGGGAAGAGAACCCCGTCCCGTGGATCATCGGCGCCACGGCTGCCGTGATCGTCGTGGGCGGGTTGATCGCTTGGGCCGTCTTCGGGGACGACTGAAGTCGACACTGCGCGCACCGGGTATCCGGCATTCCGAGAGGTGCTCCCGCTGCTTTTGGCTCCTGAGTCCGCTCGGGGGATGATAGGCGCATGACACCGCAGCGCCGAGCAAAGCCGTTGGCCGGATGGCGGATACTCGTTCCGCGGGGAGGCGAGTGGGGGAACAGCATCGCTGCCTCACTGCGCGCAGCGGGTGCCGTTCCCGTGATCGCACCGCTCATCAACTTTGCCAGCACCGACAACGCGGCGGCACTCGCGGACGCCCTCGACCGTCTCCGACAGGGATACTACGAGTGGGTCGTCGTCACGAGTGCGACGACCGTCGATGTGCTGCTCAGCCACGACCAGAAGATTCCGAGCGAGACGAGGATCGCGGCGATCGGGGAAACCACGAGTTCGGCGCTTCTCGCCGCGGGATACCGCGTCGACTTCAGTCCGGAACACGACAACTCATCCCGCGGACTCGTCAAGGCGTGGCGTTCGGTAGCACCAACCGGTCACATACTCGTCCCGCAATCCGAGGATTCCGACGAAACGCTCAGATCGGGCCTCGCGGGACTGGGTACGGATGCCGAGATCGTGACCGCCTACCGCACGGTGGGAGTCACCGTCAGCGCCGATATCGCCAAAGAGGTCAGGACGGGGCGGATCAACGGCATCCTCATCACCTCGGGAAGCGTCGCACGGCAGATCCAAAGCCAGCTCGCCCCCTTGCCCCCCGGAACAGCCGTCGCCGCAATCGGTCCGCGTACGGCGTTCGATGCGCGCAATGCGGGAATCACGGTCGACGTCATTGCCGAATCGAGGACCGCGGCCTCGTTGGTGGACGCCTTCATCGACCATGTCGGCTGGCGCTCACGACACGCGGGTTGAGTCCGTTCAGATCACGGTCAGAGGCGCGTGGACGGCGACTGCGCCGAGGAGTGCTCCGATACCCAGTAGCGGCGCCGCTCCCTGCACCAATACGGCCGGCCACATCCTCCGATTCGTGATCAGCAGCACGATGCTCGCGAGGACCATCGAGGCCAGCGCGACGAGCACGACCCACTTGCCGGCAATCGGGTTGCCCCAACCGAGCAGCAGAAGGCCGAGGATCGCTCCCAAGGAGAGAAAGAGGTTGTAGAAACCCTGATTGAAGGCCATGGGTTCGACGACGTCCGCATCTGCCTGCGACTTCAGTCCGAATCGGCGCCACGTCGACGGCTTGGCCCACAAGACGCTCTCGAGCGCAAAAATGCCGATGTGGATGAGCGCGGCGACGACAGTGAAAACGACGGTGAGCACCTGCAATGTTGTGATCATGAGCGATAGTGTTTCACGGTACGCCCCAAGACGCTATCGACCCGGGACCGGGTCGCGGAAATTCGCCGGGCGGGAAAGGCATCCCGATGTCGAACAGCACGAGGACGACAAGCTGCTGCATCTCGGGAGGCGGCCCGGCCGGGATCATGCTCGGTTATCTGCTCGCTCGCGCTGGGGTGGATACCGTCGTGCTGGAGAAGCACAAGGATTTTTTTCGAGACTTTCGCGGCGACACCATCCATCCCTCCACGATCGACCTGATCGACCAGTTGGGCTTGAGGGAAAAGTTCGACGCGATTCATCAGAGCCACATCCACACGCTCGATGTCGTCATCAACGGCAATCGCCTGACGCCCGTCGACTTCTCGAAGCTTCGCGGGCGCAACGACTACATCGCCCTCATGCCGCAGTGGGACTTCCTGTCGCTCATCGCCGACGAAGGCAGGAAGATTCCGAATTTTCACTTGCTCATGGGTGCGGAGGCCACCGGGCTCGTGCGCGAGGGCGACCGGGTGTCGGGCGTGACCGCCACGAGCGGCGCCGATGTACTCACCATCACCGCGGACCTCACGATTGCCGCGGACGGCCGCGACTCGACGCTGAGGGATGCTGCCGGGCTTGTGCCGAAGGACTACGGGGTCGCCGTCGACGTTTTGTGGTTCCGCTTGCCGCGGACGAAAGTCGACCCGCCGGACACTCTCGCCTACCTCGACACGGAGTCCATGGTGATCACGATCCCCCGGGAGGACTACTACCAGAGCGGAATGCTCATCCCGAAAGGGGACTATCCGTCGGTGCAGAAGGCCGGCCTTCCGGAGTTTCGGGCCCGCATCGTTCGGGTCGCGCCGTTTCTATCGGAAGTCGTTGATTCCGTCACGAGTTGGGATCAGGTGAAGCTCCTGACCGTCCAGGTGAACCGTCTTTCGCAGTGGTGGCTGGACGGCCTGTTGTGCATCGGCGACGCTGCCCACGCCATGTCGCCGGCATTCGGCGTAGGCATCAACTATGCGATCCAGGATGCCGTCGCCGCGGCTAATCTGCTCGTCGACGGCTTGCGGAAGGGCACGCTTTCAACATCCGATCTCGCGCGCGTGGAGAAGAGGAGACTGTCGCCGGTGCGACGCATGCAGCCCATCCAGTTGCGGCTGCATGACGTGATCGCGAAACCGGGAGGAGGCGGATTCCTCGCCAACCCGATGACCTGGTGGCAACGCGGCCTTGCCGGCATTCTTCTGCCGATTCTGCGCTTGTTCACTGCCCGCGTCATCGGTCGCGGATTCCGGCCGGAGAAGCTCGGCCCGCAACTCGAGCCGCTGAGGTAAACGCGCTGAAACCGCCGTTATCCGAACAGGGCGCGGACCTCTTCGTAGCGTTCATCCGGAACCGTCTTGAGTGAGCCGAGCGCAGCCTCGAAGGGGACATCGACGATGTCGGTTCCTTTGAGCGCGACCATGTAGCCCCACTTCTCGTCGAGGACCATGTGCAAAGCGCCCCAGCCGAGGCGCGTCGCGAGCACCCGGTCGAATGCCGTGGGGGTGCCGCCACGCTGGATGTGGCCGAGCGTCGTCGCGCGAGTCTCGATACCCGTGTGCTCTTCGATGAGGGGCGCGAGAAGCTCGCCGATTCCGCCGAGCCGCGGGCGGCCGAACGTATCGAGACCCCGCTCGTTGTGGGCATCCGTCATCGTGTCAAGAAGGAAACCTTCGGCGACTGCGACGAGCGGCGCACGCCCGCGATTGTGCGCTCGCGTGACCCAGTCGCAAATCTGCTCGATCGAGGTCTTGCGCTCGGGGATCAGTATGGCGTGCGCGCCTGCGGCGACCCCCGAATGAAGCGCGATCCACCCGACGTGCCGACCCATGACTTCCGCGACCATGCAACGGTCGTGCGAATCGCCGGTCGTACGGAGCCGGTCCATCGCTTCCGTGGCGATTTCCACGGCGGTGTCGAAACCGAAGGTGTAGTCGGTCGCACCAAGGTCGTTGTCAACGGTCTTCGGTACACCGACGATCGGGATGCCGAGATCGGATAGGCGTTTCGCCGCCGCGAGCGTGCCTTCGCCGCCGATGGCGACGAGCGCATCCATCGAATGAGCGGTCATGACCTCGCGCACGCGCTCCGCGCCCCCATGGTCGAAAGGGTTCGTCCTCGAAGTCCCGAGGATCGTGCCGCCTTGCTTGCTGATACCCATGATGTGATGACGTTCGAGTCGGAAGAAGTCTTCATCGACGAGACCCTTCCAACCGTTGCGCACGCCGATGAATTCGAGATTGTGAGTCTGAACGCCGCTGAACACGATTGCGCGAATGACCGCATTGAGTCCGGGCGCGTCGCCGCCGCTCGTCAGGATGCCGATTGCCATGGAACCATCTTGGTGCACGCTCGGGCTGATGACGGAACCGAGCGGTAGCGCGACTCAGTCCTGGTCGTCGGCGGGGTCGAAGCGATCGGGCGGAGCCGCACTCGTGGCGTCATCGTCCTCGTCGCCATCCTCGCGCGCGAAGGTCGAAGGTCCAGCCCCGGGATCGTCGTCCGCCTCGGCGAGTTTTTTCAGCAACTCGTCCGTCAGCTTTTTCGAGTCGTTGCCGTGCTCGGGATCCCACGCCGCCGGACCACCCTGATTGGCGAAGGGGTCGAAGTCGGCCACGACATTCTCCCTTCACGCAGGTTCGCGGAATCCGCTGTGCGTGGAGTTTAACCGCCCTTTGGACCAAAGGTAAAGAGTCCGAGGGGGTCGTACTTCGTTCGCACGCCGACCAGGCGCTCGAAAATCGGTGCCGGCCACGCGCTCTCGAAGTGCTCCCACGAGCGGAATCGGCCGGCGAAATTGACGTTGGTTTCTTTCGACGTCCACGGCGCGATCGCGGTGACGAGTCTGTCCGCACTCGTGGGCAGGACCGTCTCAAAAAGTTCTGGATTCGGAACGCCGATGGTGTAAAGCGAGAACCGCCCGCTTCGCCCGCCGACCGCGGACCCCTCGGGCACGTCGATTGCCGCGCGTCCGCCGAGCTGTCGAAGTTCGGTGATCATGAGCGGGCTCTCCACTCCCGCGCCGACGTGATCGAGAATCGCAGTCGCGAGATCCTGGTCGATGGAGCTCAGCTGCAGTCCGAGATCCCACGCGGGCAGCGGATCGGTGGGATCGCTGTGAATGAGGCCCATCTTCGACGTGGGCAGCGGCCCGATCGTATCGATGAGCGTGGGGGCGAGAGTCCGAAGCGGTTCCGCCCAGCGCGCGCCATCCTCGACGTCGCCCGGATACGCGAAGCGGAGAGCGATCGCGTGATGGCCGCGGATCGGTTCCGGCACGGTGTCGAAATCCGGGAATCGGATGATCGCGACGGACGTCGTGACGTCGTCGGGCGCGCTCGCGGTCCAGTCGATCCAGCCGCGAAGCACGGTCTCGATGTGCGGAGTGTCGAAAATGGCGGCCCCCGCGAAGATCTGGGGTAGGTCGACGAGCTGGATTCGCATCTCCGTCACGATGCCGAGGCCGCCTTTGCCTCCGCGTAGGGCCCAAAACAGATCAGGATTCTCGTTCGCGCTCGCCGTCACGATTTCGCCGCCGCCCGTGACGACGCGGAAGGAGCGCGCATAATCGGAGGCCACGCCGTGACTTCGCGCGAGGGGACCGAATCCGCCGCCGAGTGTGAGCCCGACTGCTCCGACATCGGGCGATGAACCGGTGATCGCGGTGAGGCCGAGCGGGGCGCCGGCGGCCTGGACGGCTTCCCATTTGAGCCCGGCTCCGATCGTCGCGATTCTGGTCTCCGCGTCGATGTCCAGGTGCGTGAGCCGCTTGGTGACGACCAGAAGACCGTCGGTAACACGCTCGGCGGGTCCGTGTCCGGTGGCGAGCATTCGAACCGGCAGCGAGTGCCGAGCGGCGAAACGTACGGCCTCGGCGACGTCGGCGTCATTCGTCGCCCCGACGGCAGCCACGGGAGCGAAACTCGTCGCGAGGTTGAATCCGCTCACCTCGTCCGCAAGGCCGTCGTCGCCGGGCGCGAGCACCGGTCCGGCGACCCGGCCGCGCAATTCATCGAGAGGGAAAGCGAAACTCACGTTTAGACAGTAGACCCGATGGACGCAGAGGGGAAGATACGAGTGCCAGCAGCGCGCAAACTTCGATTCAGGCCGACTCCAGTACCGCCATTGCCGCATTGTGGCCGCCCAGGCCGCTCACCGCGCCCCCTCGCCGTGCGCCGGACCCGCACATCAGGATGCGATCCCACGCCGTCGCGACGCCCCAGCGCTCTGCGGCCGTCGACAACGGCGCATCATCCTCGACGAAAGGCCATGAGAGGGGGCCGTGGAAGATGTTTCCGCCGGGCATCCCGAGGGAGTCTTCAAGGTCGAGTGTGGTCTTCGTCTCGATGCACGGTCGACCGTCGGCATCCGCCATGACGACGGATTCGATGGGCTCGGCGAGAACCGAATCGAGCGACGATATGATCGCAGCCTCGAGCTTGCGCCGCATGACTTCGTTGTTCTCTCGCGTGAGAAGCCGGTCGGGAGTGTGGAGAGCGAAGACCGTGAGTGTTTGCGCGCCGGAGGACTGAAGTTCCGGCGAGAGGATGCTCGGGTCGGTGAGCGAGTGGCAATAGATCTCCGCGGGGACCGGATCCGGAATGGATCCGCCGACCGCCGCGTCGAACGCCGATTGGAGCTGGCTATACAACTCGTTGATGTGGAACGTGCCGCCGAACGCGGCCGCGGGATCGATCGACGCGTCGAGCAGTTTCGGCAATCGGCTCAACATGAGGTTCACTTTGACCTGCGCGCCTTCGGGGCGATCGGCAGAAGAGGGCGACGACCCCGTCACGAGTCGGTCGAGGACGTAGGGGGCGACGTTCGCGAGCACGGTCGACGCGGAAAGCCGATGCTCCTCGTCGCGGCGTGTGTAACGTACTTCGCCGTCGGGATCGATGTGGGTGACCTCGGCACCGGTGACGAGCGTCGTTCCCGCCTTCCGTGCTGCGGCACCGAGAGCGGATGTGACCGCGCCCATACCGCCGACGGGGACATCCCAGTTTCCCGTCTCGTTCCCGATCACGTGGTAGAGGAAGCAACGGTTTGCGGCGAGTGTCGCATCGTGCGCATCGGCGAAGGTACCGATGAGCGCGTCCGTCAGCACGACTCCGCGCACGAGATCATTCGAAAACGAGGACTCTATGGCCTCACCGATCGGCTTTTCGATGAGAGCGGCCCACAACCGGTCGTCTCCGAGAGCGCGGCGCGCTTCCGATCGGGTGAGCAGCGGGCTGCACACGGTAGGGAAGATGGCGCGGGCCGCAGTCGCTGTCCCCTGATAGAAATCGCTCCAGGCTTCGGCATCCGGGACCGCGCCGATCGAGGCGAACGAAGCCGCGGTGGCAGCGGGATCCGCATTGTCGACGAGCAGGCCGCGATTCGTGCCCGGCTCGGGGGTGAACGACGAATAGCGCCGCCGAAGAAGGCGGATGTCGAGGGCGAGCTCGCGGATGATGCGTTGCGGGAGCAGACTCACGAGATAGGAGTAGCGAGACAATCGAGCGTCAACGCCCGGGAAGGCGTCCGCGGAAACCGCGGCACCGCCCACAGTCTCGAGCCGTTCGAGCACGGTGACTGTTTTCCCCGCCTGAGCAAGATAGGTCGCAGCGACGAGAGCATTGTGCCCGCCGCCGACGATCACGATGTCGCGATCCGCTGGCATGTTTCGAGCCTAACGAGTGCGCGCTATTCCTGTGGCCCGGTTTCAGGTGCGGCCAGTAGCCTTTCAGCATGACAGCGCGAGCACGGGACCTGCCCACAGGCCCCGGCGGGGACGTGCGCGCAGCCGCCGAGGAGGCCATCGCCGCAGCCGAGCGCTGGAGGAACGACTCGACCATTCCGCCTTCCAGTGCAGAACGTCGGCTGGATGCGCTCCTCGGCGTTCCGGGTGGGACCGAATTTGCGATCGGACTCGTGGACGGAGTTCTTCGGCCGCAGGACGCCAGGGTCGTCGCGCGAAATCTCGAGGTTCTCTCCCGCTCGGTTCCCGTCGGCATCCGCTCGGCTGTCGATTTCCTCACGCACACGTCGGCCGGGCTCGCGACTCTCGCTCCCGCTGCGGTCGCCGCTGCCGCGCGCGAAGGCGTCCTTCGATACTTCTCACACCTTCTGCTGCGGCTCGATGCACGCGAGCTGGAGGAGCAGATTTCCCAATTGACCGCAAGGGGCGGCATCCGGCCGTCTCTCCACCCGCTGCTCGCGGCCGCGAGCGGGCAGCGCGAGGCAGACAAGAACGCGGAGGACGTTCGCGATCTGCTGCTGAAGGACGGCGTGGAGTCGGTGTCCGTACCGCTGCCGGCCGTGACGGGTTTTTGGCGGATGGCCGACCTTGATGGCGTCGTCGCGGACGCCGCGGACCGAGTTGCGCAGCTTTGCGAGGTCACCGGGCAGGAGCCCAACGCGACGCTGATCCTCGAGATTACGACCTTCGACCAGTTGGAACCGACTCTGCGCGTTTTCGAATTCGTGGCGCCGCGCTTTCCGCACTCCCGCATCGGAATCTCGCTTCCCGCGAATCTTCCCGACTCCCTGTCTGCGCTCCGTCGCGTCGTTCACGTTTCGCGCGCAAGGCGGGCGGGCGGCGGAACGGCCGTGACAGTGCGCATCGCGATGGGCGACCACGCGGAGGATGAGAGAGCGCTCGCGGCGGATCACGGATGGGCGAACGCGTCGTTTTCAACGCGCGAGGAAGCGGACGCGCACTATCTTCGGATGCTCGATTTCGCTCTCGATCCAGCGCACGGAGGTGCCGTGCAGGTAGTCTCGGCGACGCAAGACCTTATGATCGCCGCATTCGCCTGGCGACTCGCGCGTGTTCGGAAGGTCGAGAAAGTCCTCGAGCACGAATTTCCGTTGGGCATTGCCACGCGTGCCGTCGAAGTCGCCAAGCGAGATCTCGGCGGCGTCCGGGTGCAGTCGCCCGTGATCCTCTCGGGCCAATTGCCGCTTGCCGCACCGTATCTGGTGCGCAGCATCCGACGACAACTCTCTCCTGATAAACCCGCCGCCTCGACGGGAGCCCGAACGGCGGCAGGGTTGCGGCGCGCGCGGGAGGAACGCTTCCGCTCCATCATCGAACTGTCGCGAAACGCCGTCGCGGACACCTTTCGCAATCAAAATCTCATTCGAATCGAAGTCGCGGACTTTTCCCAGGCGCCAACACGGGAATGGGCGCTCGGGGTGCTGGAGCATGCACGGGATTCGGCGGCGGGAGAGGCATTTCTCGAGCGTTCGGCCGTCGAAAATGTCGCGGCGCTGGATTCGAGACTGAACTCCGCGATCGAATCGGGCATGCAGTGGAGCGAACGACGCGGCTCCACGCGCGGCGCGGTCCTCGAGAGCGTCTCCGAGACTTTCGCCGAATGGCGCGGGCGTCTTGTCGAGGTCGCCGTGAGCGAAAGCGGCCTGAGCATCGAAGACGCGGATTCCGATGTGACGGCCGCGATCGCTCTCGCGTCGAGCGCTGCGCGGAATGCACGAGAGCTCGACGGTGCAGAGGGAGCGACATTCGTGCCTCCCCGCCTCCTCGTCGCCGTCGCCCCCCGAATCGGTGCGCTGGTCTCGCTCGCAGGGACCGTCCTCTCGGCTCTCGCGGCCGGTTGCCCCGTCGTCATCAAACCGGCGCCGGAATCACGTCGCAATTGCGCCGTATTCGTCGAAACACTGATAGCCGGCGGGGTTCCCGAAGGGTTGGTGCAACTCGTCGACACAGAGAGTGAGCTTTCCCGCGTTCTGCTGTGCGACGAGCGCGTCGATCGCGTCGTTCACTCCGGGAGCAGGCACGCCGCAAAGCTCTTCCACTCCTGGCGAGCGGAAATGGTGCTTTCGTCGACGACGGGCGGGCGAAACTCGATGATCGTCACGCCGAGCGCTGACCTCGAGGCGGCCGTCGCCGACATCCTGAGCAGTGCATTCGATCATGGCGGACAAGCGCCGACATCGATGGGCGCGCTGATCCTCGTGGGCTCCGCGGGCGGCTCTTCGAGATTCCTCGGTCGCCTGACGGATGCCGTTTCGTCTCTGCCGACGGGGCGTCCCGGGAGCATTGGTGCGGGGCTCTCGGCGCTTGCGAGACCGGCGGGCACTCGAGAACTCGAAACCCTCGAATCCCTTTTCGAGGGGGAATCCTGGCGCGTACGCCCCCGGAAGCTGGATCGTGCCGGCAGACTGTGGTCTCCGGGCCTTCGCGATGGCGTCCAGCCCGCCGCGTTGTTTCGGCGACCCGAGCGGCGAGCGCCCGTGCTCGACCTTGTGCGCGTCGCGACGCTCGAGGAGGCGATCGGCGTGCAGAACGCGCACGGCTTCGGGCTGTCGGCCGCGATTCATTCTCTCGATCCTTCCGAAGTCGAAACGTGGCTCGACTCGGTCGAGGCAGGTTTGCTGTGCGTGAATCGCTCCGTGGTCACGACCCTCGCCGACCGTGTCCCGATCGGCGGATGGAACCGCTCGATTCTCGGTCCGTCCCGAGCCGCGGGCGGCCAGGATTCCGCAATCTCGCTGGGCTCATGGGAGCCTGTCGCCCCGCGGCCGGGAAGCACCGTGACGCTGGATGGCGTCGGCCCGGATGTCGCCCGGTTCATCGCGGCGGCACAGCCGGGCATGAACTTCAGCGAATTCGATTGGGTGCGCACTTCCGCGCGAAGCGATGAAGCCGCTTGGCTTCGCGTGTACGCCGCTCGATATGTCGCCATCGGAGCCGAACCGACCGAGCATCCGCTGCGCGAATTCGCGGAGTTGGCGGTGCAGCGGTACCGCGCGCTCGCGGTCACGATTCGATTGAGCGAAGGCGCTCGACTTGTCGAGCTCGTGCGTGTTCTCGCGGCAGCGACGAGAACCGGCGCACCTGTAGCAGTGAGCAGCGCCGTACCGCTGCATCCCGGGCTGATCGCCTTATTCGGGGCGGTCGACAGTCCCGTCCAGGTCGCCCAAGTGCTCGTGGAGTCGGACGCGCGATGGCGTGCGCGCGTGCAGGCCGGTGAGATCCTCACGACCCGCATCCGACTGATCGGCGGCGACCCCGTGGTGCTCGCTCGCGTGCTTCACGGTCAATCCGGCATCACGGTTCTCTCGGGTCCGGTGACGACGAGTGGCCGCGTTGAACTGTTGCCGTTTCTACGGGAGCAGTCGATTTGCGTTGGCCGATTTCGACCCGGATTGCCCCCGATGGACTTGTCGGAAGCGGCATTTGACTGAGGCAAGTGGCCCCAGCACTGGGGGTCGGCCATTTCCCGAATAGCGCCCCATCACTCAAATCGGGCACCTAAGCTTTGGGGCGGGCGAGTTCTGACCTAGAAGTTCTCGACCGTTTTACCCGAATCTAGAACTCCCTGGAGACACCCGATCTCCGGAGCGAATGCACTCGTTCCGTGCCGGGCTGCCGCGGGGTGCAACCCGAGGAATACACCGATGAGATCGCGATCGTCGCGCATGTCCGGACGTCACGCCGCCGATGGGCGACCGCGCCCGAAGCCGTTTCGCGCGATCGTCTCGGCGGGTACGGCCCTTCTTGTCGCGGCGTCGACCCTCATCCCCGCGACCGCGGCTTTCGCGTTCGAGCCTGCGGCCGTCCGCAATGTGAAGTCTGCCGACGCGACTCTGGTTCACGAGGGCGACACCTTCAACTGGAAGATCGAAGTCGGTTGCTCCGTTTTGACCGACGAGTGCGTGAACGCCGTGTTGACGGACGTCGTTCCGCCGGAGTTCATCCTTCCGGTCCCGGGCGACATCCTCCTCACTCCGGCTCTCACGGATGCCGAGAGAACTATTACGATCAGCGGGCAAACGGTCACGGTTGCCTTCCACCAGAACCTCACGACTCCCGCCGGTCAAAAGGGGTTGACGAACGGCACGGTCACGGTCACGATCCCGGTTACCGTGCGTTCTGACCTCGACTACACGCCGACACCCCGGACGGTCGAGAACACATCGCAAATGGTGGCGGATAACGCTCCGCTGCGCGAGAGCACGGCATCCGTTCAGCTTGACGTGCCCCTCGAGCTCGCCACGCAGCCCACCAAATCATTTTCGCCGGCGACCAACATCGCGGTCGCGGGACTCGGCACCGAGTTGACGCTCGGCGGAACCAACACGTCGAACGCGGCCGTCTCCTCCCTGACGATCCAGGATCCGGTCAATCCGGCGGCGGCCGGGAACATCTTCCGCACGGCGCTCGAGCTTCAATCGCTCGACTCCGCCGTGTGGCCGTCCGGGGCGACATCCGCGGTGGTATCGCTCTGGGATGCTTCACTCGCCACGCCGGCGTGGGTGGACGCGCCGTCGGTCAACGCGACGGATCCACTCGTTCTTCCGCCGGGAGTCGACCCGGCGAACGCGGGCGGCATCCGCGTCGTCTTCTCGTCCGGCGCAACAGCTGCCATCCCGCGTTCGGCGAACGCGAGCATGGTGCTCAGTCTCGAAAACCGCTCCGGGATCACGGTGGGTACCTACTCCAATGTCGCGCAATCGGTCGTCGCTCGTGACGCGCTGTCCGCGAACAAGACGGTGACCGCGAACTACGTCGTCACGAACGCGACGAGCGATGTCTCGGCGGGAAAGTCGATCACGCCCGACCGGATGTCGACGGTGACGTTCGGCGCGAGCGACCTGACGCATGGCACGGTTACCCTCACAGGTGGAAACTCGGGATCGATTCCTCTAGCCTCGCTCACGATTTCCGAGCCATCGAATCCGGCGCTGCTCGACGGGACGAACACCCTTGCTCCCGCGCACACGGGCGGCGGGCTGATCTTCAGCGGATTCACGGGCGGAGTCTCCTGGCCCGCCGGCGCGACCGCCGCGAGCATCACCTATTACTTTGCGAACGGATCGAGCTCTACTGTCTCGGCGACGGCGCCCGGCTTGCCTGCGCCCGGCTCAGCGCTCCGCGTCACAGGCTTTACTGTCACCTTCACGGGAAACATGGCACACGGAGTCACGGCGACCGTGCCGTTCACGATCGCATCGAATCCTCTTCAGGTGGCCCCGCAGTTCAGCGTTCTCTACACGAATCAAGTGAAGGTCACGGGAACGGACGTCTACAGTCAGAGCGTCGGGCCCAAGTATGCGACAGACACCGTGACGGTGCTCGCCGACCAAATCAATCTGGAGACGTTCAAGACTCTGAACCGCTTGAGTCTGCGCGCGGCTGCCGGTCAGACGACGACGGCGACGCTGACCACGCACGTTCTCGACTACCCGGATTCCACGAGGCCGTTCGACCACATCGACATGGTCGACCCGTCGACCGAGACGGGATTGACCGACTGGTACACCTATTTCAACGCCTCACGACTCGTCGTCACGCCTGTGCCCGGCAACGCGACGCTGACTATTTCGTATCGTGACTCCGCCGGAACGTACACGGTGCTCACGGTGCTGGGCCCCGGCGTCCAGGATTACGACATTCCCACCGCTCTTCAGGGGAGCATTTACGGGCTCAAGCTCAGTTGGGACAGCACGACCGGATTCCAACCGAACCAAACGCTCGTCGCGAATGTCGAGTACGCCTTACGATCCACGTTGCGTGGCAGTGCGACGGCGCTACCAAACGCGGCCATCCAGTTGGAGAACTGCAGCGCATCGATGGGAACGAACGGCGTCGGCGGTTCGGCGATGACATCCAACACCGCGACATCCAACCCGTGCCCGGTCGTCAATCTTGTCCCCTACGACGACAGCGGATCCGGAGGAGCCGACCTTCTCGACAAGAAGTTCATCAGGACGAACAACACGAACAAACAAGGCGTCATGACCACGCGCAATAGCGAGCGAACTCGCGCTCGCTTGTCCTGGTCCACCGATTCCTACACGGGCGTGCAGAAAATGGTGATCTACGACGGCGCGGTCGACTCGTCCGGCAATCCGGATCCGGGCGCGTATTCCAAGGGAATGTACGACGCCTACGATCTCTACCAGATTCCGAAGATCAACTCGATCGACCCGCTCGCTCAATACGACAAAGTCGCTATCGAGTTCTACAGCCGGGCCAGCTCCACGTGGATTTCCATCAGCGGATACTGCACGCTCGCCGCGCCGTGCGATGGCGGAAACGCCGCCACTCGCACGCTGAGCGCGGCGCAGCAAGCCGACTACCTCGCCGTGAGATTCACGTTCACGGAAGGAACCCAGCGCCCCGGACTGAATCCGGCGCCGGGAAGCGGTGTGGCGGATTCCTCGGGACACAACCGGCTCATCGACCTCGTATACCAAATGCGGGATACGTTGCGCAGCGACGCGAATGCACCCGTAGTCGACGGATACCGGTACAACACGAACCTCACCGCTTCGGTTCCCGCGCACAGCGTCATCCTGAACAACGCGTGGTCTCAAGCGACCCTCGCGGTGGGTGGACCGCTCACCGATCGCGCGTCCGACACTCTTCAATTGCAGGATCCGCCGCTCGCCGTCGCCGTGGCGAAAACCTGGGCGGGCGGGCCGATACCCATTCCCGACGCATCCGTAGCCGTTCAGCCGACCAGTCGGGTGACAATCACCGCCACGAACCAGACGCCGGCGAAAGTGAACTCCCTCACGATCAGCGAACCGAACACGACGGTAGCGACGCCGAATGACTCGCCCTTCGAGGACTGGAACCTCGTGCGTTTCCAGTCGCTCACGCATCCGTCCGGTGCGACAGCGCTCTCGGTGACCGTCACGAGAACCGCGGGCGGGAACCTCACCGCATCCGGAACGCTCGCAGCAGTGACGGCTACCGTCCTTGCGTGGACGCCGTCGCAGCTCGCTGACTCGCTGGGCTTCACCTTCGTCTACACGGGCGCGATCAAGGCGACCAACGGCCAGTCCATTACGGTCTTCGACTTGAGCCTGCGGGCATCCAAGCGCAGCGGCGGAGCGATCGTGGCAGGGACGGACTACAACTCGACCCAGGCTGTCGTCGCCGACCGTCGCTGGGACACCGCGAGCTTGGTGACGTCTCCCACGTTCGCCGACCTGACTCTCGCGGCCCGGAAAGGCGCGAACATCCTTCTCGTCGCCAGCACGATTTCGGTCACGACGTCGAAGTCGTTCGGCACGCCCACGGAAACCGAGCCGAACCGCAGCGTGTTCCCGCTCACTCTCGTCGCGACGCCCGGCGGCAGCGAACGAGTGCGCACGCTGACGATCACGGATGACCGTGCCACTTTCTGGAACGCCTTCGATTTCGCCGGCATGGCAGCGAACACGCCCGCGCTGCCCGTATTCAGTCCGACGACCGGGGCGAGCGCGACCGTGATTCAAGTGGAAGCGTGCGTCGGCGGAACCTGGACGGCACTTGCCGTCGCGGCAACGCCCGATAGCGGATGCCTCGATCGTGGCGGAAGTTGGGTCGGGGCCAACACGTGGAAGACGCAAGCGCAAGCGCAAGCCAACTTCCTGCCGGCGGGAGTTTCGGCCTCGCAAGTGGAAGGCATCCGACTCACGGTGAAGCGCCTCGACGACTCCCAGTGGGAGAACCCCCAGGCGCCTGTCATCAGCATTCCGCTTCTCATTCAGCGACGCGTCGACCTTCGCACGGGCGACCCGGTCCTGACCGACCTCACCGGTAACGCTCCCGCGCCGGGCGAAGCACTCCGCGGCACGACGACGAACTCGCTTCGCGCAGATGTGCTCGGGATCTGGGGAAAATCGGCCACGGCGACCAACTCGGCGACGTACCTCTTCTCGCACGCGACGACCGGTGTGAAGGTTCAGAAGAAGCCGGCCGGCGTGAAGGCGCCCGGTCGAACGTTTGATTACACCCTCTCGGTCACGAATACCGGTACCTGGCCGATCCTCAACCCCGTGATCACCGATTACCTGCCGAGCGATGGGGTGGGCGCCGAGCTCATTTTCGATCCCGACAAGCCTCTCGTGTACAACTACGCGCTCACGGGCGCGGCACCCTCTCCCGCCAACGGCACAGCGCTTCCGACGGGCTCCTCCGGCCCCACCGTCGACGTCGATGCGGATGCCTACGGTCCGACGCAGATCACCTACACCTTCCCCGCCGGTTCGGTCCTCGAGGTCGGTCAGGTCTACGTGATCACGATCCCGATGATGTTCCGCCCGGGCCTCGTCAACGATACGAATGTGACGAACACGTTCGGCATCCGCGGCGACCGCCCCTTCGACAGCTGCACGGCTCCCGCCGGATTCACCGCGAGCTACAACGCGGCGACGGGCGAGTGTTCGACGGGAACCACGGTGCGACCGTCCGAGCAAGCGGCATTGCGCGCGCTCATGACGGTGAAAGCAAACCTCGACGGGGACTTCCCGAACGATCAGGGCTTCATCGGCGGTTCCAACCCTGACTGCACGGCGGCCGAAGACGCGGACGGATTCTCCCGACTCCCGTGCGTCCCGCTGACCCTTCCGGGCCAGAAGGAGACCTGGCGGCTTACGGCACAGAACACGGGAACGACGCAAATGCCGCGCCTCGTGCTGTCGACGAGGCTGCCGGATGTGAGCGACCAGACGATTCTCGACGGATTCGTGCGGAACTCGAGGTGGGCCGCCGGATTCGCGGATGAAGTGACGGCGAACCTCGGCATTCCCGGGGCGACGATGACCGTGTACTACACGACCGCCGCCGCACCGTGCAAAGCCGTACTGCAAAATCCTTCCAACGCGAATGCTTGCGGTTCAGATCCGACTACCGGCTGGGCGCCGTGGACGGCGGGCGCGCTCGCCGATCCGACCGTGGTGACGGGCCTCCAGTTCGTGATCGATTTCGATTCGGCAAACCTGTTCAAGCCCGCCGACACGGTGACGATCGACATCGTGACGCGCACGGCCGCGCTGTCCGCGACTCCGGGCGCAGACACGACGGCGAACAACTCTCTGTCGGCATCCGCGATCACAAGAACCGGTGCGACCGACAGCCCCGTCACGGCGCTCGACTACTCCGTGGTCTCGGTGGCGCTCGCGACCGGTGGCTTGCGCTTGCAGAAGACGATCACGGGACCGGGAGCGACGTTCATACCGAACGGACAGACATTCACGGGCAAGCTCGTGTGCACGTCTCTCACGGAGACGATGCAACGCGACTACACCATGACCATCGACACGACAACGACCCCCGCGACGGTCCCCGTGCTGACTTTCACCGATCTCCCGGGCGGCGCTGAGTGCACGGTGACGGAAACCACGGATAGCGGCCAGTCAAGTTACACAGCGACGACGGTCACAATCGATCCTCTCGTGACCGACCCGAGCCTGTACCCGATGGTCACGCTCACGAATGACTACCAGCTCGCTGGCCTCACGGTGAAGAAGACCGTGACGACGACTGCGGCGGTCATTCCGACGGCCTACGCATTCACCGTGAGCTGCACGTTCCTCGGCGTCGACGTACCTCTCGCGGCGGGCGACGCATCCTTCACCCTCGACGACACCCAGTCCCGCACCATCACGGGGATTCCGGTCAATTCGGACTGCATTGTCGCCGAAACCGACGCGAAGGGCGCGGACTCGACGATCATGTCCGCGGCGACCGATTCGACGCATGCCGGCTCGAGCGTCGTCGTCGACAATACGGCCCGCACGGCGACCTTCACCCGCCTCAGCCCGAATGACGTGAGCGGCGTGACGAACACGGCGACCGCCAACAACCGCTTCGACGCTCCCGCGGCGCTCGTCATCACGAAACATCTGATGGGCGACGGATCGGCCCAGTTCGGTGCCGACAAGACGTTCACGGTCGATGTGTTGTGCACGTTCGGCGCGACGACGCAATTCGACGGCTCGGTGACGCTCAACGCTGGGAATGCATGGCAAGCCGTGCTCGAGAACATCATCGCGGACTCCGAGTGCACGTTCACGGAAGGCGGTCTGCAAGGAGCGGATGCGGTGGTCATTACCCCGAACGACGGCATCGACTCGACCACCGGGACGGTGACCGTCCCGGGCCCGACGATTCCCGAGCCATCGCCGATCGTCAACATCGATGTCAACAACTGGTATCTCACGGGTTCACTCGAAGTGACGAAGACGTTCGCGGGAGATGCCGGGGCGATCGACAAGTTCGCCCGCAACCCTGTGCCGGAGGTCGAATTTGAGTTCAGCCTGAGCTGCACCCGGGAGGGGAAGGATGTGATCATTCCGGGCGGGGCGACCCGCACCGTGACGGCGGCGTCACCGATCGCCGACTACTCAGGGCTCGCATCCGGCGCGGACTGCACGCTTGCGGAGACTCGCGCCGGCGGCGCGGGCATGACGAGAGTCCTCGATGAACACGGGGATGAAGTCGTTGGCGGCGCTTTCACCGTGAGCGTCGACCCCACGATCCTGTCGGCAACCGATCAGGCGCAGCCCGCGCTCTCAGTCGAGAACACCTACCGTTTCGCGGAAGTGTCGGCGACGAAGCTCGTCATCAATCCTGGCCCGGCGGGTTCGCGGTCGGCGGGACCGTTCGAGTTGACTCTCACGTGCACGCTCGATGGGAGGGACATCGCCGCGGTGGAGCCTGCCGCTCAGTCCATCAGCGCCAACGAGATCGTGACCTGGACCGAACTGGCCGAGGGCGCGGATTGCTCGATCGCGGAAACCGTCACGGGTGGAGCAGAGCGCACGACGACGACCGTCGTGCAGGACGACGGCACTCAAGGCCCGGCCGTGGATGGCGCGACTGTCGCGCTGCTCCCGCTGCGCTGGACGGGAGACGTCGCACCGAACGCGATCACGTTCACGAACTCGTTCCGTCTTGCCTACACGGGCGCCGGCGTCGACCCGACGTCTCTCGTGATGCTTCCACTCGGATTGCTTCTGTTCGGCGGAATTCTCGTCGGCTTCGCGTCGTTCCGACGCAAGCGCAACGGGGCAGTAGCGTTCACCGAGTAGCGTTGGCGGCATGGATCATCCCGAGCTGACGACGCACGGGGTGGGTCCGTGGCGCGGGGAATTGCCGAGCGGCCCCGAGTACGACCCGGAGCTTCTCGAACACGGCGACACCCGCAACGTGATCGACCGTTACCGCTACTGGCGCATGGAAGCGATCGTCGCCGATCTCGACCTTCGGCGGCATCCGTTTCACGTGGCGATCGAGAACTGGCAGCACGACCTCAATATCGGTTCGATCGTGCGCAGCGCCAACGCTTTTGCCGCCGAGACCGTTCACATCATCGGGCGCCGGCGGTGGAACAAGCGCGGCGCGATGGTGACCGATCGCTATCAGCACGTGCTGCAGCATCCGGATGTCGCGACCTTCGCCGCGTGGGCGAAAGAGGCGAGCCTGCCCGTCATCGGCATCGACAACGTGCCGGGGAGCGTCATCATCGAGACGTTCCCGTTCCCAGAACGATGCGTGCTTCTGTTCGGCCAGGAGGGCCCGGGGCTCTCCGCCGAGGCGCTCGCCGCGTGCGAGGCGATCGTCGAAATCAGCCAGTTCGGTTCCACGCGGTCCATCAACGCCTCGGCGGCCGCCGCCGTCGCGATGCACGCGTGGATTATGCAACACGTGGGATTCCGTCAGTAGCCGCCGATAGACTGGGGTGTAATCCCCACCAATCGAAAGGGATGTTTGCCATGCCCGCCATCGTGCTGATCGGCGCCCAGTGGGGCGATGAAGGCAAAGGTAAAGCGACCGACTTGCTCGGCGATCGCATCGACTACGTCGTCAAGTTCAATGGTGGCAACAATGCGGGACACACCGTCGTCGTCGGATCGGAGAAGTACGCGCTGCACTTGCTCCCCTCGGGCATCCTCACAGACGGCGTCATACCGGTCATCGCGAACGGCGTCGTCATCGACCTCGCGGTGCTCTTCGAGGAGCTGGATGCGTTGAGCGCCCGCGGCGTTGACGTGTCGCGCCTCCGGGTGAGCGCGAACGCGCACCTCATCACGAGCTACCACCGCACTCTCGACAAGGTCACCGAACGTTTTCTCGGCAAGCGGCAGATCGGAACGACCGGGCGCGGCATCGGCCCTGCCTACGCCGACAAGATCAATCGCGTGGGGATCCGCGTCCAGGACCTCTTCGACGAGAACATCCTGCGGCAAAAGGTCGAGGGCGCGCTCGACCAGAAGAATCAGATCCTCGCCAAAATCTACAATCGCCGCGCGATCACCGTCGACGAAGTCGTCGGCGAATTGCTCACGTACGCCGAGCGGTTGAAGCCCATGGTCGCCGACACTTCGCTCGAATTGAACACGGCTCTGGATGCCGGCAAGACGGTGCTCTTCGAGGGCGGCCAGGCGACGATGCTGGATGTCGACCACGGCACCTACCCTTTCGTCACGTCGTCGAGCGCGACGAGCGGCGGCGCGGCGACAGGTTCGGGCGTCGCGCCCAACCGTTTCGATCGCGTGATCGGCGTGATCAAGGCGTACACGACACGCGTCGGCGCTGGACCGTTCCCCACCGAACTCTTCGACGAATGGGGTGAGTTCCTCACCGAGAAGGGTGCGGAGTTCGGTACGACGACGGGACGCAAGCGTCGAACGGGGTGGTACGACGCCCCGATCGCGCGCTACGCATCCCGCATCAACGGCATTACGGATTTCGTGCTGACCAAACTCGACGTTCTGACCGGCATCGAGAGCATCCCGGTGTGCGTCGCCTACGAAATCGACGGTGCGCGAGTGGACGAAATGCCGGTGTCGCAAACGGACTTCCACCACGCGACGCCGATCTACGAGAACTTCCCCGGCTGGACGGAAGACATCACGGGAGTGCGCACCTTCGAGGACTTGCCGAAGAACGCCCGCGACTACGTGCTCGCGCTCGAAGCGATGAGCGGGTCGCGAATGTCGGCGATCGGCGTCGGGCCGGGGCGCGACGCCATCGTGGTACGCCACGATCTCGTGGGCTAAGTTCGCGGCACGTCAACTCTTGCGGGACTGGGCCCGCGCGTGGCTCGATGACCGCGCTCCATGTTCGCAACTCAGGCAAATTGTGCACCGGATGTTGCAACTTGCTGAAATAGCAGGCCTTGTGGCTGGCCGGCAGCACTTCCAGCCTGAATTGCGAACGAGACAGACGCAGTAACGCGCGCGGCTTCTAAGAATTGAACCAGAGCACGCCAACCCAGATCCCGAAGAGCGCGGAGAGCAGCCACAACGGAACAAGGACGACGTAGTCGGTCGCCGTCAGTGTCTCCGCCGACTCCTGGCCGGATGACCGACCGAATTGGAACGAGACGCTCCCCGCGGACGTGCCGTCGAGATGGCTCGTGCCCGCGATCGCGGCGAAGAGGTTGGATGGCCGGCGGAGCCAGGCGACGAGCGGTATCGCTCCCATGATGAAGAACATGCCGCCGAGTGCGAGGCCCGTGATCCCCATCGACTCCGGGTCGAGGCCGGACTCGACGAAGTTGATCGACAACCCGATGAACAGGACCGGCCACGCGATCAGCAGAAGCGAGGCGCCGAGTCCGCGAGCGACGAGAAGGTAGATGGCGACCGCACCGAGTCCGAGATAGATGCTGATGGGAGTCATCCAGGCCGTGTTGCCGGGGCAATGGGTTTCAATCACGTAAGGTCCGCCTTCCGCGCAATACCCTCCGACGCCGATCACCGCTCGCATCGAGAGGAACAGAATGGTGAAGGCGAGAGTGAAGGCCGACCACGAAACAATCATTCCGAGGTAGCGAAGAATTAGCGGCACAGACGAAGATTAGACCACGCTGAACCCCTCGGGAAGAGCGATGCGTCCGGTCAGTGCAAGAAGCAGCGTGTCTCCATTCCCGCTGAGGGATGCGATGCGCGCCGCGAGGGCCGCAGCATCCGAAATTGCGCGCTGCGGCAGGGAATGACGGATGCCGGTCGCGCGGGTCAGATCCATCGTGTGCACGACGAGTTCGAACGTGCGTGTCCGCAAGTATTCCGCGAGGGGAATGGCCCTGCCGCCGATCACCGACACTATGCGATTCGCCGGTTGAGCAGCTATCGCGGCGAGCACGGTGTCGAGCGTCGTGGTCACCCGCGGCACGGGATCGTCGCCAAGCTCGGCTCCGGCCGCGACGCCGCGCGCAGCGACCGCCGCGCTACTGCCCGAGCTTCCGTGCAACCCCGCATAGTAGGCCTCGGCATCAGGGCACGTCACGGTGGTGGGAGGGGAACCGTTCAGGTACTCCCCGACGGTCGAGATCGCGCGAGCGGTGTGACCCGCGAGACTTCGAACCGTCCATTCTCCGAGCCCAGGCTCGTCCCATTGCTTGTCCGTGATGCGACCGAGCACGTCGATGAAAGCACGGGCGGCATCCTCGAACACGGCGACGTTCTTCATGCGTTACATCGTGCCACTCCGGGATGTGAGAATCGTTGAGTGAGCGCACACCGACCTGACCCGACGACTCTCTCCGGCGACTACATCCGGCTGGAGCCCTTGGCCGATGACCACCTCCCCGCGCTCTACGAGGCTATTGGTCACCGCTCGGTTTTCGAGTTCGGTTTCGGCGGAGGGATCGCGGCATTCCCGGAGAGCCTGGATGACTTCCGAAAGTGGGCGGCAGAGCGCAATTCGCCGCGCAACAATCCGTTCGCGGTCATCATCGTCGGCGGACCTCGCGATGGGCAGGTCGTCGGCACGACGACGCTCGGCGATTTCGACGAGTATCGGGAAGCAACCCACATCGGGTGGACCGCATACGACCCGCGCGTGTGGGGGACGGCCGTCAACCCAGAGGCAAAGCTCCTCTTGCTCCAGCACGCTTTCGACTCCGGGTTCGGCCGCGTGAAGATCCAGACGGATGTGCTCAACCTGCATTCGCGCGCCGCGATCGCCAAACTCGGCGCGACCTTCGAAGGCGTCGTGCGTCGAGAGCAACCGAGGGCGGACGGCACATGGAGGGACACGGCAATGTATTCGGTCATCGTCGACGAGTGGCCGGAGGTGCGGTCCGGGCTCGAGGAGCGCCTTGCAGCCTTCGAGGGTCGGCCTGTCTTGTTTCGCTCGCCTCGATAGGCCACTACCGCCATGAAGGGCGCCCACGTGCGCATCGCCCCGAGGGGCCGCGACGTTCGTTCGGAGCCCCCGCGCGCACGATAGTGTCAGTCTGTGAATGACGCGCTCTCGGGGGCCAGGAAGTATGGCGCCCTCATCCAGTTCCTGCTCATGGGACTGGTGTGGGGGTCGAGCTTCCTGTTCATGAAGGTCGCGCTCGACGGCGTCTCCTACACGCAAATCGCCTGGTCCCGCGAAATCCTGGGCGCGCTGACGCTCGGGCTCGTCATGCTCATCGGTCGACAGCGGCTCCCGCGCACGCCCATCATTTACCTGCATTTCGTCGTGATCGCCGTCGCGAACTGCATCATCCCGCACCTTCTTTTCGCGTGGGCGGAACAGCACATTTCGTCGGGCCTCGCCGGAATCTACAACTCGGTGACGCCGATCGCGACCGCAATTCTCGTGGCCGTCGCGTTCCGGGTGGAGACGCTCAACCGCGGACAAATCTTCGGCGTTCTCCTCGGGCTCGTGGGTGTCGTCGTCATCATCGCGCCGTGGCAATTCACGGATGTGACGGCGGATCTCTGGGGGCAGCTTGCCTGCATCGCCGCTGCCGTGTCGTACGGCGTCGCGATCGCCTACACGCGAAAGTTCGTGAGCAACCAACCCATCAGCGGCACCGCCGTCGCTTTCCTGAACATCGGGACCGCTGCCGTCATCATGTTGCTTCTCACTCCACTCCTCGCCCTCGGGCCGGTCAGTCTCACTGTTCCTGTTGCGGGCAGCCTCGTTCTGCTGGGCGCTCTGGGCACAGGTCTCGCCTACATCTGGAACATCGCGGTCTTGAGGGCGTGGGGGCCGACGAGCGTCTCGACCGTGACGTACCTGATTCCGGTGGTCGCCGTCATTCTCGGTTTCGTTGTTCTCGGTGAAACGCTGTCATGGCACGAACCTCTCGGGGCGGTGCTCGTGCTCGTCGGCATCCTCTACACGCAAGAGCGACTGAAGTTCGGCGCACGAGTGAGCGCAGCGGACGGGCAGTAACCTCTTAAGATGGCCGAGAATCACGAAACTCAGACCGAAGGCAACGCGCGAACGCGTGCGAGTGTCGAGCAAGAGCTTGGCGGCATCCGATTGAGCATCGACAACATCGACGCGGCGCTCATTCACTTGCTCGCGGAGAGGTTCCGGTTCACGCAGCAGGTGGGGAGGCTCAAGGCCGCGAACGGCCTTCCCCCGTCCGACCCGGAGCGCGAGAAAGTGCAGATCGCGCGGCTGAGGGCGCTCGCGGTGGACAGCCGCCTCGATCCGGCTTTCGCCGAAAAGTGGTTCAATTTCGTGGTGGCCGAGGTCATCCACCACCACGAGCAGATTGCCTCGACGGGCACCATCGAGACTCAGCCGTAGTGGCAGGCTGGGATCCCCGCATTCTTCCCTCGCAAGCGGGCAAGACCTTCGTCGTCACGGGCGGCAGCAGCGGAATCGGTTACTTCGCTGCAGAGCAACTGGCCGGCGCGGGCGCGCGGGTTATCCTCGCCGCGCGATCGGAGGCGAAAGCGGATGCCGCGGCGAGCTCCATCCGAAGCCGCACCCCGGATGCCGAGATCGGATTCGTGAAACTGGATCTGGGCTCGCTCGACTCGCTGCGCGCCGCCGCCGCGGAGCTCAATCGGCTCGACCGCATCGACGGACTTCTGGAAAACGCCGCCGTGATCCTGGCTGGCAGGAAGCGACGCCTCACCGCGGACGGCCACGAACTGACCTTCGGGACCAACCACCTCGGCCACTTCGCCCTCACCGCGCTCGTCTTTCCGACGCTCGCGAGAACGCCGGGCAGCCGCATCGTCACGATGGGCAGCGGCTCCACACGGCTCGTGACTCTGCGCGCCGACGATCTGCAGAGCGAGAAACGCTACACCTCGTTCTCGAGCTACGCGCTGTCGAAGCACGCGACGCAAGCGTTCGGTTTCGAGCTGGACCGGCGGTTGCGGCCGGCCGAAAGCCCGGTAACCGCGCTCGTCGCGCATCCGGGCGGCGCGCAGGACGGCCTCACCCCGTTCCGCGCGGGCGTGAACGAGCCGTCGGTGGCGCAGCGGTTCCTCGCGGGGCTCTCCTTCGTTGCGGGAGGGAGCAAGGAGGCGGCAGCGTGGCCACTGGTGCGAGCGGCGATCGATCCGGATGCCGTGGGCGGGCAATACTGGGGACGCACGACGCCGATCTTCGGCCGGCCGGTGCTCAACACCCCGGTCGCATCGAGCCACTCCGCCCAGTTCGGCGAAGGGCTGTGGTCGCTCTCCGAGAACTGGACCGGAATCCCGTTCCCCCTGTGAAACAGGCGGATCAGAAGAACGCGGCAGGAAGCGTTCCGGTGTGCACTGCCCGCAACGTGGCGATGTCCACGGTGAACACATCCTGCACTTCGAGGGCGGGGGCGAGTTTGTCCGTGACGCCGATGCGGAGCACAGGGTAGCCGCGGCCCTCGCACAGCCCCTGAAACTTCACGTCGTCTTCGCGCGGCACGCTCACGATCACGCGGCCGGTCGACTCGCTGAACAGTGCCGTGGCGACGTCAACGCCGTCCCGTTGCAGTATCTCGTCGAGCCACACCCGGGCACCGACCCCGAAGCGCAGCACGCTTTCGGCAAGTGCTTGGGCGAGGCCGCCGTCGGAGAGGTCGTGTGCTGAAGCGATGAGCGACTCGCGAGCCCCCGCAGCCAAAAGCGCGGCAAGCTTCTTCTCCCGCGCGAGGTCGACGGCCGGCGGCCTTCCGCCCAGATGGTCGTG